>CALGLR010000020.1 GCA_937959395.1 uncultured Flavobacteriaceae bacterium | reverse complement strand
AAATCAAGAAAAAATATTTACAGTTATATCTCAATGAGTTTGTCTACAAGCTCAATCGAAGATATTTTGGAGAAAGAATATTCGATAGACTAGTAATAGCTAGTATTACAACTAATGGACATTAAGCGGATATACAATTAAAAAATAAAAGGAATTGAAATTAATTATAATAAGATTTAATTTCGTTATGATTTAAATGGAGAAGAGTGTTACTCATCTAAAGGAAATTCTTTTGCAAATCGCTTCATTAATTGCTTATCGTACCAACTAATTTTCGATATACTTCTACCCATTGTACGTTTCTTTTTCAATTTTGAAAGTCTCATCATTGATAATAATATAAAAACTAATACTATAAGGGAGGCTATAGTTAAAAATGTAATGATATTCATCATATTATTTTTTAAACAAGCTGTATAAGCTTAAGTAAATATAATAAAAAAATTAATTATTAGTATAAAACCGTATTAATTAGAGGTTCATAAAAGATAATTACATGTTATTCTTTGTATTTAGAATAGCCTTTCCACTTTTCTATACAATCTTCCATATCTTTTGGTATGGGCGCTTCAAAACGTAAAAACTCTCCCTTGGTTGGATGTTCAAATCCCAATGTCTTTGCATGTAAAGCTTGTCTTGGCAATATTTTAAAACAATTATCTACAAATTGTTTATACTTCGTAAACGTAGTCCCTTTTAAAATAAGATTTCCTCCATAACGTTCATCGTTAAAAAGTGTATGACCTATGTGTTTCATGTGCACACGTATTTGATGCGTACGACCTGTTTCTAGCTTACAAGTTACAAGTGTTACATATCCTAAACGTTCTAATACTTTAAAATGAGTGACGGCTGGCTTACCTTTTCCTTCCTCGTCATCTAAATATACGGTATTCTGTAATCTGTTTTTGGGATGCCTCCCTATATTCCCAACTATTGTACCTTCATCTTCTTCAATATTACCCCATACAATCGCAATATATTCTCGTTCGCTAGTTTTATCCTTAAATTGCTTGCTTAAATGTGCCATTGCTATTTCTGTTTTAGCAACGACTAATAAACCTGTTGTATCTTTATCTATTCTATGAACTAAACCTGGTCGTTCACTCGAATTATTAGGTAAATTATCAAAATGAAAAATAAGCGCATTTATTAAAGTTCCTGAATAATTACCATGCCCTGGGTGTACTACCATTCCTGCCGGCTTATTAACAACCAAAAGATCTTCATCTTCATAAATAATATCCAAAGGAATATCTTCAGCAACTAATAAATTCTCATGTGGAGGATGCTCAAAAAGTACTTTTATAACATCGTTTGCTTTTACCTTATAATTAGATTTTACAGGCGTACCATTAACGTAAATATTACCAGACTTAGCAGCCGCTTGTATTTTATTACGCGTTGCATTCTCAATAAAATTCATTAAATATTTATCTATCCTTAAAGGGGATTGTCCTTTTTCAGCTGTAAAAGAATAGTGCTCGTATAATGAGTTATTCTCCTCGTTTGGTAATTTCGGGGTGTAATCTTCCATTTATTTTAACTTCTAACTCTTTAGAAGTAAGTGTATTATTTTCCGTTTCCTAAAATCAAATCAATAGTTTCAGTTTTAGCTAAAGCTGTTCCTGGTTTTATGGTTTTTCCTTTATAACGAAGTCCTCTAACTTCATCTTTAGCAATATAATCGACATAAGTAATCTTGCCTATTTTAAAACCTAATTGAAGTAATGTAGGTTTAGCTTGCCGGTAAGTAAGCCCGATAATGTTTCTAGGTATTTTAATTTTAGGATAACCTGAAGGGTTTAGTGTTAAGTATATTTTCCTGTTTTCTTTTACATTAGTACCTGCTAATGGTTCCTGCTCTATTATTGAAAATCTTGGATAATTAGGATTATAATTAGCAGAGTCCTGAATTTGAATTATTAAATTATTCTCTTCCAGCTCAATCTTTGCCACATCTATAGATTTACCTTTTAGATCTGGTACCACCTCAAAATCACCGTGATTAGTCGTACTATTTAAATACTGCAATATAATAAAGCAAAGTACGACTATAGCAACTATTGCTAATGCCAATTGTTTAAAAAAAATCTTATTTTTAATAAAATTAAGAAAACTCATTTTATGTCTTTTTAAGTAGCAAATATATAAAAACAAAAAGGTTTATTGTTCATACTTATTATACTTTGAATTTGTTCCAAAAGAAAATGATATTTTTGATAAACGAATAATTAGTAATTTTATTTGTATACTTTAAAGTGTTTAACGTTTAATTGTATTCTACTTCGAAATAAAAAATAGATTTATGAAAAAAAATATAGCCATAATAATGGGCGGCTATTCTAGTGAATATAAAATATCTTTAAAGAGTGGTAATGTTGTTTATGAATCTTTAGATCCTATAAAATATAATAGCTTTAGAATACACATATTTAAAGACAGGTGGGTATACGTGGATTATAAAGGCAATGAATTCCCTATTGATAAAAATGATTTCTCTGTAATTATAAATGACACAAAGATTACTTTCGATTGTGTTTTTAATGCCATTCATGGTTCTCCTGGAGAAGATGGATTTATGCAAGCTTATTTTAAGTTATTAAACCTACCACAAACTAGTTGCGATATGTATCAAGCCGCTTTAACATTTAATAAAAGAGATTGTATTAGCACCTTAAAACCTTATGGCATTTTAACTGCCGAGAATTATTTTCTTAATCATGGAGATATTATTAATGAAGAGGAAATCATAAAAAAAGTAGGTTTACCTTGTTTTGTTAAAGCAAATAAGGCAGGTAGTAGTTTTGGTATTTCTAAAGTGCATAAAAAAGAAAATTTACAAAAAGCTATAGATGTTGCTTTTAAAGAGGATAATGAAATTATTATTGAATCTTTTTTAGAAGGTGTAGAAGTCTCTGTTGGCGTTATAACTTATAAAGGAAAAACTAAGGTTTTACCAATTACCGAAATTGTTAGTGATAATGATTTTTTTGATTATGAGGCTAAATATTTAGGGAAATCTCAAGAAATCACACCTGCTCGTATTACAAAAACGCAAGAAACAAAAGTGAATACCATCGCAAAAAAAATCTATGATGTATTAAAAATGAAAGGGTTTTCCCGAAGTGAATTTATTTTTAAAAATGGAGAACCTTATTTACTAGAGATGAATACCGTCCCTGGGTTAACTAAAGAAAGTATTTTACCGCAACAAGCAACAGAAGCAGGTATTTCAATCCAAGAATTGTTTAGTAGTGCTATTGAAGAGGCTTTGAAATAATTATAGTACATTTAAAAAACTAACCTAATACAAACGATATGGTATTTTATGGAACTAATGCTTCAAGATTAAAAGACGGACGATTAAATAATATTACTTGTCCAAACTGTGAAAACCAAACAACAATGACTTATAGTGTTTTTGGTAAATATGCTTATATTTATTGGATTCCTATTTTTCCAATTGGAAAACAAAACATTTTAGAATGTGACAGTTGCAAAAAAACTTTTAAACTAAAAGAATTACCTAGGCAGATTCAAAGTAAGTTTGAATTAGAAAAACACACAGGTGTTCCAATTAAACATTTTGCCGGGTTAGGCATAATTGCTATTGCAATAGGGTTTATTATGTATTCGTCCTCTCAAAACAAAGCAAATAATCTAAAATACATTAATGCTCCAGAAATTGGAGATGTTTATTCTATCAATGGTAGTCAAAAAGGTTATTATTCCACGATGCGCATAAAAGATGTAACTAATGATAGTATTTATTTAATTAGTAATGACTACGAAGTTGATAAAAAAAGTGGCATTGATAAGATTGATGTAGACAAAAACTACACAACTGAAGAATATAGTATTTCTAAACAAGAGATTATAGGTTTATATACTGATGAAACAATTTTCGAGATTGACAGAGATTAAGTCTAATACTTTCTTTAAATAAAATTATAGAAGATAATAAATGAAACGAGCCATTTTTCCAGGATCTTTTGATCCAATTACCAAAGGACATTACGATATTATCGAACGTGGTTTAACACTCTTTGATGAAGTCACTGTTGCGATTGGTGTCAATTCTGCCAAAAAATACATGTTTTCGTTAGAGGAGCGTGTAAAGTTTATTGAAGATGCATTTAAAGGTGAGCCAAAAATTAAAGTCATTACCTACCAAGGTTTAACTGTAGATCTCTGTAAAGAAATTGATGTAAAATTTATACTAAGAGGTCTTCGTAATCCTGCCGATTTCGAGTTTGAAAAAGCTATTGCTCATACAAATAGAGACTTGGCTCCTATTGAAACGGTGTTCTTATTAACTGCGGCAAGTACATCTTATATCTCTTCTTCAATAGTAAGGGAGGTTATTAAATACAATGGGGATTACACAAAATTAGTACCAGATAGCGTGCGTGTTAAGCAATAAATTTATCGGTTTTATTTACCGCTCTGGTTATTGTAGTTATAAAATCGCTTAAAACAAATGGTTTTAATACGTAACCATCCATCTCATAATTATTTATTTTTTTCTCAACCTCTTCAGATGAAGCTGCTGTAAGTGCCACAATAGAAATATCTCTATTAAATTCTCGTATGTATTTTGAAGTTTCATAACCATCTAATTCAGGCATATGCAAATCCATTAAAATACAATCGAAATACTCTTTCTTAACAATTTCTATCGCATCTTTACCAGAACCTACAACGCTAGATTTGACATCTAACTGATCTAGGACTTTCTTTGTAACGAGTTGATTTATTTTATTATCATCAACAATTAAAATTTTATAACCTCTAATGAGATCTAGCTCATCCATACAAATAACTTCACCACAATTTTCGTTACTTTGTCTCTTAAAAATAATTTCAAAAAAGAAAGCTGTTCCTTTATCCTCCTCACTCTCTAATTGGATATTACTATTCATAGCATCTAATGTTCTTTTAACAATAGATAAACCTAGACCTGTACCTTTATATGTGTTTTCATTTTCTGCTAATTCTTGATAAAAATCTTCAAACACTTTATCTTGTTTCTCTTTAGGTATTCCTATTCCATCATCTTTAACACTAAAGAAAATTTTAATATCGTTATTACTACCTACCTCATGTATTTCTTTAATTATAATTTCAATACTACCATTGTTAGTGAATTTTATAGCATTTGAAATTAAATTAATAAAAATTTGAGAGAGTTTAAGTGAATCTCCAACAAGACCGCTAGGTATTTTATAATCGTAATTTAAAATAATTTTATTACCACTATCTCTTAATGCAAATTCTAAAGAATCTATAATATTGGTAATTAACTCTTTTAAATTAAAGTTTAATTCTTGCAGTTGCATTTTTCCAGATTCCACCTTATTAAGCTGTAATACATTATTAATAAGTGATAACAGATGGTTACCTGAAAATTTTAACGATTCTAAATATTCTCTATGTTTTACATTTACGTTTTCTTTAAGTAATAAACTAGAAAGCTCAATTACAGCATACAAAGGCGTTCTAAGTTCATGACTTATCTCTGAGTAGAAATCACTCTTTACTTGTGACAATCTCTCTGCTCTGTCTTTTGCTATTTTTAATTCTTTATTTTTTATATATATCCAATAAGCCGTGAATATAAGAATGGTCATTAATATTGCTAAAAACATATTAAAGACTTTTGATTTCTCTAATAATTCTTTTTGAACTATTTTCTCTTTTTCTATAAATTCAATTTTTGCTTTATTCTCTTTAAGTTGGTATTTAGCTTCGATCTCCTTCCCTAAATCTTTTTTTGTAATAATTCGTATAGAATCTTTTAGTTTAATTAATTCTTGCAAACTTGAATTTAACATGACTTGATCATCTTGATCTTCATAAAGATCGATTTTAGATTTATATGCATAACTTAGAATTTTTAAAAATCCATTAGCTTTCCCATAACCAATTGCTTTGTCATAATAAAAATGAGCTAATTTACTTTCCCCAAGATTTGTATGCACGTCTCCTATTATGTTATAGATAGTTCCCTTTGTAGTCAAATTACTTTTTCCATAATCAGAGAGCTTTAATGCTTTATGTAAATGGTATAATGCTTTATCATATTTTTTACTTAAATAAGTATAGTTTTTACCTAAATTATAGTTTGGGAGTACTTGTTGTTTTTTGTTACCTATTTGTTTTGCCATTTTTAAAGCTTTCTCAAAATAGACGTTAGAACTATCTACTCTTCCTAATGCCCTGTAATGAACTCCTAAATTATTGTTAGACCTAATAATGTAATTATAAGCATTAATATTTACATATATTCTTTTAGCTTTCCGAATATTCTCTAGTGCACCTTCATTATTATTTAGTATCCCTAAAGCGACTCCTATGTTGTTGTAGGCGTTTGCTTTAAGTGTATCATTATCAACTTCTCTAGCAAAATCTAATACTTCAATAGATAACTCCAGACCTTCATTCGGTTTATTATTAATAATGAAATTAAAAGCTTTTTTAAGTTTAGAATAATTTTCTTCTTCAGGAGATTCTCCTTCACTTTTAACCATAATAGTCGTCTCTTGTACGAAAAGAATATTCGTACAAAAAAACAGTAACACAATAAAAAAAGTGCATTTCATGGGTTAAAAAAGTGATTTGGTCGAACAAATAACCGAAAAACTTTTGTAATCAGCAAATTAAAAAGCAAAAAAATAGGATTATTAAAAAAATAAGAATATTATTTAAATTTGAAGTGCAGATTAATTTAATTAAAAAATAATCTCTAATAAAAAAATTAAGACTTGATATTACTTTTTTTAACTGCTCTAACAATTATAGTCACAAAATCATTTATTATAAATGGTTTTAAAATATAACCGTTCATCTTAACATTATCTATCTTTTTTTCTATCTCTTCTGAAGAAGCGGCTGTAAGAGCAACTATAGGTACTTTTTCATTAAACTCTCTAATACGTCTTGAAGCCTCATAACCATCTATTTGTGGCATATGGAGATCCATTAAGACGCAATCATAATGATTCTCTCTCACAAGCTCTATTGCTTTAATACCAGAATCTATAACATCGCTATCTACAGAGAGCTGATCTAAAACTTTTTTAGTTACTAATTGATTTATTTTATTATCATCTACTATAAGTAACTTATAATTTTTAATAGTCTCAAGTTGTTTCAGATAAGTTTCATCTTGAACCTCTATTTCTTTTTCGTGTTCAAAAATAGCTTCGAAGAAAAAAGCAGCCCCTTTTCCTACCTCACTATCTATGGCTATAGTACTATTCATAGCCTCCAATGTTCGTTTTACTATAGATAATCCTAATCCAGTTCCTTTATAAGAGTTTTCATTTTTAGCATGTTCTTGGTAATAATCTTCAAATACCTGAGCTTGTTTTTCTTTAGAAATCCCCAATCCATCATCTTTTACTTTAAAGAAAACTTTAATTTCTTCATCTTTTTCATCGGCTTCAAGCCTATTCATAATAACTTCTATGGTTCCATTATTAGTGAATTTTATGGCATTAGATATTAAATTAATTAAAACCTGAGACAGTTTTAATGAATCTCCAACCATTTTATTAGGAATAGAATCATCATATGTAAGTACAATTGAATTCCCACTATCTCTTAAAGCATACTCTAAAGAATCAATAATACTTGATATTAAAGCTTTCAAATCAAAATTAGATTTTTCAATTTTTAATTTTCCAGATTCAACTTTATTTAATTGAAGTACATTATTAATTAATGATAATAAATGATTACCCGAGAATTTTAAGGATTCTAAATATTCTTTATGCTTTATATTAACATTCTCTTTAAGCAGCAAACCAGACAGTTCGATTACAGCATATAACGGTGTTCTAAGTTCATGACTTATTTCAGAATAAAAGTTGCTTTTTACTTTAGAAAGACGTTCTGCTCTATCTCTTGCTTTCTTTAATTCTTTATTTTTTGTAAATATCCAATAGGCTGTAAATAATAATAAAACCATTAGAAATGCCAGTAAACAATTAAATAACGTAGACTTATCTAGCAATTTTTGTTGAACCTCTTTTTCTTTTTCTATAAATTTTAATTTATCATTATTATCCTTAAGCTTATATTTTGCTTCGATTTCTTTAGCAAGATCTTCTTTTTCTATAACCTCTACAGAATCTTTAACTTTTATAAGTTCTAATAAATATTTATTGGCAGATATAAGATCATTCTGTTCTTTATAAGCCTCTGTTTTGTATTGATAAACTTCTGCTAAGTCCTCTAAAAAACCATATTCTTTGTATATGGCTATACTTTTATCAAAATTAACATGAGCAGAATCATACTCTTTTAGACTTTTCTTCACATAACCTATGGCTCTATAAAGTTTACCTTTTACTCTTTTATGATCTGAATGTTCTATTAAAGACAATGATTTGTTTAAATATAACATTGAGTTTTCATAATCGCCTTTATAAATCCCATAATTATACCCGATGTTGTAAGCCAAAAGAAATATAGTTCTTTTGTTATTTAAAGTTTCTGCTATTTTCATAGCTTTTTTATAATACACATTAGAGCTGTCTACTTCTTTATTATCACCATAAAACACTCCAATATTATTGTTTATAGTAATTAACTTTAAACTATCATTAATCTTCGTGTATATATTTTTTGCTTTAATAAGATGCTCAAAAGCCGCCTCATTATCTTTTAAATGCAAAAAAGCCATAGAGATCACATTATAAGCTCTAGCTACAAGACTGTCTGTGCCAACTTCTTTAGCGTACTCTAATGCTTCGGTACTTAATTTTATAGCTTCATTTTGCCTTCCAGTTTGCGTATAATTGAAAGCTTTTTCTAATAATTCTGCATTAATCGAATCAGTTTTTTGCTTACCACCACCCTGCGCAAAAAGATATGCAGAACAAAAAAGAAGTAAAATAAGTGCGATTTTCCTCATAGGCTAATAGTGATACTGGGGCAACAAATAAATGAAAAACTTTTGTAATCAACAAATTAGACTAAGCAAATTACTACTTATAAGACGAAAAAATAAAATAACACTAACATTTTTTAAAATTTATACTCGGAAAGTGGTTTAGTGAATCGTTCAGGATCTTCTGCTAAATGGTACCTAGGGTCATCTACATCTTCCTCGATAACTTCTCTAAACTTAGCACTCGATTTATAAAGTAGCTCTTTACAATCTGCACTTAAATGTTTTAATTTTATAGACTTACCTTCTGACTCATACTTATTTACTAAATTAAAAATCGCCTCTAAAGCAGAATGATCACTAATTCGAGATTCTATAAAATCGACCTCTACATTATCTGGGTCATTTTTAATATCAAATTTTTCATTAAAAGCTATAATACTTCCAAAGAACAATGGGCCCCATATCTCATAAACCTTTGTACCATCTTCTCTCATTCGCCTTCTTGCTCGTATACGTTTAGCGTTTTCCCATGAAAAAACTAGAGCACTTATAATTACACCGGCAATTACTGCTAACGCTAAATCAAAAATTACAGTTAAAGTAGATACTGCAATTAAAACAATAACATCACTTAATGGTATTTTATTCAAAATTCTAAAACTACTCCATGCAAAAGTTCCTATTACTACCATAAACATTACCCCCACTAATGCTGCGATTGGGACTTGTTCTATTAAGCCCGATGCAAATAGTATGAACCCTAATAACGCTAATGCTGCAACAATACCAGAGAGTCTTCCTCTTCCTCCTCCTTTAATATTTATTAAAGATTGTCCAATCATAGCACAACCTCCCATTCCTCCAAATAACCCTGTAATGATATTTGCACCTCCTTGTGCTAAACACTCTCTGTTAGAGTCTCCTCTGGTTTCGGTTAATTCGTCAACTAAATTTAAGGTCATTAATGACTCTATTAAACCAATAGCAGCTAGAATTAAAGCGTAAGGCCCAATAAATACAATGGTTTCAAAAGTAAATGGTACTTTATTAAAAATATCCCATTGAAAAGAGGGCAAACCTCCTTTTAGTCCTTCACCTCCTCCATCTTTAATAAAACTTCCTACTGTAGCAGCATCCAAATTTCCAAAAATAGCAATGGCTGAAACCACTAAAATAGCGATTAATGCTTCAGGTAATTTCTTCGTTAATTTAGGTAGCCCAAACATTATTACCATGGTTAATGCTACTAAACCTAACATGATCCAAAATTCTGTTTTAGAACCTAAACCATCAAATAAAGCACGAAACCATTCTCGCATATTTCCCCAAAAAGTAACACCTTCTGGAATTAAATCTGGAAACATATTTAATTGAGAAAGAAATATAACAATAGCTAAACCATTTACAAACCCCATCATTACTGGGTGAGGGATTAATCTTACAAACTTACCTAATTTAAAAACACCTGCAAGCATTTGGATAACTCCCATTAGGATAACTGTAGCAAATAAATAATATAACCCTAGGTTTTCTCCTACAGCACCCATTGCATTTCCTTTAGCAACTAATGCAACCATTACTACTGCTAGTGCGCCTGTAGCACCACTAATCATACCTGGGCGACCTCCAAAGATAGAGGTGATTAACCCAATCATGAAAGCAGCATAAAGTCCAACTAAAGGATCGACTCCTGCAACAAAAGCAAAAGCAACAGCTTCAGGAACTAAAGCAAGAGCTACAGTAATTCCGCTTAAAATATCATTTTTAGCATTTGCAGTACGCTTTCTAATAAACTCTGTCATTTCATGTGTTTTGAGGCTGCAAAAATAGTGCTTATTTAAAGAATAGTAGAATACATTTCTTAAATTTTAATAACTACTGCTCCTCTAGCCAAATTAAAGCTTCCTCTCTGGTTAAAAAGGATTTTAGATTAAGTTTTTTATTATTTACTTGCTTTAATGTTTGAGTTGACAACTCTCCACCAGAAGTATGATTAACAACACCTATTGCTTTTATTTCTTTTAAACTCCCTATCATTTTTTGGGCATTAAAAGTATAAGAGTAAGAATGTTTTTTATTAACCAAAATGGAAAAATCACCTTTAAGATGTGTTTTTAAAAAACGATGGTAATCATCGACAATTTTATCGTCCATTTCTATTCCTTCAGAAATAATAACCTCAGCTATATTTTTCTTTAAAATAGAAATAGATCCATAGGGAAGGAAATATTTATTCATGGTAAGTAATTAGTTATTTCGAATATATAACATTCATTTTTAACAATTATTAACTTATGTTTATAAATCTTAATAAAAGTAAAATTATAGTTAATTTTGAATGATTAAAATGATTCAAGATGAATAAATGCTACATAATACTATGCTTATTGCTAACAATAAGCTGTAATTCAAAAAAAAACAATACCAATTTTGACTTTACTACCGTTTTTGAAAAATCTAAAGGAACAGAAACAGCAACTTACGATCAAACCATAACCTTTTATACTAATCTGGCCTTAACATATCCAGAAATAAATATTGAAGCCATAGGAGAGACAGACTCTGGAAAGCCTTTACATATTGTAACTTTAAATAGTAATGTTAATTTCAATTTTGAAGACATAAGAAAAAACAATCGCGTTTTACTGATTAATAATGGTATCCACCCTGGAGAAAGTGATGGCATCGATGCTACAATGCTGCTATATCGAGATATCGTACAAGGAAAAATAGATTCTCCAAAAAATACTATTCTTGTAACGATTCCTATTTATAATGTAGGTGGAAGTCTAAACAGAAACTCGACTTCTAGAACGAATCAAAACGGACCTAAATCTTATGGATTTAGAGGGAATGCTAGAAATTTCGATTTGAATAGAGATTTTATTAAGAACGATACAAAAAATGCTAAAACCTTTGCGCAAATTTTCCATAAAGTAAAACCTGATGTATTTATAGATAACCATGTTAGCAATGGAGCCGATTACCAATATACATTAACTCATCTATTTACCCAACACAACAAATTAGGAGGAGATTTAGGAAATTATTTACATTCCAAAATGATGCCCGAATTAGAAAAACAACTATCTAATGCAAATTGGGATATTACTCCATATGTTAATGTTTTTAATTCGACACCTGAGAAAGGGTTTTCTCAATTTATGGATTCTCCTCGTTATTCTACAGGCTATACAACGCTATTTAATACTCTTGGCATGATGGTAGAAACACATATGTTAAAGCCCTACAAGCAACGTGTAGAAGGCACTTATGAACTTATGATAAAAATGATTGAAATCACAGAACGAGATGGTGAAGAAATTAGAGCTATTAGAAATAAAACAGAAAGTGAATTTGCTTTAAAAACCACTCACCCCATAGATTGGAAAATTGACACGACCCAAATTACCACGCTAGATTTTAAAGGTTTTGAAGGTGATATGATATCAAGTGAAATTACTGGAGCAAAACGTTTAAAATATAATCGTTCTAAACCATTCACAAAAAAAATAAAGTATCGTAATTATTTTAAACCAAAAAAAGAGATTGTAATACCCCAATCCTATATAATTCCACAAGGATTACATTCAATTATTGATTTATTAAAACGAAATAATGTAACATTTACAGCACTAGTTAATGATTCAACAATAACTGTTGAATCTTATAAAATTAAAAATTACGAGAGTAGAAAAACACCTTACGAGGGGCACTATTTACATTATAATACCACAATAACGCCTTCTATTAAACAAATGCATTTTAAAAAAGGGGATTTAATAGTTAATACTAACCAATCTGGTTTTAGATATATTATTGAAACTCTTGAACCAGAAGCTCCTGATTCTTTTTTTAACTGGAACTTTTTTGATACCATTCTTCAACAAAAAGAAGGTTTTTCGCCTTATGTATGGGAAGACAATGCGTTAGCCTTGCTAAAAACAGACCCTGCTTTAAAAGCTTCTTTTGAAGAAAAAAAGAGTTCTGATAAGGTTTTTTCTAAAAATTGGTATGCGCAATTAGATTGGTTACATAAAAATAGTACTCATTACGAAAAAGCACATTTACAATATCCTATATATAGAATAAAAAAGTAAATGCCTCATAAGTAAATTACGGATTATCTTATAATACCATTTAACCTCGCTCTGTTTATTAAATTTATAATAATAAAAGAGCTGCAAAATTGCAGCTCTTTTTCATTTAAATAATTTTAGTAATTACTATTTACTAATTTGTATTTTCTTAGTTATTTCTCTATACCTAGAGGTAAACGTTACCAAATACATTCCATTTTCTAATGATTCTAGATTAATGTTGGCTTCATTTCTGTTAGTTGAATTAACTTGACCTTTAAAAATATGCCTTCCGCTTAAATCTATAATACTATAATTAAGTATTTCATTACTTCTAATCTCTGTATCTACATTTACGACATAAGTTGCAGGGTTAGGATATAGCTTAATTTCATTAGAAGATAATTCATTGGGAAGCACAGTAATTGGTGCTCCTGCAACATCTAATGAAGCACAAATATCTCCTCCGCCTTGAGTAATTAAACCAAGAATATCTGATGCAGAAGTAACATCAAATATTATACTATCTAAATCTAAAGTGTTCGGATCATAAACTAAAGTATGGATTATATAATTCCCTACAGCCTCTACTTCAAAAACTGGACTATCATTAGTAGCCGTTATTATTAGATCTGGTTGAGTTGTTAATACATAAACAATATTATACCCATTAGGGACATTAACACCTCCATTTGACATAGCAGATATTTCTACACTGGCATCTACAAGAATAACCATATCATTATCAGCTGTTAATGTTCCTGCTTGAGGATCTTCTACCGTTATTGTCACTCCAATATCATCTAATGACGCACAAATATTTCCTTCCCCATCTATTGTCATTGCATATACATCCTGACTCGTTGTTATTCCTAAATCAATATCATTAACATCAAATGTATTAGGGTCGTAAATAAATGAATGTATTGTATAATTAGATGCTTGAGCAATTGAGAATTCAGGATTATTAGATATTCCTAAAATAACAGAATTAGCACCTTGAGTTAAAACATATTTTTGAAGGTATCCACTTGGAACAAAACCATCTCCATTAGGAGTAGCAGATATTATAGACAAACCATTTACGACACATGTTTTATTAGAATCTGCCGTTAAGGTTCCAGCAATTGCTTCACACGCTTGTGCTTCAACTACTATTTGCACACCTGATACATCTAAAGAAGCACATATTCCTCCTCCTGCTTGATATAATAATCCTTCTATTTCTAGAGCAGTAGTAACACCAGGTGTTATTGTGCTTAAATCTAAAGTATTTGGATTGTATACTAAAGTGTGAATTTTATAAGTTCCTTGAGCAGTAACGGTAAAACTTGGAGTCGTACTGGTATCTAATATTACTAGATCTATTCCCTGAGTTAGTACATATACTGTTGTATATCCATCTGGTACATTACTATCTCCATTTGGTGTTGCCGAAACTGTAGCTTCTCCATTTTCCAGCACTACAGGACTATCATCTACTGTTAATGTTCCTGCATCTGGGTTTTCTATTTCTATAGGGGCTCCTGCTACATCTAACGATCCGCAGATGTCACCACCTCCTTGAATAAGTAAACCTAAAACATCACTTCCAGTTGTAACACCTAATTCTATAATACTTAAATCTAATGTGTTTGGATTATATACTAAAGTATGGATTGTATAAAGACCTTCTTCCGTTACTTCAAAACTTGGCGTTGCATTCGTTTGAATAATTACTAAATCTGGGCCTTGAGTTAATACATAAATACTTGTATAACCGCTAGGAATAATGATATCGCCATTTGGTGTTCCAGAAATGGTAACAGGATCAAAAGTTAACTCTTCTATTCCTCCAGGAACTACACATATATTAGCTTCATCTGCTGTTATTGTTCCAGCATCTGCTAAACATGGTGGTTCTTCGACTACTATTGGTGCTCCTGTTACATCTAAAGATCCACAAAGATTCCCGCCTCCTTGAATTAAGAATGCTAGTACATCTGCTCCTGTAGTTACTCCAAATTCTATAATACTGATATCAAAAGTAGCTGGATCATAAACAAAAGTATGAATTGTATAATCTCCTGCTTCAGTCACAACAAATTCTGGATTTGGCCCTGCATTTATAATAAGCAAATCTGGTCCTTGAGTTAGTACATATATACTTTCAAAGCCATCAGGAATATTAAGATCTCCATTTGGCGTTGCTGAGATTGTTGCCTCACCGTCTTCATTCAACACTACTGGAGACGCTCCTGGAGTTAATGTTCCTGAATTTGGATTAACAATTACTATTGGCGCACCCGTTACATCTAAATCTCCACAAATATCTCCTCCGCCTTGGATTAGTAAAGCTAAGATATCTCCTCCTGTAGTAACTCCTATATCAATAATACTTATATCTAGAGTGTTTGGATCATATACTAAAGTATGGATTGTATATTCTCCATCTTCAGTAACTTCAAAAACAGGAGATGTACTTGTATCTATAATAACTAAATTTGCTCCTTGAGTCAAAACATATACGACTGAAAAACCTGCAGGAACTTGTGAATCGCCATTTGGCGTAGCAGATATTTCTATAGGATCAAACACTAATAATTTCCCATCGTCTACAACACAGATATTATCTTGATCTGAAGTTAAAGTACCAGCATCAGCTTGACAGGTATCTTCTCCTATAGTAAATGTTATTGTTAATTCATCGCATAATACACCATGAGTTTGACTCAATTCAAATAATTTAGCCGTTACAGTAAATGTTCCTACTCCTAAATCCCATGGCGCTCCTCCTGCTGGAAAAGTATATGGAATCACGTTTTCTACAATAGTCTCTGTTTCACCAGTATCTGTATTTGTTACAGTGTATTCAATACTTCCAACATTTCCATTAGTAATTAAATTTAAATTAAATGCATCTGGCAACTCACTTAACGCATAGACACCACCTTCTTCTATAATTTGTGTATCTGTACCATTAGTAAACTCTAATCCTTCTATTGAGCCGCAATCCAAACCTTCAATGGTAATGGTTATGCATTTATGATCACATTTAGGATGTTCTCCATTATCATTAGCATATAACGTTCCAAATATTATAAAAGTTCCTGTTCCTAAGTCCCATCCTCCATTGCTTGGAAAAGTATAAGGAATGTCATTATCTATCTCATTAACATTTTGTCCTGTATTGGTATTTCGAACTTCAAATACAGTACTTTCTGAAGGATCTGTTGTAGCCATTTCTAAATAAAAACCATCTGGTAAATCGTTTATGTTATAGGTACCGCCATTTTGAATTGTAACAGAATCTGTTCCATTAGTTAATTTAAATTCTTCTATCTCTCCACAATTAACTTCACCTTCAATGGTAATGGTTATACATTCTTGATCACATAGTGGATCATGCCCATTATTATTAGCAAATAATTCTCCGCATATTTGAAAAGTTCCAAAACCTAAATCCCATGTATCACCGCTACTTACTCTTGGGAAATTATATGGTATTACATTTTCTGTTTGGTTGTATGTTTGACCTGTTCCAGTATTTTGAATATTGAATACTGCACTTTCTGAAGCGCCAGAAGTATTCATTTCTAAATAAAAACCAACAGGAAGATCATTAATATTATAAGTTCCTCCATCTTCTAGGGTAATTTCATCGGTTCCATTAGTGAACTCGTAGCTAGCAATTTCACCACAGTCTGGTGTATCTACAATAGTAAACATAACCCAATATTGGTCACATTTAGGATGATGTGCATTATTATTTGCATATAAAGTAGTATCTACTTTAAAAGTTCCAAGTCCTAAATCCCATGGGTTACTTCCAGGAAAATTATATGGCAATTCATTTTCAACGTTAGTTTCAACATCATTCGTGTCTAAATTCTTAACATAATAAGTTGCACTTTCTGAAACTCCATTTATAATCATTTCAAGGTAAAACCCATCCGGTAAATCACTCAATTCATAAGTTTCACCATTTTGAATGGATATAGATTCTGTTCCATTGGTAAAAACTAAATCTGTAATTTCACCACAATCAGCTTCGTCTTCTATCGTAATGGTTATACATTCTCGATCGCATCTAGGTGCGTTTCCATGGTTATTTGCAAATAATTTTCCACAAATTTGAAAGGTACCAATACCTAAATTCCAAGAATTCCCATTACTTACTCTAGGAAAATTGTACGGTAATTGATTTTCTGTTTGATTGTAATTTTGACCTGTATTAGTATTTTGAAGACTAAACACAGCGCTTTCAGATGCACCAGAAGTATTCATTTCTAAATAAAAACCAACAGGAAGATCATTAATGTTGTAAGTTCCGCCGTCTTCTAAAGCAATTTCATCTGTACCATTTGTGAACTCATAACCTATAATATGACCACAAGTAGAATTTGCATAGGTATAAGAACTAACAAATAGAGTTAATAAGAATAAAAGAATTTTTTGATAGGGCGTTTTTGGATTAAATAATTTTTTTTTCATCGATATCTGTTTAATTATTGTTAAAATTTAAAAACAAATAGTTAGAAAAGCATAAGGGAGCCTTGTTAAATACAAGACGACAATATAATCAATTCCAGCGAATTAAGCTAATGTTTTATTAGCACAATCATATATTATTCTAATATAGAACTATTAGAATTGAATAATAAAACATAACACACCAGAATTTTTAGTTAAAATGCAATAATCGCTTCATAATTATAATCAATTAAAGAAAATAATTTCTTCGAATTATTCCATTTATTTCGTTAAATAAATTGGATAAAATTGAAACTAAATTAATAATTTTATATTTGCATAAGAGTTTTTTAAAGCCTCCTTTGAAGCTTCATCATCTAACCAAACGACTTTTGTAATTCCTTCTGCTTCTTGAGGATATAGTTTTCCAGAAAAAACTGTTTTCATTTCAAACCAAAAAGTAATTTTTATTTTGAATTTACCATTCCTTTTAAAAATATGGTAAGTCGTTGGCAAAGGTTTTATTATTTCTAAATCTTTAACACCAGTCTCTTCTTCTACCTCTCTAATTGCAGTCTTTTCTATAGACTCTTTCCCCTCTACTTTGCCTTTTGGTAAATCCCATTTATCATTTCTAAATATAAAAAGTATTTCTCCTTTGGCATTATAAACCTTTCCACCTCCAGCAATTACATTTGGTATTTTCTTTAAAAACTTCTTTAATAGTGTTTCTTCATTATGATGAATTAAGTGAACAGCCTTTATTCTTTTTTTAGATAATGTTTCCAAAACAGAATCAATAGTTACATCTTTAAGTAAAAAGTTTTTGAAATTGGTCTCCTTTTCTACTTTCGTAGTTAGGATAATAGGTTTATCATTTACAAATATGCGATACATTTATAATTGGGTTGGTTGATAATCTCTTAAATTTACACCATTGTAATATCGTGAAAAAACAATTAAAAACTTATTATTATTCAGTTCATTTTTATTCTTGACTAAACAGAGTTATATATTAACCGTTTATTTATTTACTATAATGTAGACTTTAATTTAATAATTATATTTTCTTTAGCAAAAACTAATTTATTGTTTAATTTTGCTTCATGATTTTTGATAAAAATACCGCTAAACAAACTGCTAAAGTTTTACTACAAATTAACGCTATTAAATTACAACCTGAAACTCCTTTTAAATGGGCTTCAGGCTGGAATTCTCCTATTTATTGTGATAATAGAATAATTTTATCATTCCCGCCTATTAGAAACTATATAAGAGAAGAAATGGCTAAATTCATAGAACAACACTATGGCAAACCTGATGTTATTGCTGGTGTTGCCACTGGAGCAATAGGTATTGGGATGCTAGTTGCAGAATATTTAGGCCTTCCTTTTGTTTATGTAAGACCAGAAGCAAAAAAACATGGTCGTCAAAATCAAATAGAAGGGTTCATTGAAGCGGGTCAAAATGTAGTCGTTGTAGAAGACTTAATAAGCACTGGAAAAAGCAGTTTAAATGCCGTTAAAGCTTTAAAAAAAGCGAATACTAATGTTAAAGGAATGATTGCCATTTTTTCTTACGGATTTGATATTGCAAATTCAAATTTTGAGAAAGAACAGATTAGCTTGCATACATTAAGTAACTATGAATCACTTTTAGAAGAAGCATTAGAAACGAATTATATTACAAAAGAACAACTAGGCACACTTTCTATATGGAATGCAAATCCAAGTAAATGGAATACTATTTGATAGTAATAAAAAAAACAACTTAGATAATAAATATGAACTTAGAATCTCCAAAAGTAACTATACAAAAATCAGCTCAAGACACATTTAACTTTTTAGCAGATGTAAAAAATTTCGAAAAACTAATGCCAGAAAACATTAGTAAATTTGAAGTTTTAGATGATGATAAATTTCTTTTTGCTTTAAAAGGAATGCCAGAAATAGTTTTAAAAAAGAAAGAAGTTATAGCTCCTAACAAAATTACACTAGGTGCAGCCGGTGGTAAACTTGATTTTGGTTTAATTGCAAGTATTACTGAAATTAAATCAGATTCTAGTGAAGTTCAATTAAATTTTGAAGGTGATTTTAACCCAATGATGGCAATGATGATAAAAGGCCCTATAGGAAAGTTCATAGAAACATTAGTAACGAATATGAAAACTACTATTTAGTATTAGTATAGCAATTCTATTTCCTTTAAATTAAAAGACTGTAAATCATTGTCTTCAAGTAAGACCTGTAAACAGCCTTCTTCAGAGACACCAGAAATAAAACCAGAAAATAATTTACCTTCAGCATTTTTAAATGTTGAGGGTTTATCTTTTTTAAACAATAACGATTCATACTCTGCTTTTAAAACCGAAAAATCGCCATTTTCTACAACAGAAAAATATTTTTTTAAATCTGAAATGAACGCAAATAATAATTCTTCCAAATTAAAATTCTTCCCCATAATTAATTTTAAAGAAGACGCTTTTGGCAAATTCTTAAATTCTGTTTGATTAACATTTAGTCCAACACCTATTACTGAAGATGACAAAATATTTTGTTTAATGACATTCTCTATAAGAATACCACATATTTTCTTGTTTTCTGACAAAATGTCGTTAGGCCATTTAATACTTAATTTTGGAACATTTAAGTGGTTTAATAGCTTCATAACTGATAAAGAAACTACCATATTTAAATAGTATTGATTATTAAAATCTAAAAATCGAATATCTTTAAATACACTAATAGTAAGGTTTTGTGAAGTATTAGAGCTCCAAACTGTACCCATTTGCCCTCTTCCTTTTGTTTGCTTTTTAGCAACAATGGTTGTATAATCTTCTACCAATTCTTTAACGCTTAAATTACGTAAGTAAGAATTTGTAGAATCGGTGGCATCAAGTTTGATTATACGCATAAAAATTGGTTATCTTCGTTTACTAAAATCTTATGATCTCTTTTAGACTATAAAGAACCAAAAAATAATAACTTTGCACAAATTAAATCAAATTAATGGCGAAAAAACAAACAAATGCAGATGATCTTATTACCACAATAATTACTGGTATTGAAGATGTAAAGGGAAAAGATATCAGTATTTTGGATCTAAGAGAATTAGAGAATACAGTTTGTGACTATTTCATTGTATGCGAAGGAACTTCTAATACGCAAGTAAACGCCATCGTGAGTTCAATTCAAAAAAAAGTGAGTAAAGAACTTAAAGACAAGCCCTTTAATGTTGAAGGAGAAGATAATGCCGAATGGGTATTGATGGATTATGTTAATATAGTAGTACACGTATTTCAAAAACATATACGAGAATACTACGATATTGAGAGCTTATGGGGAGATGCAAAAACAACGATCATTAAATCAAATTATTAAAACATATACATGGCAGATAATAATAAAAACACTACCCCAAAGAAACCTAAATTTAATGCATGGTGGATTTATGGTGCAGTTATAATAGGAATTATTGCATTAAACCTATTTAGCAACAATGATGTAAGTGAAGCAAATAAAACTTCTGTATCCGATTTTTTTGAGTATTTAAAAAATGGAGATGTTAAAGAAGTTGAAATTATTACCAATGCTAGAAAAGCAAAAGTATATTTAACCAAAGAAGCTTTAGAAAAAGACATTCACAAAAAAGCAAAAGCAAAATCTTTTCCTTTTGCTACATCTCCAACTCCTAATTACACCTTTGATTATGGTGATTTACAAAATTTCGAGAACAACATAGATGACATAAGAAAAGATCATAAAGTTAATTTTGCATTAGATTATGATAAAGAGAACAATGCCATAGGTGAACTTTTATTTAGCCTTTTACCTTTTGTTTTATTAATAGGTGTTTGGATCTTTATTATGCGTCGTATGTCTGGCGGTGGCGGTGGCGGTGCTGGAGGTCAAATCTTTAATATTGGAAAATCTAAAGCCAAGCTTTTTGATGAAAAAACCGATGTTAAAACCTCTTTTAAAGATGTCGCAGGATTAGAAGGAGCGAAAGAGGAAGTACAGGAAATTGTAGACTTCTTAAAACACCCAGAAAAATATACATCCTTAGGAGGAAAAATACCTAAAGGTGCATTATTGGTAGGTTCACCTGGAACAGGGAAAACACTATTAGCTAAAGCAGTAGCTGGAGAAGCAAAAGTACCTTTCTTCTCTTTATCAGGTTCTGATTTTGTCGAAATGTTCGTAGGTGTTGGAGCTTCTCGAGTAAGAGATTTATTCAAACAAGCAAAAGAAAAATCGCCTTCTATTATTTTTATTGATGAAATTGATGCTATTGGTAGAGCAAGAGGAAAAAATGCAATGTCTGGAAGTAATGATGAACGTGAAAACACGTTAAATCAATTATTAACAGAGATGGATGGTTTTGGCACTAATACAAATGTAATTGTAATTGCCGCGACCAACAGAGCAGATATATTAGACAAAGCATTAATGAGAGCTGGACGTTTTGATAGACAAATATATGTAGATCTACCAGATGTGAGAGAACGTAAAGAAATTTTTGAAGTTCACCTTAGACCTTTAAAAAAGGCTGAAGGTTTGGATTTAGATTTTCTATCTAAGCAAACCCCAGGATTTTCTGGAGCAGATATTGCAAATGTTTGTAATGAAGCTGCCTTAATAGCAGCTAGACATGATAAAAAAGCCGTTGACAAACAAGACTTCTTAGATGCTGTAGATCGTATTATTGGAGGTTTAGAAAAGAAGAATAAAATTATTACTCCAGAAGAAAAAAGAGCCATCGCTTTTCATGAAGCTGGACATGCTACCGTAAGTTGGATGTTAGAACATGCTGCACCCTTAGTAAAAGTTACAATTGTACCAAGAGGACAATCTCTTGGAGCCGCTTGGTATCTTCCTGAAGAACGCTTAATTGTTAGACCAGAACAAATGTTAGACGAAATGTGTGCTGCATTGGGAGGTCGAGCTGCTGAAAAAGTGATTTTTAATAAAATCTCTACAGGGGCTTTAAGCGATTTAGAAAAGGTAACTAAACAAGCAAGATCTATGGTAACAGTATATGGTCTTAGTGATAAAGTAGGAAACTTAACTTACTATGATTCTAGTGGTCAAGAAGCTGGTTTTACAAAACCGTATAGTGAACAAACAGCAGAACTTATAGACAAAGAAATTTCTGAAATTATAGAAAAACAATACGATCGTGCTATAGCATTGTTAGAAAAACATAAAGATAAGCTAACAGAATTGGCAGAAGTTCTTTTAGATAAAGAGGTCATTTTTAAGGACAATCTTGAAAAAATATTTGGAAAAAGACCATTTGATAAAACAGAAGCTTCCATTGAAGAAGAAGTCTGATTTTATTAACATATCATAAATGATTATTAAAAATCTTAAATTAGCACCTTAGTTAGTTTAAGATTTTTTATATTTGATAGAATTCCCTAAGAAACATATAGAATAGCATAAGTGTAAATGAGTCTTTTTAGAAATCTTTTTCGTTCTAAATCACAAAATGAGAAGGAAGAAATAAAATCTGCGGATAGAGGTAAATATATGCCTCAACAAAACCTACCAATAGATGAAAGTTTTACTATAAACTTTAAAGCTAATGGTGGAAAGTTCTTGTACTGCGAAAATCAAAAAGAAATTGATGAGACATTAAACAGCATTTTAATTGAAAATGATTGGAAAAATGAATATGCCTATTTCTATGATAAAAATTTAGAAGAACGGTTTAAAAATGCGCATCTAAAAGTAGATCATTATTTAAATAATGCTACTTATTTTATAACGACTTGTGAGAATCTAATTGCAGATGATGGCTCTTTATTAATAAGCTCTAATCAGATAGCAGAAAAAAGACTTAATGAGTTCCCTAATAATTTTATTGTTTTTGCGACTACTAGCCAAATAGTGACAAACATAGGTGAAGGTTTAAGAGAAATAAAAACAAAAAATACTTCAAAAATCCCTACTAATATTACCACTATAAAACATTTTAAAGATCTTGCCGAAAAAGACTTCTTAAGTTACGGGAGTAGTTCAAAAAACTTATATTTGCTTCTCTTAGAAGACTTATAAATTCATGAAGGAAACATTAACCAGATCTTTATCGGGTTTACTATATATCACAGTACTAATTACATCATTACTTAACGTACATGTTTTAACTATTGTGTTTTATATTTTTGGTATTATATGCCTTGCAGAGTTTAAAAAACTTATTAATCTTAAGAGTTTTTTACCTTACGTCATTTTTACAATTATGTATTTCATATTTGGTTATTGGCAACTCGTAATGAATTCTACGAAAGGCTTAGATGAAGCAACACAAATATTACAAGTGCTTACCATTTTTGTTCAATTACTTCTAATTAAAGATTTATTTTCAGAAAAAACGATTCCGCTATTTAGAGCTAAACGTTACATAATTACAACCTTTTACCTCTCTAGTAGCTTTGTTTTTTTAATACTTATTGCAAATTATATGGGAGATTTCTCTCCTAAGTTAATTTTAGGCTCTTTTATATTAATATGGGTTAATGATAGTTTTGCCTATTTGGTAGGTAAAAACTTTGGTAGACAAAAACTATTCCCTAGTGTGTCTCCAAAAAAAACAGTAGAAGGTTTTCTAGGCGGATTATTTTTCGCCTGCGTTTCAAGCTATTTTATTGCTATCTTTACAGAAACATTAAGTTTTAACAAATGGCTTGTTTTAAGTATTATAATTAGTACAATTGGTACAATTGGCGACTTAATCGAATCTAAATTTAAACGACAAGCTAACGTTAAAGATAGTGGCGTTATTATGCCAGGTCATGGTGGTCTTTTTGATCGTTTTGACAGCATAATTTTCGCAGCACCTTTTATTTATTTATTCTTAAGAATTTCACAATATGTTTCATAAAGAAGGACATAAAATTATTTTAATAACATTAATGTCTGTAATTGCTGGTGTTATATTAGTAGATTATTTTATCACTAATTCTTGGCTACAGATTTTATTGTTTTCTGTTTTAGGAATCTTTCTTTTCTTAATTCTTCAATTTTTTAGAAACCCGAAAAGAAAAACAACATTAAACGAAGCGACTATTGTCTCTCCAGTAGATGGAAAGGTCGTTGTTATTGAAGAAGTCTATGAACCTGAATATTTTAAAGATAAACGTATACAAGTAAGTGTATTTATGTCACCTATAAATGTTCACGTTACACGCTACCCACTAAGTGGTAAAGTGGCTTTTAGTAAATACCATCCTGGTAAATACTTAGTCGCTTGGCACCCAAAAGCAAGTGAAGAAAATGAACGTACTACAGTAGTCGTTGAAAACGAAAACAATATAAAAGTATTATACAGACAAATTGCTGGAGCTTTAGCTAAACGCATCGTAAATTATGCAAAACTAAATGACACTGCTATTCAAGGAACCGATTCTGGTTTTATAAAATTTGGATCTAGAGTAGACTTATATTTGCCTTTAAATAGTACTATTAATGTACAACTAAATCAAAAAGTTCGCGGAGGCGAAAGTATTATTGCCGAAATGTAATGACACCTGAAGAATTAGATATTACGTTTAAGGAAGCTGTTAATCGCATTAATGCGCATTCAGAACCTTTTCCTGCAGACATACTTCTTAAACTTTACGCATATTATAAAAAAGCCACTAACAACTATGGCAGACCAAGTAGTAGAGATTCTTTAATAAATGCATTTAAAACAAATGCGCTATTTCAAATTCAAAACATTACTCAAGACGAAGCTAAAGAAATCTACATTGAATTAGTAAATAATTATTTTCTGTATCGAAAATAGTCCAACTTTTCTTAATAATTTTCTGTAACCTTATGCGATTCTAGACATGACAAAAGTGTATAAATAAAATAACTCACTCCTAGCATTTCTAAAGTTTCTTCAATTGAATACAATAAAAAAATAGATTTAGAACTTCTAATGGCCTCTGAAGTGTAAAGTTGATTATTCTCAATAAACAACCCCGTAATCATTTCAATACCTACAGCGCCACCAACAAATAAAATTCCGGAAATAATCATATTATTTCTAACTTTTACAGGTAATGCAAAAATAGATTTGGCATAAATAAACATAATAACTAACAAAAGTATACCATAGGGAATTAACCATGCGTAATGAAATATACCTTCACCCTTAATATAATTACCAGTAAACTTGCCTATTTTTTCATGGATACGCAATAGTTCATCAAAACTTAAGAACAGAAATATAAAGCTTAAAGATCTCCAGAATATCTTACTTATTTTAAAAGTTAATGGTTTAAACGAAACATATAATAAAGTAGCACTAGCTCCTAAAAGTAATAGCGAAGAAAAAATAGATGGTATATTCTTTTCTTTATCAAAATTGAATTTTTTAAAAAAATAAGTTCCGTATTCAAAATTGAAAAAGGTTATTGCATTTAAAATTAATAAAACAATAATAATTCCAATTAATATAAATAATAGTTTTCTAGAAGAAATCATATCGAAATTTTAGCAAATTTAATAGTTTAATTAAGAATTATCATTTACTTCATTACAAACTCTAAAACTTTACCAGTAGAACCATTAGGAAAATTAATTCCTAAAAGCGCAGATAGTGTAGGTGCTACATCTATAATTTCTGTTTTAACAACTGTATGACCTTGTTTAATACCTTTTCCATAAAACAAAAGCGGCACATGTGTGTCATAATTTAAACCCGAACCATGAGTAGACCCTTTGGGGCTATAACTAATAACTGCAGGATCTAAAACAAAAATAACATCGCCCGAGCGTTTTTGATTAAAACCATTTTGCAAAAGTTTTTCGATACCATCAGTAAATTGACTTGTTCGCATCGTTTTTGCCGTATAAGCTTTATCTATATCTTTATAATTAATAACAGTATTTACAATAGCCTCTTGAATTTCATTTAAGCTTAAATTGAGTAACGCTATTTTTTTTCGATTTAAAAACACTTGGTTATTACTAATATTCTTTATTAAATCACTTGCTGCGAAACGTTTTGCAACAAATGCTTTTAACTTTTCTTCAAACCCTTTAGAATCGAAATAACCCGCAGGAATTTTTTTACTTTTTAAATATGATGGCACCTCAACTGCACCGTGATCTGAAGTTAAAAAAACAGTATACTCTCCTACTCCAACCTTGGCATCTAAAGCTTTAAACAAACGCTCTAAATCTTTATCTAATCTTAAATAAGTGTCTTGAATCTCTTTTGAGTTTACACCGAAATTATGCCCTATGTAATCCGTACTAGAAAAACTTACTGCTAAAACATCGGTAATATTATCTTTTCCTAAGTTTTCTCCATCTAATGCAGCAATGGCGAAATCGGTAACAATACTATTTCCATAAGGTGAGGCTTTAATAATATCAAACCCTTCATTTTTATCTTTTAATTTTGTAAAATCATATGGAAATGTAGCCGTTTCTTTTCCTTTAAAACCATTTTCGAAATCGTTTAAATCATTACCACTCTCTGTATATGTAGAAACATCATATAACGTATTCCATACTTTTATATAACTTTGAGCTGCATCAGATTTATTAAAATCCTGTACCCATTTTGGTAACGACTTCATATAATACGTACTTGTTATAAATCGACCTTCATTTTTTCCTCTAAACCAATACGCCCCATTTGCAGAATGTCCTGCCGGTAATATGGCACCTCTATCTTTTATAGATATACCTATAGTTTTACCTCTCATTTGAGTAAACAGCCTATTTTCATCAGCAAAAGTTGTAGTTTTCATTCTATGCGGTGACATACGCTCTTTACCAGAATTACTACCTACAGCCATAACGGTTTTATCTTCAGCGCAATATATCATTTCGCCAAGTGATTTATCATACCAATTATTCCCAATTATACCGTGCATTTTAGGAGTCGTTCCTGTGTATATTGAAGCATGTCCTGGTCCTGTATAAGTAGGAATATAATTATAATGATTATTCTTACAGTTAAACCCTTCATTAACCATTCGCTTAAAACCACCTTCTCCATATTTAGTATAAAAACGGGTTAAATAATCATAACGCATTTGGTCTACAACGATACCTACTACTAATTTAGGTTGGGTGTTTAATATTTCTTTTTTTAACTGAATACTATTGCTTTGCGCAGTACAATCTGAGAATAATACAAATACTAACAGGGTTAATAATAACCTCATAATAAATTACTTAAATTTTAGGTTTCAAAAATACATCTTTTGAAACGTATTCATTCAAATTTATCGTTAAATACACTACTCTTTTTATTTTATCTGTATTCGTTTTATAATTCCCTAAAGGAATACTTATTAATCATTTTTAAGTGTTTAAATCCAAATTATTATGGCTTATTTAATGCGTTTATATTAATTATTTTTTATTCTTAACATAGAACATCTATTTAATTATTTTTTTATGTATTAAATTTAAGTCATGGATGTTTCATACTTTAGCAGGATCAAAATAGACTATGCAGTACCTACATAATATTGGATCGTATTTTTTAATGATTTTAGAAATGTTTCGTAAAATGACCAAATGGTCTGTTATGAAAGAACTTATTCTTAAAGACATTGATGATCTTGTAATTGGCTCTATTGGAATTGTTGCTTTTATTTCATTTTTTGTTGGCAGTGTTGTCACTATACAAACAGCCTTAAATATTGATAATCCTTTAATTCCAAAATACCTAGTTGGTTTTGCAACAAGACAATCTGTAATATTAGAATTTGCGCCCACTTTTATTTCTGTTATTATGGCGGGTAAAGTTGGGTCTTTTATTACATCCAGTATAGGTACTATGAGAGTTACTGAACAAATAGACGCATTAGAAGTAATGGGTATTAACTCAATAAATTATCTGGTTTTTCCAAAATTTATAGCCTTATCTCTTTATCCTTTTGTAATTTCTATTGCTATGTTTTTAGGAATTGTAGGAGGATTAGTCGCATGTGTTTATGGAGGTTATGCTAGTATCGATGATTATATTATGGGAATACAGATCGATTTTATTCCTTTTCATATTGTTTATGCTTTTTTAAAAACATTCTTATTTGCCTTTGTTTTAGCAACAGTACCTGCTTATCATGGTTATTTTATGAAAGGTGGTGCATTAGAAGTTGGTAAAGCGAGTACCACTTCTTTTGTTTGGACAAGTGTTGTGATTATACTTCTTAATTATATATTAACTCAACTCCTTTTAAGCTAATGATAGAAGTAAAAGATCTTAATAAATCGTTTGGTGAAGCCCATATATTAAAAGGAATAACGACCACTTTTGAAAAAGGAAAAACGAATCTAATTATTGGACAAAGTGGCTCTGGAAAAACAGTATTTCTTAAATGTTTACTTGGTCTTTTTAATTATGAGCAAGGCAGTATTTCATACGATGGAAAAATATTTGCGCAATTATCTGAAGACAAAAAAAGAGATGTTCGAGCAGATATAGGCATGGTATTTCAAGGCAGTGCTTTATTCGATTCAATGACCATTGCAGAAAATGTAATGTTTCCGCTTCGTATGTTTACAAAAATGTCTAAAGAAGAAATGCTTGACCGTGCAGATTTTGTTTTAAAACGTGTAAACCTAGAAAACGCTCATCATAAATTTCCAGCAGAAGCTTCTGGAGGTATGCAAAAACGCGTTGCCATAGCTAGAGCTATTGTTAATAAACCTAAATACCTGTTTTGCGATGAACCAAACTCTGGTTTGGATCCTAAAACGGCTATTGTTATAGATAATTTAATTCAAGAAATTACTGACGAATATCAAATTACAACAGTAATTAATTCTCACGATATGAATTCGGTAATGGAAATTGGTGAGAAAATAGTCTTCCTCAAAGATGGATTGAAAGCCTGGGAAGGATCTAAAGAAACTATTTTTAGAACCGATAATGAAGTCGTAACCGACTTTGTATATTCTTCTAATCTCTTTAAGAAAGTTAGAAAAATGTATTTAGAAGAAAACCAATAGTCTCATAAACAGGGTAAAAAAGTATAGATCGCAGATAAATAAAGATCTACTTCTCCATTAATAATCTTGTATATTTATTTTTTTAAAATTAAATACAAAAAAAATGCAAGTCACTAATAAACAGGTTTTTATATTTTTATTTATATTAATTTTTTCAAACTTTAAAAATTATAGCCAATCTCCTAATATTGTTTTTATTTTAACAGATGATCTTGGATATGCAGATGTAGGTTTTAATAATGGGGCTGAAGACATCGCAACACCTAATTTAGATAATTTAGCAGCAAATGGAACCATTTTCTCTTCTGCATATGCGGCACACCCATTCTGTGGTCCAAGTAGAGCTGGTATAATGACTGGCAGATACCCACATGAATTTGGCGCTCAATTCAATTTAAGTGATGCCGATGCGAGTAATGGAGTAACATTATCTGAAACTTTTTTTAGCACTGCATTACAAAACGAAGGATATAATACAGGAGTCATAGGAAAATGGCATCTGGGCCAACCTGATGGATATAGACCAAATCAAAGAGGTTTTGATTATTTTTACGGCATGCTTTTCGGAGGACATGTTTATACCACTGGTGCAACAACTGGAGGTACTCAATACTATACTAGTCCTTTAAGAGAAAATGAAAATTTAGCTGGTGAACCCAATGGACTTTATATTACCGATTTATTTTCAGACAAAGGTGTTGAGTTTATTAATAATGCTGAAACAGATGATAGTGATCCTTTTTTTCTTTTCATGTCCTATAATGCGCCACATACTCCACTTCAAGCTCTAAATTCAGACAAGGCAATTCTAACAAATCCGCCATATTCATATACATATACAAATAATAATCGCCACAATTATGCCGCTATGGTTTACGCTGTAGACAGAGGTGTTAAAAAACTTGTAGATGCTTTAGTAGCAAATGGTGAATTTGATAATACTTTAATTGTATTTATGAGTGATAATGGAGGTAAATCTGAAACTCACCAAAATTATGCTGGCGCGAATAATGGTCTTCTAAGAGGTGATAAAGGCGATACCTATGAGGGTGGTTTTCGAGTACCTATGTTTATGCATTGGCCTAATCAAATTCCTGCTGGAGCAACTTTTGATTATAATGTATCTGCACTAGATCTCTATCCAACATTTGTAAACCTTGCTGGAGGTACGATACCAGCTGGAAAGGAAATTGATGGAAAGAATATTATAAATAATGTTATTAATAATACAAATACACGTGATGGTGAATCTATATATTCAATACGACACAGAACGCTTAACAATGTAGGTATAAGGCGAGATAATTTAAAAGCTTATAGCAGTGGAAATGGATCATGGTTTCTCTTTGACCTAAACACTAATATAGGTGAAAATAATGCAGAAGATTTAAGTACCGATCCTGCTTATAAAGACATTTTAGAAGAAATGATTAATGATGCTTATTTATGGTCATTAACAAATGTGGAGCCTGATTTTTTTCATTCTTCTGGAGCAGCAACGTCATGGTTTAATAATCATAGTAACAATAACCCTTCAAATACAACACTTTGGCAAGATATAACTTTTAATGGGTTCACTACTTTATCTATTGAAGATATTAAACTTAACCAAAAGACTATAGGTCGTATTTATCCAAATCCTATTTCAGAATCACAGCTTTCAATTATGTTTAACGAGAAAGTATTAGATGAAGTTAATGTTATAATATATGATGCATTAGGACGAACTGTTCAAATGGAGAAAAATTTATCAAAAGAAGCCGACAAAGCTGTACTTACTTTGAATTCTAATATATCAAAAGGAAACTATTTCGTAAAAGTTACTGTTGGAAACAAAACATTTAACAAACAACTAGTTGTTAATTAGTAATACATAGAATTTATAATATCCTAGACACTATACTAAAAGCTATACGTTTTTAAGATAGTGTCGTCTTTAATAATATCAGGTAAATTAATTAATTCCGCTTTAATACGATTCTCTTAGTTTTTAGTTCTTTTTTAAGCCAATTGTTTAGCTCTTTTTCTTTAATTGTTTTGACACTATCTGTAAGTTTTGTATTCCATTTTAAATGAGCTACTGTTACTGTGTCTACTTTAATAAAATCTTTAGACTCTAACATTTTTGCATAACTAAAATATTCTAAATCTTTAAATCTTATTTTGGCATCTTTAGCCAAAGTAGTAAATGACACACTCGATTTTACATTAGATTTTTGTTCTAATTGCTTATTTAAATTAGTCACCTCTTCTTGAAGTCCTTCTATTTGTTTTTGCAATCCAGAAATCACATTATCTTTTCTATCCAAATCGTTATATGCACGATCTAAGGATTTAGATAATCGGTCTGCACTTCGTGTTTCATTTGCATTAATATCTAACTTAAAACCACCTATGTTCGCATATGATTTTAATTCATTATTAAGAAAAGTCTCTGTAGAATTCGAAACCTCTCCATTAAAAAACAAACTAATTTCACCTGTTTCCGGTTTTAGAATGTGTCTTTGTAACCACAAATCGTTATTAGACATTATTTTGTTTTCTATGAAATCATTATAATCTTGTTGAAACTTTGTTTCTTTAAGAACCTTTAAAAAAGTCATAATTGGAAAAATCATAACTAAAACAGCCACAAACGAAGCAAATCTTGCAATACGTTTACGCTTTGCTGAATTCGCATATTTAAGCATTGGAAATCGCAATATTTTTAACACTAAAAACGTCGCTAAAGCTATAAAAACGGTATTTATTATAAACAAATACATCGCACCTCCTGCATATGTCAAGCCTTTCACACCGCCTTTAGCTAAACCAAAGCCAACCGTACATAATGGAGGCATTAAAGCTGTGGCTATGGCTACACCAAATATTACAGAAGCAATAGTTCCTTTCTTGGTTCGTGCAATAATTAAAGCTAATCCTCCAAAAAAAGCAATCAATACATCTCTAATATCGGGTTTCGTTCTTGCTAATAGCTCTGAAGAATCTTCTTGTAAAGGAAAGAATTTAAAAAATAAATACGCCGTTAATACACTTAAAATAATCATGACGCCAAAATTCACAAATGACTTCCTAAGCGTATCAATATCGTTTATCGCTAATGACAAACCTATTCCTAAAATAGGTCCCATTAATGGCGAAATTAACATGGCTCCAATAACTACTGCTGTTGAATTTGCATTTAAACCTATCGAGGCTACAAATATCGAGCATATTAAAATCCATGCTGTAGCTCCTTTAAGAGGTATATCTCCTTTTATGGCTTCAATTGTCGCATCACGATCTGTGTCATGAGCAAAACCTAATAGTTCCGAAAAAAAAGATTTGATACTTCCTATTAAGCCTTTGGCATCTTTTTTTACTGCTTCTTTGGTTTCCTCTACAGCTTGCGCTTTTTGTTCTTCCTCATCAGAGAAATTAAATTTATTTTCTTCCATTTTACTAGTCGTTAGAATTTAATAGCTAGTTTTTAGCAATCGGGAATAAAAACTAAAAATCTTAAATTGGTTTATGTTTAGTGGACAAATTATTTTAATGAGCGCTTATCCATTCTCATCTCCATATTTATCCTTTACTTTTTGTAATACTTTTTTAATGTCTTGTTCTTTTGTCTTAGGAAAAATAAGCAAAACCTCCTCTTTATCCACAATAATATAATCGTGTAATCCATCAACAACTACAATTTTATTTGTTGCTGTTCTAATCATATTACCAGAGGCATCTTCAGTTAAAGTTCTTGAATTAACAACGGCATTATTAGCTTCATCCTTATCTAATTTATCATATAAACTACCCCAAGTTCCAAGATCATTCCAATCAAAAGTTGCTGGTATAACATATACGTTTTTTGATTTTTCCATTACCGCATAATCAATAGAAATATTCTCTGCTTTCGCATAATTATCTCTTATAAAATCATCTTCAAAATCGGTATTATATGTTGGGATTCCTTTTTCTAATAATTCATAAAGTTCTGGTTGATTATTTTGAAACGCTTTCAAAACGGTTTTAACACTCCACATAAAAATCCCTGCATTCCATAAAAAATTACCTTGCGACAAAAATGATTTTGCAGTATCGTAATCTGGTTTTTCTCGAAATTGATTCACAGGTTTTATAGCATCTGTAGACTCTTTATTATATTCAATGTAACCATAACCAGTATTAGGAAAAGTGGGTGTAATACCTAGAGTCATTAATGATTCGCTCTTCTCGCAAAAATTAAATGCTTGTTTTACATTACCTATAAACGCATCTTCATCTTCTATCCAATGATCGCTTGGAGCAACAATCATAACCGCTTCAGGGTTTTCCTTTTGTATTTTCAATGCCGCATATAAAATACAAGGTGCAGTATTACGCATTGCAGGTTCTAAAACCACTTGGCGATGGGTTACACCAGGTAGTTGCTCAAAAACAAGATCATTATAACGTTCGTTTGTTAATATGAAAATATTTTCCTTTGGAATTAATTTTGATAATCGATTGAAGGTTTTTTGAATTAAAGTATCTCCAGTTCCCAACATATCGTGAAACTGTTTTGGAAAATCCTGTGTACTTACAGGCCAAAATCGAGACCCCACTCCTCCGGCCATTAAAATAGCATAATAGTTATTGTTCATACAAATATCTGCCTAAGTGAATCTCTTTTTAATTCTGTAATTATTTCTTTGTATTTACCCACAAACGCGATTTAAATTTTTATATTAATCTTCATCTAAAAATTATAATACTCAAGATACTATTTTTTATATTTATAATTACAATTCCATCATAAGATTCCTTCCTTCGAAGGAATAGTTTCTACTTCCGCATTAGGGTTAAACAAATAAAGTCTTCCTGTTCTTACTTCAATACACTCATAACGTTTTACCCGCTTACTACCCCTTTTAAAAACACGACCATTATACATTTTAAAATCACTCCCTAAAGGCACTTCAAAAACATAAGTTTTATCATTTGGCGCATCATACTGCTTTAAAGCTAAAGATAATTTTGCATCTGTATCACTAGACGCTTTCGGATTTTTAAAATGATTCGCTAAAAGGGGTAAAATAGTCGATGGAAAGACTTCTGGATTTAAAAATGGCAACATTAAATGTTGAAACGTTTGTTTCCATTCTTTACCATGCGGTTTTATATATTTTCCGAAATTTTTATAAGCTTCAAAATGTGCAACCTCATGAATAAGGGTTATTAAAAAACGAAATTCATTAAGATTAGAGTTTATTGTAATCTGGTGTTTTCCCCCTGGTAACTGTCTATAATCTCCATGCCGCGTTTTACGTTCTTTCTTAACTAAAACACTTAAATTATCGCATTCTAATAGCGATAGAACTTGAGGCAATGCAGATGCATTTATATAAGACCGAAGTGTGTTTTCCATTATTGCAAAAATAAAAGAATTTTTCCATTAGACCTTCCATGTTTTAAAAACCTAGAAGATCTCGGAATCTTGGATATATTTCTATCTCAATAAAATGATAAAAATACAAACTCTTAATTAACATCTTTTAGCAAATTAATTAATCAAAAATCTTTGATTATAGTTTACTTTTCCTCAAATTTGCAATATAAACTTTAGGGGTGTTCCATGAACTATAAATATTCTGGAACTGAGAAAAACTCTTTGAACCTGATGTGGTTAGTACCAACGAAGGGAAAAGTTAAAAAATGCGTTTTTATGCATTTACTACCTTTTTATTAGATGCATTTCTTTTTCTGAAATGTTCCCTAATTTTCAAAGTATTTTCTACTCCTATTTTAGACTATTTAATTTAAATGATTACAATTACGCTTAACGAACGCGCTATAGATGTTGAAGATCATTTCAATGTTTTACAGTTATTACATGAAATTAAATCTCCTGTAAACGGTATTGCTGTGGCTATTAATAATCAAATTATTCCACAGGACACTTGGGAAACCGTTAAATTAAAATCTAATGACCAATTATTAATAATACAAGCCACGCAAGGGGGATGATAGATCGTTGGATCGTTGGATCGTTGGATCGTTGGATCGTTGGATCGTTGGATCGTTGGATCGTTGGATCGTTGGATCGTTGGATCGTTGGATCGTTGGATCGTTGGATCGTTGGAATTTAAGTAAGAATGAATAATCTGGGTTTAAATCAATTCAGTATAGAAATAAAAAAATAATTTGGAATAAAGAGATCGAGGAAAAAAAACCAAAAATCGAATTAATCCAAGAATCGAGAGATCGAATAAAATATAAATCAGTTTACTAATGGCGAAAAGCCAGAAGCTAATAGCATTAAAAAAAGTATGAAGACAAAAGATACTGCTCCAAAAGAAAATACGATTTCGAGACAACCTTTTCCTAATTCGAAAAAGGTTTATGTACAAGGAGAAATTCATCCACAAATAAAAGTAGCGATGCGTGAAATATCTTTAAGCGAAACTAAAAATTCAATGACTGGTAAATTAACACCAAACGAACCCGTTACAGTTTATGATACTTCAGGACCTTATACAGATCCTAATCAAGACATAAATATTCATAAAGGTATTGAACGCATAAAGTCTGACTGGATTTTAGGTCGTGATGATGTGGATCAATTAGATGCTTTTTCTTCTAAATATTGTAACGAGAGGTTAAATGATAAGTCGTTAGATCATATGCGTTTTTCACTTTTAAAAAAGCCTTTACGAGCAAAAAAAGGAAAAAACGTTACCCAATTACATTACGCTAAAAAAGGAATTATTACTCCAGAAATGGAATACATCGCTATTCGTGAAAACCAGCGAATCGATGAAATGACCGAAATTAGAAAACAACATAAAGGAGAACATTTTGGTGCTGCAATACCAGAAAAAATCACTCCAGAATTTGTACGATCGGAAGTTGCTAGAGGTCGTGCTGTAATTCCTTCAAACATTAACCATCCAGAAGCCGAGCCTATGATTTTAGGACGTAACTTTTTGGTAAAGATTAATGCAAACATTGGAAACTCTGCAGTCACCTCTTCTATCGAAGAAGAAGTTGAAAAAGCCGTTTGGGCTTGCCGTTGGGGAGCCGATAATATTATGGATTTATCTACAGGTGAGAATATACACGAAACACGTGAGTGGATTATTCGTAATTCTCCAGTTCCTGTAGGAACCGTGCCTATATACCAAGCTTTAGAAAAAGTAAATGGTGTTGCCGAAGATTTAACATGGGAAATTTTTAAGGATACGTTAATTGAACAAGCCGAACAGGGTGTTGATTATTTCACCATTCATGCTGGTGTTTTATTACGCTATGTACCAATGACGGCAAATCGTGTTACTGGTATTGTATCTCGTGGTGGTTCTATTATGGCTAAATGGTGTTTAGCGCATCACAAGGAAAGTTTCTTGTACACACATTTCGAAGATATTTGTGAAATATTAAAACAATATGATGTCGCTTTTTCTTTAGGAGACGGATTAAGACCTGGTTCAGTAGCCGATGCTAATGACGAAGCGCAATTTGCAGAGCTTGAGACTTTAGGAGAATTAACTCAAATCGCTCGTAAACATGAAGTACAATGCTTTATTGAAGGTCCTGGTCACGTACCAATGCACATGATTAAAGAAAATATGGAACGTCAAATCGAGGTTTGTGATGAAGCGCCTTTTTACACATTAGGTCCATTAACGACAGATATTGCTCCAGGTTATGATCATATTACTTCTGGTATTGGAGCAGCCATGATTGGTTGGTTTGGTTGTGCAATGTTATGTTATGTCACACCAAAAGAGCATTTAGGATTACCTAATAAAGCCGATGTTAGAACTGGTGTCGTTACTTATAAATTAGCCGCACATGCTGCCGATTTAGCAAAAGGACATCCTGGTGCGCAACATAGAGATAATGCATTAAGTTTAGCACGTTTCGAATTTCGTTGGGAAGATCAGTTTAATTTAGGATTAGATCCGGAATTGGCTCGCGAATATCATGATGAGACTTTGCCAGCTCAAGGTGCAAAAATTGCTCATTTTTGTTCGATGTGCGGACCAAAATTTTGTTCTATGAAAATTTCTCAAGAAGTAAGAGATTTTGCTGCAGTAAATGACATTGTAGATAATGAAGTTATCGCAAAAGGATTCGAAGAAAAATCTAAAGAATTTAAAGAAAAAGGATCAGAAGTTTATCTATAGATCAATTAGCAATGTGCAATTAGCAATTAGCAATTAGCAATTAGCAATTAGCAAAATGTATGTGAATTTTTGAGTCGTAATCAAAGAATACAAAATAGAATTTAACCTAATATAATACATAAACAATTTACAGAATGAAAAAGATATCAGTAGGAAGAGTAATTGTTAATTGCACATTGTTAATTGTTAATTGTTAATTAAAAATAAAATGAGCAATAATATTATACTTGATAAAACTTACGCCTTTGCTTTGCAGATGGTAAAATTATCTCAAAAACTTATTTTTGAAAAAAAGGAATATGTATTGTCAAAGCAGGTTTTACGCTCTGGCACTTCCATTGGTGCTAATACCGAAGAAGCTATTGGTGGTATTTCTAAAAAAGATTTTATTCACAAACTAACTATTGCATACAAAGAAGCGAGAGAGACCAAATATTGGTTACGATTATTAAAAGATTCAGAATATATCGAAGAAAAAGAATTTAAAATTTATTTCGATGCTGTTGAAGAAATCTTAAGAATATTATACTCAATTATTAATTCATCCAGAAAAAACCTACAGTATGAAAGAAACTAAATGTTTATTATTCATTGATAATTGCACATTGTTAATTGTTAATTGTTAATTGTTAATTGTAATGATAATAGTTATAGCGCCAGAAAATGATGTCCCCAACGAAGTTGAAATACTAAACACGTTATTTCAAGAAGGTTTGGAGTGCTATCATTTCAGAAAGCCAAATAAAGATTACAAGTCACATTGTGATTACTTAAATTTAATCGATTCAAAATACCATAATAGAATTGTTGTGCATTATTTTCATGAATTAGTCAATGAATTCAATTTAAAAGGCATTCATTTTCAAGAACAAAAAAGAAGAGATCATATTGATAATCCTGGACAGTATTTTAAAAATTTAAAAATGTACGGCAAAACAATTAGTTCTTCTTTTCATGAACCTGAAGAATTAGAAACCTGTTATTTCGAATTCGATTATCATTTACTAAGCCCAGTATTTTCATCCATATCTAAACAAGGTTATAATGGTCGTGGTTTCGATGTGAATAGCATTGATAAAAGAATAATTGGAATGGGAGGAGTTTCTATAGACAACTTAAACGAATTCGATAAATTAGGATTTAAAGGTGTTGGTGTTTTAGGAGGCATTTGGAATAGCGATTCACCTGTTGAAGTATTTAAAAAAATGAAAAACCATTTTGAAAAGAAAATATTAAAATAGAATACGGTATAACGTCACTTCGAGTGATTTTGAGGAACGAAAAATAGTATCGAGAAGCTTTAACAAAAAACTTCTCGATACAAATTTCACTCATTTGAATCGTAAAATTCACTCGAAGTGACAAACAAATAAAATGACAGATAAAAACTACATATTAACTATAGCAGGACATGATCCATCTAGTGGAGCCGGCCTCACTTCAGACATTAAAACGTTTGAAGCACATGGTTTGTATGGTTTATCGGTTTGTACAGCAATTACGGTTCAAAATGACACCACTTTTAAGTCCTGTAAATGGATCGATTTAGAACTTATTTTAGATCAAATTAATATCTTATTTGATCGTTTCACTATTCCTGTTGTAAAAATCGGAATTATTGAAAATTGGGAAGTACTTTACAAACTCACTCAGTTTTTAAAAGAAAAAAACACCGATATTAAAATCATCCTTGATCCCGTATTAACTACGAGTAGCGGTTTTAATTTTCACGATTCTAATACGGATTCTTTATTTGAAAAAGCTTTAGAAAACTGTTATCTCATCACGCCAAATTACATAGAAATAGAAAAATTATATCCTTCTAAATCCATTATAGAAACTATTGAATTTATAAGTAGTAAAACAAATTTATACTTAAAAGGAGGGCATCGAACAGATAAAAAAGGACTAGATGTACTCTATTATAATAAAATTGTTCAAGTAAATATCGAACCCGAAAACTTAACCGTTTTCCCAAAACACGGTAGTGGGTGCGTTTTATCATCTAGTATCGCTAGTAATATTGCATTAGAACTTCCTCTTGAAGATGCTTGCAGGTTAAGCAAACGTTATATCGAACATTTTTTAAGCACAAACAAAACACTTTTAGGAACACACCAAACACAAAACCATGCAAGTACCTAGACTACATTATATATCACAAGGAGATTCACCAGAAATACATTTGAATAACATCCAAAAAGCATGTTCTTCAGGTGCAGAATTGGTGCAATTACGTCTTAAAAAACTAGATCCAAAAACACTTTTAGCTACCGCACATAAAGCCAGAGAAATCACAAATCATTTTCAAACGCGTTTAATTATAAACGACCACTATAAAATTGCTAAAACGGTAAAAGCCGATGGCGTTCATTTAGGAAAAAAGGATGGTTCTCCTACTCAAGCTAAAGACTTTCTAGGAAAGTTTTACTGGGTTGGAGGTACCGCAAACACACTTGACGATTGCCTAGATTTAATAAAGAAAGGTGTTGATTATATTGGCCTCGGTCCTTTTAAGTTTACAGAAACGAAATCTAATTTAAGTCCGTTATTAGGGTTGGAAGGTTACCAATCTATTATTAAAAACTTAAATACAGAAATACCAATACTAGCTATTGGAGGAATTACAACCAATGATGTTCTAGAAATAATGAATACCGGTGTTCACGGCGTTGCTATTTCTGGAGCCATTACGAATAACTTTAATAACGTTAGCGTATTTAATAAGCATCTAAATGGTCCTTCAACCCAAGAAAAACTATGGAATCCAAAAGACCTATAATCATGAGAGATACACTTAAAATAGCAGACAAAACCTTCAACTCAAGACTATTTACTGGTACAGGTAAATTTAGCAGCAGTAAAAAAATGAAAGACGCTATTTTGGCGTCAAAAAGTGAATTGGTAACCGTTGCTTTGAAACGAGTAGATATTGAAAATGAATCTGATGATTTATTGGTGCATTTAAATGAAGATCATATTAATTTATTACCAAATACATCTGGCGTAAGAACAGCGAAAGAAGCGGTTTTTGCTTCGCAATTAGCAAGAGAAGCTTTAAAAACAAACTGGATAAAGCTAGAGATTCATCCTGATCCTAAATATTTATTACCAGATCCTATTGAAACCTTAAAAGCAGCTGAAGAATTGGTAAAACTAGGTTTTGTTGTAATGCCATATATTCATGCAGATCCTGTGTTATGTAAACGTTTAGAAGATGTTGGTGTACAATGTGTCATGCCTTTAGGCGCTCCAATAGGAAGTAATAAAGGGATTAAAACATTGGAATTTTTAGAAATTATTATAGAACAAAGTAATGTTCCTGTTATTGTTGATGCTGGTATTGGTGCACCATCTCATGCTGCATTCTCTATGGAATTAGGAGCAGATGCTGTATTAGTGAATACTGCAATCGCCGTTTCTCAAAACCCAATTGAAATGGGAATTGCCTTTAAGAAAGCTGTTGAAGCAGGAAGAATCGCTTATAAAGCCAAATTAGCGCCCATAAAAAATCATGCAGAAGCAAGTAGCCCTTTGACTTCCTTTCTGAATAATTAGCCGTTAGCTATTGGCTGTTAGCCCTTAGCTTTAAAAACAGAAAAAGGCCGTTGGCCTTTTATAATAAATGCGCTAAAAGCCAAAAGCTAAAAAGCACCAAAAGCCAAAAAGAAATGTCTTTTAAAAACACTTTTAATAACTACAACTGGGATACACTTGAGAAAGAGATATATGCTATTTCTACGGAAGATGTAGCCACTGTTCTTAAAAAGGAAAAAATTAGTTTAGACAATTTTAAGACCTTAATTTCTCCAGCGGCCAAGCCTTTTATAGAGCAAATGGCCCAACGCAGTAATGCGATTACTAAAAAACGCTTTGGAAACACGATTCAAATGTACATCCCCATGTACCTTTCTAACGAATGCCAGAATATTTGCACCTATTGCGGGTTTAGTATGACCAATAAAATTCCAAGAAAAACATTGACGGATGCTGAAATCTTAAAAGAAGTTGAGCATATTAAAAGTTTAGGTTACGATCATATTTTATTAGTAACTGGGGAAGCTAACAAAACAGTAGGCGTATCTTATATAAAACATGCTATTGATCTTATTCGATCTCATTTTTCTAATATTAGTATTGAAATTCAACCTTTAGACCAAGACGAATACGAAACTTTAATTAGCTCTGGTTTATATGCTGTATTAGTATATCAAGAAACGTATCATAAAGCAACTTATAAAATACATCATCCAAAAGGAAAAAAATCCAATTTCGATTATAGACTAGATACTCCCGACCGATTAGGTAAAGCAGGAATACACAAAATAGGTATCGGTGCCTTATTTGGTTTAGAAGATTGGCGCGTCGATAGTTTTTATACTGCACTGCATTTAAAATATTTGCAGAAGACCTATTGGAAAACAAAATATTCCATTTCTTTTCCTAGACTTCGACCGCATCAAGGTGGTTTAGAACCAAAAGTAGAAATGACAGATACCGATTTGGTTCAGCTTATTTGTGCTTATCGATTATTAGATGAAGATGTTGAGTTATCGATGTCTACCAGAGAAAGTGAAATTTTTAGAAATCATTGTATTCATTTAGGAATTACATCTATTAGTGCAGAATCGAAAACAAATCCAGGAGGTTACACTGCAGAACCTGAATCATTAGAACAATTTGAAATCTCAGACGAGCGTTCTACTGCAGAAATAAAAACAATGATTGAATCTCAAGGCTACGAAGTGGTCTGGAAAGATTGGTCTAATAACTGGGAATAAACATAGAGAAGTAAGATCGCTACACTTTTAGAATCAAGAAACAAGATCTTACTTAAATCCTGGCTCTTGGCTCTTAAAATTTATAAAAACCGACTAAAAAAAATGTTGAGTAACGAAGAGAAAGCACAATACAGTCGCCATCTTATTTTAAATGAAATAGGAACTGAAGGTCAAGAGAAGTTAAAACAAGCAAAAGTTTTAGTAATTGGAGCTGGTGGTTTAGGCTGTCCTATTTTACAATATCTTACCGCTGCTGGTGTGGGGACTATTGGTATTATAGATAACGATGTGGTAGATCAAAGTAATTTACAACGACAAATTTTATATACTCATAATGATATTGGAAAACACAAAGCAAGTGTTGCTGCTTCAAGATTAAAGTTATTAAACCCTTACATTCATTTTAATACATATATTGAATATCTTTCAAAAGATAATGCACTGCAATTATTTTCAGAATACGATATTATTGTTGATGGTAGTGATAATTTCCCAACGCGATATTTAGTAAATGATGCGGCTGTAATTAGTAATAAACCAGTTGTATTTGGTTCCATTTTTAAATTTGAAGGTCAAGTTTCGGTCTTCAATTATAAAAACGGACCTACTTATCGTTGTTTATTTCCTAATCCGCCACAAGCAGATGCTGTTCCTAATTGTTCAGACATTGGAGTTTTGGGAGTATTGCCTGGCATTATTGGTGCTTTTCAAGCCAATGAAGTTATAAAACTAATTTGTGAGATTGGAATACCTTTATCAGGAAAATTACTATCCTACAATGCGCTTTCTATGCAGCAACATATTTTTTCTTATCAGAAAAACGCAACAATTATAATTAATACTTTAGATAAAGATTATGATGGTTTTTGTGGTGTATTTGCCAATGCTGAAGATATTACTTATGACGAATTTCAAAAGCAATCTACACATTACAACCTTTTAGATGTTAGAACAGATTTAGAGAGAGAAATAGACCACATTGGTGGTTTTCATATTCCTTTAGATGAACTCGAAGAGCGTTATAATGAAATCCCTCAAGACAAACCGCTTGTTGTATATTGTAAATCGGGCATGAGAAGTCAAGCAGCTATTGATTTACTTTATGATAATAATTTTGGAGCAACGCTTATTAATTTAAAAAATGGGTTACTGGATATTTATTCTTAGAAACTAGACAATAGAAATTATAACATTACATTAACACTCTTCTTAAGCAACCTTTTGCTTTAAATGAGTCTATAAGATAGTATTTAAAAACACTTAATTTTTTAAAACACATCAATCTTATGAAAAACACAATCACCTTCTTATTTCTAATTATTTCTGCACTAACTTTCGCTCAAGAAGACACTAATGAACA
>CALGLR010000019.1 GCA_937959395.1 uncultured Flavobacteriaceae bacterium | reverse complement strand
ATTGTAAAGTATTCTCATAAAATGATTCTACATTTACTCTATGGAAAATTATTTCAAAGAAAAGAGAGTCTGGATTACGGGTGCTAGCTCCGGTATTGGTCGTGCATTAGCGATCGCATTTTCTAAGAGTGGAGCCATTTGCATATTATCAGCAAGGTCATTAGATGGTCTCAATGAAACAAATAAACTTACAGTGAATCCTGATCTGAATATGATCGTTCCACTAGACGTGACCGATGAACACCAAGTCAAAGAAGCTACAAAAAAGCTAGTGGAAATAGGTCCGATTGATATCCTGATAAATAATGCGGGAGTATCTCAACGTTCTACTACAGAGTCAACTGACATGAGTGTCTTCCGAAGCCTTATGGAAGTGAATTATTTCGGTGTTGTCAGTCTCACAAAGCAGCTGCTGCCATCAATGCTATCACATAGTTCCGGATGTATAGTAACGATAAGTTCAATCGCCGGAAAGGTGGGACCTCCATATAGATCTGGTTATGCAGCAAGTAAACATGCCTTACATGGATTCTTTGATAGTCTAAGATCTGAAGTCTCTCATCGTGGTGTTCATATACTTGTCGTCTGTCCTGGGTATATCAATACAGCAATAGCTCATAATGCCTTAGCGGGTGATGGTCAAAAGTATAATAAACGGGATGATGAAAATGCCAACGGATTAGATCCTGATGATCTGGCTAGCAGAATACTTCATGCTATAGTCAAAAAGAAAACAGAAGTATATTTCGGAAAATTTGAGGTAAATGCAATAAGATTAAAGCGTTTCTTTCCTGGATTGTTGACTAAGATGTTGAATCGGAAGTTTTTGAAAGATCCAAAAAAGTAGATTAATAACAGGTCACTAATTGTTTAACTCAGTAAGTTTGCAACTCTATTTCTAGAATGAATATATCGAGCACAGTGATTTGCTAAATGAATTGATTAAACTAAAAAGCCTCTTTATCATAAGACAAAGAGGCTAGTATATTTAATTCAATTTCTATTGAAGAAACATTTTAATCATTTAATTTTAGTACTTCTAAGAATGCCTTTTGCGGTACTTCTACATTACCGATCTGTCTCATCTTCTTCTTACCTTTTTTCTGCTTTTCTAAAAGTTTACGTTTACGAGAGATATCACCACCATAACATTTCGCCGTTACATCTTTACGAAGTGCTTTAATGGTTTCACGAGAAATAATTTTCGCGCCAATAGCAGCTTGTATAGGAATATCAAATTGTTGTCTAGGAATAAGCTCTTTTAACTTTTCACACATTTTTTTACCAATATTTTGTGCATTATCGGCATGAATTAACGCAGAAAGCGCATCTACTGGTTGTGCATTTAATAAAATATCTAATCGCACTAATTTTGAGACTTTCATTCCAATTGGAGAATAATCGAAAGAGGCATAGCCTTTTGAAACGGTTTTTAATCGATCATAAAAATCGAATACAATTTCAGCTAAAGGCATTTCGAAAGTTAGCTCAACACGTTCTGGTGTTAAATACGTTTGATTGGTAATCATCCCACGCTTTTCAATACATAAGCTCATGACGTTACCAACAAAATCGGCTTTAGTAATAATGGTGGCTTTAATAAAAGGCTCTTCAACACGGTTAACTGTTGTTGGCTCTGGTAAATCACTAGGGTTATTTACTATAAATGGTTCGTCTGGGTTTTTATTAGTATACGCATAATAAGATACATTGGGAACTGTTGTAATCACAGTCATATCAAATTCGCGCTCTAAACGTTCTTGAATAATTTCCATATGAAGCATTCCTAAGAATCCACAACGAAAACCAAACCCTAAAGCCGCAGAGCTTTCAGGTTGAAACACTAAAGACGCATCATTTAATTGCAGCTTTTCCATAGAGTTTCTTAGTTCTTCATAATCTTCAGTATCTACAGGATAAATTCCTGCAAAAACCATAGGTTTTACGTCTTCGAAACCTTCAACAATATTAGTGGTAGGGTTTTCAAAATCGGTAATTGTATCTCCAACCTTAACTTCTTTTGCGGTTTTAATCCCTGTAATTAAATACCCAACATCACCAGCTTTTACACTCTTTTTAACCACTTGGGTTAATTTTAAAGTCCCCACTTCATCAGCGAAGTACTCTTTATCTGTAGCAACAAATTTAATTTTTTGGCCTTTTTTAATTTCGCCATCAAACACTCTAAAATAGGTCTCTATTCCTCTAAAAGTATTATAAACAGAATCAAAAATTAAAGCTTGTAATGGCGCATCAGGATCTCCTTTAGGAGCTGGTACGCGTTTAATAATAGCTTCTAAGATTTTATCTACTCCAAAACCCGTTTTTCCACTGGCATGAATCACTTCTTCAGGATCACAACCTAATAGTTCTACAATATCATCGGTCACTTCTTCAGGGTTGGCACTAGGTAAATCTACTTTGTTAAGTACAGGAATAATTTCTAAATCATTCTCTAAAGCCAAATATAAATTAGAAATGGTTTGTGCTTGTATGCTTTGTGCGGCATCAACAATAAGTAATGCGCCTTCACAAGCAGCGATAGATCGTGATACCTCATAAGAGAAATCGACGTGGCCAGGAGTATCTATTAGATTTAAAACATACTCTTGACCTTCAAAAGTATATTCCATTTGTATGGCGTGCGATTTAATGGTAATACCACGCTCGCGCTCTAGATCCATACTGTCCAAAAGTTGATCTTGTTTTTCACGATCTGTAACAGATCCTGTAAAATCAAGTAAACGATCGGCTAATGTACTTTTTCCGTGATCGATGTGTGCAATAATGCAAAAATTTCTAATATACTTCATATTCAAAAGGCTTCATAAACTAATGATGGCACAAATATAATCCAATTTTAAGGGTTTACAGCGTTTATTTTTTAGCAAAAAAATAATGCCATTTTATAACTATTACGTAATCCTATTTTCAAAACAAATAGTAACTTGCACTATATAATTTAATCTGTTGAAAAAGACGATTTATATTTTATTATTATTTGGCTTGTTTCTTTTGTCAAATACCATTCTTGCTCAAGAATTTACAGTAAGTGGCTCTGTGGTTAATGTGCAAAACCAATCGTTGCCTTATGTTAATGTGACTGTTTATAAAGGAGAAACATTAGTTACAGGAACAAGTACAGACGACAATGGTGCTTTTCTTTTTAAGGGTTTAGAAGCTGAAAATTATACTTTAAAAGCCAGTTTTGTTGGGTTTGAAACTCATATAGAAGATATAAAGCTATCTAAAAACACGAACTTAAAATCTGTAGTACTAAAAGAATCTACAGAAGCTTTAGATGAGGTTTCGATTACTTATAAAAAACCAACATTAAAAAAAGAAGCAGATCGCTTGGTTTTTTATGTTGCTAATACGGCTTTAAGTGAAGGCACTACATTAGAAGTTTTAAAAAGAACGCCGGGCGTTATTGTTTTAAATGATGAAATAAAAGTCAGGAATGCCCAGCCTACAATTTATATTAACGATCGGAAAGTAAATTTATCGCAACAAGACGTTACGCTTCTTTTGGAAAACTCGCCAGCCAATACCATTCAAAAAGTAGAGGTAATTACCAACCCTTCTTCTAAATATGATGCAGAAAGTGGTGTTATTATTAATATAGTAATGTCAAAAAATGTAATAGCGGGCTATAATGGGTCTTTATATTCTAATTATACACAAGGTGTATTTCCGCGTTACAGTTTTGGAACGGCTAACTTTTATAAAACAAAAAAAGTAAACCTATTTGCGAATTATAATTACAGTCAAAAAAAGATTAATAGAGAGGATGAAAATGTTGTTAATTATCAACAAAACGGGATATTAAATGAACGGTGGCTTTCAAATTTTGATCGTAACACAACTTCTGAAACACATAATTTAAGTTTTAATTTCGATTATGATATTGATGATAAGAATAGGTTAAGTGTCACATCAAATGCATTGTATTTGCCATATTATAATTATTTAACTAAAGGCGAATCAGAAGTTATTGATGAGTTTAATAATATAGATTTCACTTTCAATTCGCGTAATTTATCCAGAGACGAAAAACATAATGTAGGAGTAGATTTAGATTACGAACATCGATTTGAAAATAAAGCAAAACTATCTATAAATGCACATTATACAGATTATGATTATATAAGAGATCAATCTGTAAGGAGTAATTATTTTCAAGCAAATAACTCGTTTGATTTTAGTACAGCATTTAATACCGATATTAACCAGGATTCTAATATTTTAACGACAAAGTTAGATTATGAGTTACCAATAGATGACAGTACAACCTTCTCTATAGGTTTAAAATCTTCTATGGTTACTATTGATAGCGGCATTACTCAATTTGATATAGATCCTAATACTGGCTCGCAGACTATAAATAGTAATAATTCTAATGTTTTTATTTATGATGAAAATGTGTTTTCGGCCTATACGAGTTTAAATAAAAGGTGGGAAGAATGGGCATTATCATTAGGCGTACGCGTGGAGCAAACAGATATAGAAGGTATAAGTACTAATGAAGTGAATATACAAGACTATTTTGAATGGTTTCCTACTCTTAGTTTAAGTTATCAGGCTACAAAAAAGATGTATTTCTATACAAACTATAAGAGAAGTATTAGCCGACCAGATTATCAACTTTTAAACCCATTTAACTTCTTTTTAAATGATAATTTAATCGTTTCTGGAAATCCTAACTTACAACCTTCTTTTACAAACTCTTTTGCTGTTGGAACAACACTTTCAGATCAATTTACTATTGAAGCTTTTTATTATAAAACTAGGGATCGGTTTTTTGAGCTACCAATACAAGACAATACAAATACAATAGTAGAATATTCTCCTACAAATTTGAGTAATACTACTGAGCTAGGTATTTATTTTCTTAGCTATTTTGAGGTTACTAAAAACTGGTCGGCTTATTTTTTGTCAGGAACTTTAAATACTGGAAACAAAGCTCAGTTTGATTCAAATTTAGTAAACCAAGAAGAAATAAGTCGTGACCTTTGGTACGGATATTTAGAGGCTAATAATGATTTTAGTTTTTTAAAAGACAAAAGTTTAACAGCAAGTCTTTCTTTATTATATATTGGAAGAGACCTACAAGGGTTTAGAGAACCTGAAGCGACACTAACCTCAAACTTATCGTTTAAAAAAACGATGCTTAAGAAGAAAGCGGTCCTGTCTTTAACCATAGCCGATTTATTTAATACCCAAGATTTTAATACCGTTTTTAAGTTTTTAAATCAAGACAGTTCTACTTTTAATAATATTGATAATCGCTATATTAAATTAGGTTTTAGATACAAGTTTGGGAATACGACTTTGCAAACCAACGAACGTACTAAATCTAGTAGTGAACGTGACCGATTGGAGAAGTAGTATTGGATTAATTAGGAAGGTTGTCGTGATACTAATCTACTAGAGTCCTGATTTTATCTAAATATGATTTAGCAACTTTTGCTTTTTTAGGACTTACATGATAATTCCTATACCTGCAAGTTTGACATAAATCGTGAAGATTTCTATATAAATTTCCAGCCCCTTTGATTCTCTGTTCTACTAATTTTATAGTTGACTGATGTTTTGAGATCCTGACTCCTTCGTTTCTTGTCTTTGAATAATATTGCTCAAAACTGGAGTATTCATAACCTTCATCATCTCTGAATGGAAAAATTTCCTCTTGAACTAAATGTAATGCGGAGTAGAAAGCAGTAGTGACTACCCAATCTAAAAACTTACTATCTTGTAATAAAAATTCACAAGCTTCAAAGTTGTGTTGGGAATGTGGTTTAGGCATTATTAGCTTCAGTCATTTTATAATCCATGAAGAACCCATCTGAAACTAATAAGTTTGTATTGAAATCGTTATCTTCTCTATCTGAAAACATAAACATTACATTATAATATTTATCTCCTATTACCTCTTCTTCTATAGTTGCTGCAAAATCATAACTTACCAAGAAGTCTTCAGAAATAAATTCATCTTCGGGTAAAGTTATTAAGATAACAAAATCATTAAATGATTTAATTTTTAAATGAGCAGAAATGGGATTTAATTTTCTTTTTTTCAAAAATGATAACATCCTATCTGTAAAAACAGCCGACTTATTAATGTTTTCATTTAATTTATCAACGAAAATTTGTTTAGTTTCTTTAACTCCTTCTTTTTTTCCTTTCAAATATGCATCAATAACATCATCATTAGTGAAAATAGAATTCTTATCAACAGAAACTTCCCAAGTTTGAGAATTACCTAATCCGTTTGTATTTTGTTTAGTTATTTCCATAAAAATTGCATGCAAAGGTACAATATTATTGTGAGTAATAATGGTATAAGTTTTAATAGTTTTTCTTGTATATCACAATTTAAACATAAAACACAGTATAACAATATATATATAAAATAGCTAATTCTATGCCATAATTGAATAAATTATGTTTTTAAAACGTCAAATTAGTTGAAAAAGTATTTGTACATATTAATATTGTAAGCATAAATAAATTAGGCTTTCAATGAAAAATGCACCTGTTTTAAACCACAGTATACATTTAATTACCTTCGTTTTAACTGTAATGCGTTTTGAAATAGTTTATCGCTTTCTGGGTTATAGATTGCAGAATATTCTTAAGTTCTTAAAGTTACAATAAACAATTACATCATCATGGCCCCACAAACACCAAGACTAATAATAAGACAAACTACAGCAATAATAAAAAGTATTTTTGCAGTTTTTTTGTTTTTTTTGTAGACAATTGCGCCAATTATAGCAAATAGAATTGATGGGCCAAACATAATTAATAAAATTAATAGGACTACCCCTCCCATATCGCCTTCAACAATTAATAAACTCATAATAGTTCTGCTTTAAGTTCTTCTAAACGTTGTTTTTTATCGTCTCTGTAAAAAAGATTCATGGTTTCAAAAGGAATAATTTTATTATCCTTATTTACAATGTGAACACATGATTTTTTAACGGCACGAACATCAAAATTATAAGCATCTATAAACTGCATAATAATGACTCTGAATAAGTTATCATAACCTAAATTAGGAGCGTCTATATTTGGTAAACAGCACATAATCGATTTTAGGTTTTCTTCGGCGACCTCTACAGAATTACCAGTGCTAAAGAGTTCAATCATTTTGTCTTGCAAATCGTCATCTTGCTCATAAATAATAGTGTTTTTACTGTTATCTAATAAATCAGCAGGGTTTATGTAACGCGTTAACGGAAAGACTTCATTTTCTAATTTAAGCGCATAGCCCATTACTAATGCATCCGGATTGCAGGGAACGGGTATTAAATCGTCACCATTAAAAATAGTGGTTTGTTCTATTATTTTTCGTCGTACTTCGGTAAGTGTCATGCGATCTGTTTCTGGATTAAAATTATCTAATCGCCCAGCAATTTGAGTGGGTTGAAGTGTGACACCACGCACGCATTTTTGTTTTAATGCATAATCTATAGTTTTTCCTATTTCATGATCATTTAATCCTTTTTGAAGCGTTACAACAAGTGTTGTAGATAGATTTACCGCATTTAAATTCGCAATGGCTTGTTTTCTAATGTCATTTAAATCTGCGCCGCGAAGTTCTCGCAACACGCTGTTTTCAAATGAATCGAATTGTAAATAAATCTCAAAATCTGGAGCATAAGTTTTTAGTCTTTCGGCGAAAGCGAGATCCTTTGCTATTTTAATACCATTCGTATTTAGCATTAAATGCCTAATAGGTAATGATTTTGCATAATCTAAAATCTCGAAAAACTGAGGATGAATGGTAGGTTCTCCACCGCTAATTTGAACAACATCAGGTTCTTTCTCATTGGTTACTATGGTGTCTAACATCGTTTTTATTTCATCTAAAGTACGATGCCTGCCATAAGTTGGTGAAGATCCTGCGTAACAGGTTGGACACGTTAAATTACAACGATCTGTAACCTCAACAACAGTTAAACACGAATGCTGTTCATGATCGGGGCATAAACCGCAATCGTATGGGCAGCCATAATGTGTTTTTGTATTAAAAGTATATGGTGTTTCTGAAGGTTTATTGTAGTTTCTAATGTTTTTATAATATTCAATATCGTCAGCTATAAGCACTTTAGAATTTCCATGCTCGTTGCAACGCTTCAGCATATAAACATTATCATTTTCAAATACAATTTTTGCATCTACCCGTTTCAAACATTCTGGACAAAGACTTAATGTAAAATCGTAATACGTATAATTTCTAACGGGCATATTTTATTGTATTAGTAATAGTTTTGCGATAATAAAGTAAACAAATTACACATAATATTTGAATGCTACTTAAACCTAAAGTATAAAACACATTGGGTTTTAGAAATTCTATAAAAAAGCGAAAGGTAAAATAGAGTATCATAAAGTATTTAAAGAGTAATCCGTTTTCTAATACTTTTCTTTTCTGAATGGTTTTCAGAATAAAAAATAGGATCACTAAAAATAAGAGTTCGTATCCTGATACTGGATGTCTTAAAAGGCCATCTCCTAAGTTCATTCCTGTAAAAAATTGAGTTTCATTTCCATAAGTAAATTCATTAATACCTGAAAGAAAGCAACCAATGCGGCCAATAAAAATCCCAGTGATGATGGGAAGTGTAAATAAGTCTCCCGAAGATTGTATTTCACCTATTATTTTTTTAGCGATTTCAACTCCTAATAAACCTCCAAAAAGCCCGCCCATAATGGTTTTGGTATTTAGTAATTGTATTAAAGAGTCTTGAGAAAAAGTAATTAATGGGTTTTCTAAAAAACCAACCAAGCGAGAACCAATTAATGCGCCAATGGCCGCACCTAGAATTATCGAAATGCGATTGTTTCCAGATATGGTATCGTTTTTTTGTTTCCTTAAATAGACATAATATCTAAAAGCGATAAAAAAAGCTAAGTATTCTAAAATAAGATGGCAATTTATAGAATAACCAAAAATGACGGGTTCAAAAGGAATGTTCAACGACGATTAATTTTCATAAAGATAGATAATGTTTAAGTCTTGATTGGTTTTCTTGTCGTTAATCGAATGATTTTGATAAGAAAATCTTAATATTAAAATGGCTCAAGTTTACATTAGTATTGTTATCCATCGTAGGTTAAACACCCCTCTAAATCTCCCTTCAAAGAGAGACTTCCTGGATTCGTAATTAAATATTTCCTTTAGGTTTTAAATCACGTTCAAGCTGACGTTTAACAGTATTATTTAAAAAAACAGTAATTTTGCATTAAAATAAGACATTTTGGTAAAAATAGACAACATAGAACTTCCAGATTTCCCATTGCTTTTAGCTCCAATGGAAGATGTTAGCGATCCGCCGTTTCGTGCTTTATGTAAAGAGCAAGGCGCAGATGTTGTTTATACTGAATTTGTTTCAAGCGAAGGATTGATTCGGGACGCTGCTAAAAGCGTTATGAAACTAGATATCTATGAAAAGGAACGCCCTGTAGGCATTCAGATTTTTGGAGCAAATTTAGATAGCATGCTGCAGACCATAGATATTGTTGAACGCTCTAAACCAGATATTATAGATATTAATTTTGGCTGTCCGGTAAAGAAAGTAGTTTCTAAAGGCGCAGGTGCAGGAATTTTAAAAAATATCGATTTAATGGTGTCTTTAACTGAGGCTATGGTAAAGCGAACTCATTTACCCATTACCGTTAAAACGCGTTTAGGTTGGGATCATGATTCTATAAAAATTGTTGAGGTTGCTGAACGATTACAAGATGTAGGTTGTAAGGCGATTGCGATTCATGGTAGAACAAGAGCGCAAATGTATAAAGGAGATGCCGATTGGGTACCAATTGCTGAGGTAAAAAATAATCCTAGGATGCATATTCCGGTATTTGGAAATGGAGACATTACGAGTCCTGAGCGTGCTATGGAAATGCGCGATAAATATGGTTTAGATGGAGCTATGATTGGACGTGCAACTATAGGGAACCCTTGGTTTTTTAAGCAGGTAAAACATTTTTTTGAAACAGGAGAACATTTAGCACCAATAACCATTCAAGAGCGTGTTGAAGCGGCTAGACGCCATTTGCAAATGGCTATAGATTGGAAAGGTGAAATATTAGGCGTTTTTGAAACCAGAAGACATTATACTAATTATTTTAAAGGCATACCACATTTTAAAGAATACCGAATGAAAATGGTAACAAGCGATGCTTCAGAAGATGTGTTTGCTGCATTTGATACTGTTTTAAAAGATTTTGGAGATTACCAGTTTAGTTTATAGCTTTTGGCCTTTAGCTCTTTGATGTTAGCCTTTAGTTTTTAATATTTTTATTTCCTTTTAGTTTTAATTGAAAACTTTTACTCATATGTGATTCCTGCCTTCGCAGGAACGACGATTTTCCAATAGCCAATAGATTACCCAGTTTTTACCAAGTCTCTATTAATTCTAACCGATGCAATTTTAGAAGCAATAACACCAAAGACAGTTATTGTTATAAAAACAAGAATTAGGTTTTCTATTTTTAAAACCACTGGATAAGGTAAATTAGGTGTTATCATTACTGGCTCAAACGTTTGTTGAATAAAAATAATTAGAGCCCCAATTAATAGCCCAAGAACACCTCCAATAATAGTCATTAATGTACCTTGAAGAAAAAAGATACGTCGTATATCCTTAACTGTAGCTCCTAAGTTAAAGAGTGTATTTAATGTTTGTTTTTTATCTAAAATCATCATTATTATAGAACCAATAACATTAAACAGTGCAATAATAAGCACCAAGGTAAATACCAGATATACGAATAGGTTTTCGATATTCAACATTTTATGTAGAGACTCATTAAGTTCTTCCCTGTTTTTAACTACTATTTTGTTTCCTAGAATGGATTGAATCTGAGATTTAATAGATTCTTCTTTAGCGTTTTTAGAAAGTTTAAATTCAATATCTGTAATTTGATTGGGTTGATAGCTTAATAAATCTCTAGCCACTTCAATTGTTGTAAAAATATAATTATTATTGAGATTTTCATTTACTTCAAAAATACCTACATTTTGAACATTTATTTGTTTAAAAGCTTGTTTTGTAGACGATATTTGACCTTTTCCAGGTCTAGGCACATAAAGCTTCACACGTTTTCCATAATCTAAAACGCCAATCGATAAATTGTTTGATATGCCCCAACCCATAACTATTTGTTTGGTTCTAGGAATCATCCATGCGCCTTCAGATAATATAGAATCAATTTTGTTTACAGCAGGAAAATAGTCATCAACTCCTTTTAAAAATGAAGGGTGTGTATTATCATCAAATGAAGCTAGAGCTCGTTCTTCAATAATTTTTGAATAGGAAGCAATCCCTTCAATATTTTTTAGTTTATTTTCAGTGTCTTCAGTTAAAATAAAGGACTTTCCAATAACAGTTTCTGCTTTCAAATCTGGGTCTATATCTGTAGAAAACTCTAAGGTGTATGCTTTTAAACCTGCAAAACCAGATAATACGATAAAAAGAGCAGCAGCAGCCAGAACAACACCAACTATAGCAATAATGGAAATAAAATTAATAGCATTATTGCTACTCTTTGAGCGTAAATAACGTTTTGCAATGTAAAGCGAGAAATTCATGTCCCCAATATAGCCTATAATAGGCATTTAATGTTTATCCTATCTTTTATTTATTGTCTTCTTTTAGTTCAGTTGAAAACGGAATAACCTTTCACTCCAAAATTATGAGGATTTCGAGGATAGACCTAATACTTTACTCTAAATGGATAATTTATGATTTTTTACGATTTCCAAGAAGATCAGGATTATTAATAGGGTTGTCTTTTCCTTTTAGGGATTTTTCAATTTTATCAATATGTTCTAAAGAATCGTCAATAAAGAAATGTAATTGTGGTGTGCGTCGTAATTGGTTTTTAACACGTTTGGCGAGTTCATGTTTTATAAAAGGTTGATTAGATCGAATACCTTCAACTAACTCTTTAGCTTTATCATTAGGAAAAATACTTAAATATACTTTTGCAGTAGATAAGTCTACCGTGACTTTAACTTTAGATACAGATATAATCACACCACGCATTCCACCTTGTGTTGCTGCACCTTGTAGAATGTCTACTAAATCACGTTGTAATACCGATCCTATCTTTTTCTGTCTCTGACTTTCTTCTTCCATGGTGCAAAAATAGCTGTTATTTAAAGATTATCTTACTTTTGGGGTTAAATTTCGTTCTATAATAGAAGATTTGGGATGAAATTCGAAATATAATGAGATTCTATAGCGATAAGCAGTTAGAATTTTTGATAATTGTAACTAACATAAAAAGGTTCCCGCTCCCGAAGCTTCGGGACAAGGAGATAAAATAATAGACACATTAAACTAAAAACAAAAAGATTCCCGCCTGCGCGGGAATGAAAAAAACACTTTTTTTCATGAAAAAAATAGAACATATCGGAATTGCAGTAAAAGACATTGAGAAGTCTAACGCCCTTTTTGCTAAGCTTTTTGGTAAACCGCATTATAAAATGGAAACAGTAGCTAGTGAAGGAGTAAATACTTCTTTTTTTAAAGTGGGTACTAATAAAATAGAATTGTTAGAAGCAACAAAAGAAGATAGCCCTATAACAAAATTTATAGAGAAAAAAGGAGAAGGAATTCATCATATTGCTTTTGACGTTGAGGATATTGAAGCAGAGATAAAACGACTTAAAAAAGAAGGGTTTATTGTCTTAAATGAAACTCCTAAAAGAGGAGCAGATAATAAACTCGTTGCCTTTTTGCACCCAAAATCATCAAATGGTGTATTAATTGAGTTGTGCCAAGAGATAAACGAATAACTATTATTATCATAATACGCGTAAAAAATCTTGTGGAGTTTTAAAAAAACTATTAGATTTGCACACCGATTTCGGTCCCATAGCTCAGTTGGTTAGAGCACCTGACTCATAATCAGGTGGTCCTTGGTTCGAGCCCAAGTGGGACCACAGAAAACCCTTTAAAACATTTGTTTTTAAAGGGTTTTTCTTTTTTTAGGGTGGCAGTATAGGTGGCAATATTGTTCAAAAACTATAAAGCTTAATTAAAATCAATTTAGCGAAATGAAACAAGAAAAGATTTGAGATAAGGCACTTTTTTAGTATTTCATATAGAGATTTGAATACTTATTAAAATTATTTATTTCAAAGAACAGCTTTCAAAAAAACCAACTCCCATTCGTCGACACTTAAATGGTATTCACCGACACTTAATTAGGAACTAACCGAAATCTAATTGACATTTCATATAAATTAAAGTATTTTTCATTTTCCCTATATTAGATAAATAACACCGAAAAATGACAAATGCATTAAAAGTCCTTTTAATAGAGGACGACACTATTGAGCTCATGAAATTTAATAGAACAATTTCATCTCTAGCACTCAAACATGAAATAATTGAGGCCAACAATGGAGAAGAAGCTCTTAAAGTTTTAGAACAAAAAGAAAATTTACCTCATATTATTTTACTAGATTTAAATATGCCAAAAATAAATGGCATTGAGTTCTTATCTATTTTAAAAAAGGATGAGACCTTAAAACATATTCCAACAATAATTTTAACGACCTCTAATAATCAAAAAGATTTGTTAGAATGTTATAAAATTGGAATAGCTGGTTATATTTTAAAGCCTTTAAAATATGAGGAGTATGTTTCTAAAATAGAGAAAGTATTATCGTATTGGAGTATAAACGAACTAATTAAAATTTAAATGAAGGGAATTGTTTTTACAGAGTTTTTAGATTTAGTGGAAACTAAGTTTGGATTAGAAATGGTTGATAAAATTATTGAACAATCTGAATTAGATTCCAATGGTATTTATACTTCAGTTGGAACGTACAAATTTTCTGAAATGTTGCAATTACTACAACATTTAAGTACACATACAGGTATAGATATCGATACGCTTTTATTAGTTTATGCCGAACATTTTTTTAGTGTTCTAGAAGCAAGTTATCCAGGTCTATTGGCAACTTATAAAGACCCAATAGAAATGATATCTTCAATTGAAAACCATATACATGTTGAGGTTAGAAAAATATATCCAGATGCAGAGTTACCTACTTTTATTGTTGAAGAAAAGACAGAAAATTCTTTGATTATGATCTACAAATCTAGTAGAGCCATGCACCATTTTGGATTGGGATTAATGAACAAAACATTTGAGCATTTTAACTCCACAGCAACTATTGTTCTTGAAAAAATTAAAGAAGATGGCACAGAAGTAAAATTCATTATCAATAAAAATTAATGAACTCATTTTGAGTTTTTTCATTTAGCCGAAAAATCTATATTTTGTGTTTAAATGAAGATTATTTTGAGCTTCATAGTTGGTCTAGGAAGAGATAAAAAGACAAGACGTAAATACAAAAAGCCTGTCCCGTTGAAGAACGGGAATGATTTTGCAGGAAATTATATAAATTCAAGAAGAGTTCTATGAGTCAAAAAGAGATTGACATATTAAAACGCGCCATATTAAGAGAAAAAGGAGCCAGAAAGGCTGCTGAAAAAATTCTTGAAGATAAATCGCGAGAATTATATGTTACTTCTGAAGAATTAAAAACAACAAATTTAAAGCTTGAGCAGCTTTTAGACGAAAAATCTACCCAACTACAAGGTGTTTTCGAAAATATTATTGATGCCTACGTTGTCATGGATTTAAAAGGAAATATTATTAAATTCAATGATCCGGCAGTAGTTCTTTTTGGTTATGATATTGATAACGAGCCCTTAAATGTGATAAATCTTATTTATAAAAAAGATTATAAATATGCTATGAAATCGTTTAAAAAACTTCAAGAGAATGGTTTTTTTACAAATTATAGAGCACGAATTCACACAAAGAATAAGGACATTAAATGGGTGCATATCAATGCCAGTTTAATTTTTAATAAACAAAAAAAACCAATTGCTGCACAAGGTATTGTTAGAGATATTACCGATTTAAAAAACCTAGAATTACAGAAGGAATCATTATTAAAAAAAGTGGAGAAAAGTAATGATGAGTTGCAAGAATATGCTCATATAGTTTCTCACGATTTAAAATCGCCATTGCGAAGTATTGATGCCTTAGTAAGTTGGATTAAAGAAGATAATCAAGAACATTTAGATGCCGCAAGTTTGCAAAATTTTGAACTTATAAGTGGTACATTAGAGAAAATGGAGAATTTAATTTCTAGTATTCTTAGCTATTCTAGTATTGGGTTTGATTCGGTTAAAAAAGAAATGGTTAATTTAAATACAATTGTTCAGGATTTAAATAAAATTTTAATGATCCCAGAACACATAACTGTAAAAGTAAAATCGAAATTACCCACCATAAAAGGACATCAAACAAAACTAGAGCAACTCTTTCAAAATTTAATAGGTAATGCTGTTAAATTTATGGACAAAGAAGATGGGTTAATTGAGATAGACGTTAAAGAAACACCATCTTATTATGAGTTTTCTATAAAGGATAACGGCATTGGAATTGACAAAAAATATCATGAAAAAATCTTCAAAATCTTTAATTCATTAAATGAAAGAAAAGATTCTACAGGTATAGGATTATCTATAGTAAAAAAAATTATAGATATTCATAATGGCGAAATCTGGTTGGATAGTGAAGTAGGTGAGTACACTACATTTTATTTTACATTAAAAAAATAACTCAAATATAAAATAGTATAACTAACGCTTATGGAACAACCTAACCAATCCTATATAAAAAGTCTATCTGCAGGTAATATAGAGTTCGAGAAAAAACTAATAGCCGTTATTAAATCTGAGTTCCCTGTTGAAAAAGAAACCTATTTAGAAAACTTAGCCGCTAAGAAATATATAGAAACTGCCGAGAATGTTCATAAACTTAAACATAAAATTAGTATTTTAGGTTTAGAAAAAAGTTATGGTGTCGCTGCGCAATATGAAAACGATTTAAGAGAGGAAAACACAGCGCTTAAAGGTAATTTTGAAACTATTTTGCAAACTATAACGGATTATTTAATCACACTTTAATACCCGTATTTACATATGAATTGTATAATTATCGATGATGAAACCACAGCAAGAGTGATAATTAATCAATTGTGTTCTCAAATTGAAAGTCTTAATGTCCTTGCCGAATTTTCTAATGCCATGGAAGCTATTAAGTATTTAAACCAAAATGAGGTTGATCTTATTTTTTTAGACATTCACATGCCCGATTTTACAGGCTTTGATTTTATTCAAACTTTAAAAAATCCGCCAAAAATAATTTTAACAACTTCAGATTCTAAATTTGCTATTGAAGCTTTTGAATACGATTGTATTGTAGATTATTTAGTAAAGCCTATTCTATTACCTCGTTTTGAAAAAGCCATTATTAAAGCTGAAAACACTTCAGCTAAAGCAACAGTTAATGCTTCAGATGAAGTAGAAACAATATCTGGTAATGATTTGTATATAAATATTGATAGGCGCCTTATTAAAATAGATATCCCAAGTATTTATTTAATAGAAGCTAAGGGCGATTATATTAACGTAAAAACTGAAGATAAAAACTACACGGTGCACTCTACATTAAAAAAAATAGAAGATAAATTACCAGATAGCATCTTCTTAAAAATACATAGATCTTATATTATCAATGTTCAGAAAATAATAGACATTGAAGATAACAGTGTGTTAATAAAAAAAGATGTTGTTCCTGTAAGTCGTTCTAATAGACCAGAATTAATGAAACGATTAAACTTGTTATAGTTTTCTTAGCGCATAACAAAAATATTGTGAATGTCAGGTCGAGCCTTTCGATTTTAGCCTGTCCTGAGCGCAGTCGTAGGGCTCAAGACAGGCTAAAGTCGAGACCTCGTTCTCATTGATGCTTTCGGTATATAAAAACCCTTCGACTGCGCTCGAGGAGACCGTGTCTTTTGCAGAAAGGAAACTACTAGTCTACACATAAACTCCATTCACCTACATTAATAGCGCAACAAACGAAAAAATAATTTAGCATTGACTTAAAGAAATACCTTTGTAGTATACGATAAGTATTATATGCTATACTTCGGATAGCATGAAATCTTTCATGAGGTTAATTATTTTGGGAATAATTATTTAAATAAGCAAGAGACGAATCTCTTGCTTTTTTTATTCTAGGAGTGTTTAATACCCCAAGGATTGCCTTGCTAGTGAATGTTTAAAGTTAGTAAACGCGTTCCTTAAAAATGCTCCTTAGGCTTGCCTCGGAGAAATTTATTTTGTAGCTAAACTAAAATAACGGCGTTTGGTCTAATTTTTTATTATACTATCCTTTTTAAACATATATTTATATCACCATTAACATAAGTAGGTTAAGTTCATGGTAGATTTGGGGCAAAAAAAGGTGAATTTCTATTCGCCTTTTTTTATGCGCAAATGTTAAAAAATATTCAAAACATATCCCTTATAAGACTATTTTCTCATTTAACCCGATTTTTTAGCATTTTAACTAATTTTAATGGAATTCAATTCCTTCTTGATTATATTTGGGCTTACCATAACATAAGTAGGTTAAGTTCATGGTAGATTTGGGGCAAAAAAGGTGAACATCTGTTCACCTTTTTTATTTGCCATAAATTAAACTAACCTTCTGAGCCTAAATAGATTCCATGGATACTTCCTTAATAATTATTATTAACTATTCTTGAAAACAAAAAAAGCAGACCCTAAAGTCTGCTTAATATTTCTAAATTCTTTACTATTTTATTTAGCCTCGGTATAACGACGCTCTACTTCATTCCAATTAATAACATTGAAAAAAGCTTCAATATAATCTGGACGTCTGTTTTGATAATTTAAATAATAAGCATGTTCCCAAACATCCAAACCAAGAATTGGAGTTCCACCACAAGAAACACCAGGCATTAATGGATTATCTTGGTTAGGAGTAGAACACACTTCAACCTTTCCTCCTTTATGGACACATAACCAAGCCCATCCTGAACCAAATTGTGTAGCAGCAGCTTTACTAAAAGCATCTTTAAAGGCATCGAAAGATCCATAAGCAGCTTCTATTGCATCTTTTAAATCTCCAGATAAACGGCCTTTGCCTTCAGGATTCATTACTTCCCAAAATAATGAATGGTTATAAAATCCGCCTCCATTATTTCGAACTCCTTTGTTATCCATATCTAGATTAGAAAGAATATCTTCTATATTTTTTCCAGCTAAATTAGTACCTTCAATAGCAGCGTTTAGTTTATTAGTATATCCTTGATGATGTTTTGAATGGTGTATTTCCATTGTACGTGCATCAATATTAGGTTCCAAGGCATCGTACGCATATTTTAATTTTGGTAATTCAAAAGCCATAATTATAGTTTTAATTTGATTGTTAATATTCTAGTGACTCCAAAATTACTGATTAAAGCCATCAATTAAAAATTAATACTTTTTAGAATATGTATTTAATACTATTTTAACAACTCAACTATTAATAAATTTGAGAGATGGTTTTTTATCTTACCAAAAAAATGGCTATTCAATGACCAAACCAATACCGTTTATAATTTATGATGCTTCAGCTGGAAGCGGTAAGACTTTTACTCTGGTAAAATCGTATTTAATGGTTTTATTTAGTAATAATCGAAATGATTCATTTAAAACAATTCTAGCAATTACTTTTACTAATAAAGCGGTTACAGAAATGAAGGTTCGTATTATAGAGGCGTTAACTAGCTTTTCTGATCCTAAAATTATTGAATCTCCAACTCCAATGTTTAATATCATTGCTGAAGAATTAGATATAGACAAGAATAGTCTCCATCAAAAAGCAATACTAATATTAAATACCATTTTACATAATTATGCTGCTTTTGATATCTCTACAATTGATGGCTTTACTCATAAACTTATTCGCACTTTTGCTCACGATTTAAAGTTGCCTTTGAATTTTGAAGTAGAGTTAGATCAAAATGCAATGATTAGCGAATCTATAGACAACCTTATTGATAAAGCTGGAATTGATAAAAAATTAACCAAAGTCTTGGTTGATTTTGCTATTGAAAAAGCCGATGATGATAAAAGCTGGGATTTAACTAGAGACTTTAATACTATTGCCAAAGTACTGGTAAGTGAAAACGACGTTCCATTTATAGAGCAAATTAAAGATAAAACGCTTGATGATTTTGAGGTTTTAAAAAAAGGGCTGAGAATTCAAATTACTAATCATATAAATGAAATAATAAGCAAATCTGAAGTCGCACTTAATTTAATAACAGAATCTGGTTTAGAGATTGAAGATTTTAGCAGAAAGTCTCTACCTAATCATTTTATTAATCTTAAAAGCGAAAAATTTGAGATTCCTTTCGATAGTAAATGGCAATTGGCACTTTTAGAAGGAGAAACATTATATCCTAAACGAGTAAGTGCAGATATAGCAACTACAATAGAGAGCATTCAACCCCAATTAATAAGGGCTTTCACAGAAACAAAAATAGCTGTTTTTCAATATAAGTTTTTAAATTCTTTCTATAAAAACATAACACCTTTATCTGTTTTAAATGCTATTAACAAAGAGCTTTTAGCATTAAAAAAAGAACAGAATAAAATGCTTATTTCTGAATTTAACATCATCATTAGCAACGAAATTAAAGACCAACCTACGCCTTTTATATATGAACGATTAGGAGAGAAGTTTTCAAGCTATTTTATAGATGAATTTCAAGACACTTCAATATTGCAATGGGAAAATTTAATTCCATTAATAGATAATTCTATCTCTGCAAAAGAAAAAGGGAATGTTATGCTTGTTGGAGATGCAAAGCAGGCCATTTATAGATGGCGAGGTGGTAAAGCCGAACAATTTATAAATTTAAGTAATGGCGAGAGTCCATTTTACATTAAACCCGAATTAAAAAAGCTTCAGGAAAATTACCGAAGTTTTGAAGAAATTGTAAACTTTAATTCTAGCTTCTTTTCTTATTTAGCAAATAGTGCCTTTTGCAATAGTGCTTATTCTAATCTATATGCTAACGCAAAACAAAATACTGTAAAACAAGAAAAAGGCTATGTAAACCTAACCCTTTTAGACAACCCAAAAGACGAAGAGTATACCACTCAGGTCTTAAAAACAATAAATAATTGCATTGAAAACGGTTATAATTTTAGAGACATATGTGTGCTAGTACGTAGTAAAAAATATGGCATAGCGATTTCTAAGTTACTTAGTGAAAATGGAATTAAAATTATTTCAGCAGAAACACAGCTTATTAAAAACTCTAATGAAGTTAAATTAATAAATACGCTATTAAACTATTTAATACAACCTAGTAATGAGCTTCTTAAATTAAGTATTCTTTATTATATCGCCAATAAGAATGGTATAGAAGATAAACATACTTATTTTGAATCTCTTAAAAACAAATCGATAGATGATGTCTTTAAAAGCTTCGAGACTTTTAATATTAAATGTAATTCGAGACAATTATCGCAATTACCACTTTACGATTTAGTAGAAACAATTATTAGGACATTTCATCTTACAGAAACCTCAAATGCGTATTTACAGTATTATTTAGATTTTGTTTTTGAATATTCTCAAAAGAAAACAACAGACATTTCTTCCTATTTAGAATATTATGAAGCTAAAAAAGATAATTTAAGTATTATTTCTCCTGAAGGTCAAGATGCTATACAAATAATGACGATTCATAAATCTAAAGGCTTAGAATTCCCTGTTGTTATTTTTCCTTATGTAAAAGAATATATTTATGATCATAAACAATCTAAAAAATGGTTTGCAATAGATCCTAAACTATATAATGGGTTTTCAACAACATTAATAAATTACAACAGTGATTTTGAAATGTATGGAGATCATGGAAAAGAGATACAAGCCAGAACACAAAGCCAATTAGAATTAGACAATATAAATTTATTGTATGTTGCATTAACTCGACCTGTGGAGCAGTTACATATTATTTCAGAAAAAAAAGAAAACCCAAAATATTTCTCAGGTCTTTTTATTAATTATTTAAAAGAACAAAACCTATACGATCCAACTCAAGAAGATTATAGTTTTGGTAGTCCTTTAAAAACGTCTACAAGCGAAACAGTCACAAATAATACCAAGGAACAAGCTCTATTTATTTCGACTTCAAAAAAGGATCATAATGTTAATATAGTAACGACTTCTGGATTCTTATGGGATACTTTACAAGAAGATGCTATTGAAAAAGGAAATCTTATTCATGAAGTGCTTTCTAAAATAATAACTAATAATGATATTGATTTTGTTATTAATGATTTCATCTCTTCAGCTTTAATTAATAAAGAGCAAGCAATTTCTATTAAAGAAATAATAACAAGTATCGTTTCTCACCCAAAAATTAAACAGTATTTCAATGGAAATGATACCATATATAATGAACGACCAATATTATCTAAATCTGGAGAGACTTTTATTCCCGACCGATTAATAATTAACAAAGAAAATGAAGTTGTAATAATAGATTATAAAACAGGCTTAAAGAACCCAAAACACAAACAACAACTATACGATTACCAAGAAGTTATAGGGGACATGCAATTTAGCATTACTCATAAAATATTGGTTTATATAAATCCAACTATTGATGTTGAATATGTATAAGTAATTCAAGTCCCGAAAAAAAACAATCTACTCCTTTTATAATATATTCTACTCATAAACGGAATACCTTTGTGGTTATACTCATTTCATATAAATTTGCAAAAACATTTTTACTATGTATAGCACTATAAAAGATCATTTACAAAAAGAAATTCAAGATATAAAGGATAATGGATTATTTAAGGAAGAACGAATAATTACTTCTCCTCAAGGCGCAGAAATAACATTAAATACAGGGCAAAAAGTACTTAATTTTTGTGCTAATAATTATTTAGGCCTTTCTGCACACCCAGAAGTAGTCCAAGCAGCAAAAGATGCGATGGATACTCATGGGTTTGGAATGTCGTCTGTACGATTTATATGTGGCACACAGGATATACATAAAACCTTAGAAGAAAAGATAGCCGATTTTTATGATACTGAAGACACGATATTATATGCCGCTGCCTTTGATGCAAATGGAGGTGTTTTTGAACCTTTGTTAGGAAAAGAAGATGCTATTATATCAGATTCATTAAACCATGCATCAATAATTGATGGTGTTCGCTTATGTAAAGCTGCAAGATATCGCTACCAGAATAATGATATGGCAGATTTAGAAGAACAGTTAATAGCTGCTAATAAAAATGGAGCCCGATTTAAAATAATAGTAACAGATGGTGTTTTTTCTATGGATGGATTAGTTGCTCCTCTTGATAAAATATGTGATCTAGCTGATAAATACGATGCTTTAGTAATGATAGATGAATGCCATGCAGCTGGTTTTATTGGAGAAACTGGTCGTGGCACTTTAGAAGACAAAGGCGTTTTAGGACGTATTGATATTATTACAGGAACTCTAGGGAAAGCTTTAGGAGGGGCTATGGGTGGTTATACAACTGGTAAAAAAGAAATTATCGAAATGTTACGCCAACGTTCAAGGCCTTATTTATTTTCCAATTCATTAGCTCCTGCTATTGTGGGCGCTTCTATTAAAGTATTTGAATTATTAAAAAACGATACGACATTAAGAGATAAATTAGAATGGAATACCAATTATTTTAAAAAAGGAATAAAAACAGCAGGGTTTGATATTATAGATGGTGATTCTGCAATAGTTCCTGTTATGCTATATGATGCAAAACTTTCTCAAAAGATGGCAAATATGCTTTTAAAAGAAGGAATTTATGTTATTGGTTTCTTTTTTCCAGTCGTTCCAAAAGAAAAAGCAAGAATAAGAGTGCAGCTTTCTGCGGCACATGAAAAAGAGCATCTAGATGACGCTATATCTGCCTTTATCGCAGTTGGCCGATCATTAAAAATTATTTAAATTGTTAATATCTAGTTAATATCTAAAAAAAGAAATAATTCAAATATTGAATATTTTTATATATTTGTCTTTGTTAATATCATTTAACAACTTAAATTTGCTTCTAATTTAACACTTAAAATTAAATATTTGAATATGAAAAATCTTAGCAGATTATTGTTCACAATGTTGCTTGTACTAAGCTTCAGCAACGTTAATGCACAAGATGAAAACAACCCTTGGGCTGTAAACTTTGGTGTAAACGCGGTTGACGTTTATCCAGTAGGAGAAGACGCCCCTCAGGGTGATTTCTTTGACGAATTTCTTAATGTAGAAGATCATTGGAACATTCTTCCATCTCTATCTACGGTCTCTGTATCTAGATACATAGGGCATGGTTTAACTGCTCAAGTAGGTGGATCTTTAAACCAAATTAAAAAATGGGGTCAATTTGAAGATAATGTTAGCGTTAGAGTTAATGATTTATCTTACTATGCACTTGATGCCAATATTCGTTATAACATAACAAAAACTAAGTTACAGCCAGTTGTAGGTATTGGTGGTGGTTATTCTTGGATAGAAGAAGGACCATTTAATACATTCTCTACAAGCGCTGGATCTAACAACACTGTTGGAGCTGGAACTTTAAATGGATCTTTAGGATTAAACTACTGGTTTACTAACAATGTAGGTTTATTCATTGAATCTAAATTTAAAAACTCTTTTAAAGATTACTTAACATCTCACTTCCAACATTCTGCAGGAATATCTGTTAAGTTTGGAGGAAAAGATACTGATGGTGATGGTATCTACGATAAAGATGATGCTTGTCCAGAAGTTGCTGGTTTAGAAGCATTCAATGGTTGCCCTGATTCTGACGGTGATGGCATCGAAGATTCTAAAGATGATTGTCCAAACACAGCTGGTTTAGCTGAAATGAACGGTTGTCCTGATTCTGATGGCGATGGTGTAACTGATGCTAAAGATGATTGTCCTACTGTTAAAGGTCTTAAAGCTTTAAGAGGATGTCCAGATGCTGATGGTGATGGTGTAACAGATTCTAAAGATAAATGTCCTAACGAAGCAGGTCCAGCTTCTAATAATGGATGTCCAGATCCTGATACAGATGGTGATGGTGTGAAAGATAAAGATGATAAATGTCCTAAAGTAAAAGGAACTGTAGCAAACAATGGTTGTCCAGAGGCTGCTCCAGAACCAACTCAAGAAGTTATCGAAAAATTAAATAACTATGCAAGAACTATATTATTTGATACTGGAAAATCAAGCTTCCAAAACCAAACTTATGAAGTTCTTAAAAACATAACAGCAATACTTAAAGATTACCCAGATTCTAAATTTACAGTTGAAGGGCATACTGATAGTGTAGGTAGCAAATCTTCTAACCAGTTATTATCTGAAAGAAGAGCTAATGCTGTAAAAGATTACTTAGTTGCCAATGGTATTGGTAGTGATAGATTAGTAGCATATGGATTCGGTGAAGATTACCCAATCGATTCTAATGCAACTAAAGCAGGTAGATCTAATAACAGACGTACAGAAGTTAAACTTAGAAAATAAGTTTCTCTTAAAGTACAATTCTAAATAATTTAAAAACGCTTCGATATTAATCGAAGCGTTTTTTTTATTCTTCTATTTCTCTCACCTTGTTTAGAGAATTTATTACCATTACTTTTATAGTATGACAACATTTATTTTTGATGTACTCTCAAATCTAAAGCAAGAAAATACTGATTTCTCTGATATCACTTTCATAATGCCAAGTAAGCGTGCCGGAACTGTGTTAAGACATCAGCTATCTAAAATTGTAAACAAAACAATTTTCTCTCCTAACATTATAAGTATAGAAGAGTTTGTAGAACTTCTTTCTCAATTAAAAAAAATAAGTAATACAGAACTACTATTTGAATGTTATGCATCATATTGTTCAATAACTAAAAAAGAAGAGCAGGAACCTTTTGATGGATTCTCAAAATGGGCTCAGATTTTACTTCAAGACTTTAATGAAATTGATCGCTATTTAATACCTCACAATAAAATATTTAGTTACTTATCTGCAATTCAAGACTTGAATCATTGGTCTCTAGATGAAAAGAAAACAGACTTTGTAAGTAACTATCTTAAGTTTTGGAATAAACTACCTAAGTATTATGAAGAATTCTCAAAAAATCTACTTCAAAAAAAAGTAGGTTATCAGGGTTTAATCTATAGAGAAGCAGTAGAAAATCTTAAAGCTTATATCCAAAATAATGAAAATGTAAAACATATTTTTTTAGGCTTTAATGCTTTAAATAGTGCTGAAGAAACTATAATTCAAGAATTACTACAAAGTCAAATGGCAAAAATTTATTGGGATGTAGATCATCACTTTATGTCAAACCCAATACACGATGCTGCACTTTTTACTAAACAACATAAGCTTAATTGGAGTTATTTTAAAACCAATCCTTTTAATTGGATAACAAAAAACTACCGCAATACTAAAAACATAAAAACGATAGGTGTCCCTAAAAACATTGGACAAGCTAAACAAATTGGATCCATACTAGATAAAATAATTAAACACAATACTAATTTAAATAATACTGCGGTAATATTAGGCGACGAAAACTTATTAATTCCAGTATTAAATTCTATTCCAAAAGAAATACCTGCATTAAATATAACAATGGGGTTTCCTTTAAGATCAATTCCTTTGGCTTCACTTTTTGAAAGCCTGTTTGCCCTTCACAAAAAGACTAATCAAACTTTCTATTATAAAGATGTAATAATCATATTGTCACATCAATTTATAAAGCCCCTATTCTATGATGGCACAAAAAATCATGCTATTAGTGCAATCGAAACTATTCATAAAAACAACATAACGCATATAGCTTTTATTGAAATAAAAGATCTTGTTAATTTCAATGAAGATTTAATTACGATAATTTTTGGAACATGGATTAAAAATATATCAAAAGCTATAAAATCGTGTTTAGATATTATTTCTTATATAAAAAAGTATTTAGATCAAGACAAAGACAACAACCTGTTAGCTCTGGAGTATACTTATAGATTTTATGTGTTATTTATGGAGTTATCCAGGTTAAATGAAACTCATAATTATATAAATAGTGTATCTACACTCTTTGAAATTTATAAAGAACTGCTTAGCAATGAAACTTTAGATTTTCAAGGAGAAGCCTTAAAAGGGCTGCAAATAATGGGAATGTTAGAATCTCGTGTGTTAGATTTTGAAACCATAATTATTTCTTCTGTAAACGAAGGGACACTTCCTTCAGGGAAAAGTAATAATTCATTTATTCCATTTGATGTAAAACTAGAAAACAAATTACCAACTTATAAAGAAAAAGACGCGGTTTATACCTATCATTTTTATCGTTTATTACAACGTGCAAAAAACGTATACATACTATACAATACAGAAGCTGATGCTTTAAATGGTGGCGAAAAAAGTCGATTTATTACACAACTTGAACTAGAAGGGGTACATAAAATATCTCACGAAATTGTAATTCCTAAAACACCTATAATAAAAGAAATAGTTTATGAAGTTGAAAAAAACGAGACCATAAAAAGCAGTTTAAGAGATTATGCAAATAAAGGTTTTTCTCCTTCGTCTTTAACGAATTATATACGTAACCCTATAGACTTTTATCATGAAAAAGTCTTAAAGATAAAAACTCAAAATGAAATTGAGGAAACAGTTGCATCAAATACTTTAGGGACAGTTGTACATAACACCCTAGAAGACTTATATAAACCTTTAGAAAATAAATATCTAACAAATGCTATTCTTAATGAAATGAAAACTAAGATCACTCAAAAAGTGACTCATTATTTTAAAGAAGAATATAAGCAAGGGAACATCACTACTGGAAAAAACCTTATTATTTTTGAAATTGCAAAACGTTATGTTTTAAATTTTATAAATCAAGAAATAAAAACGGTTAAAGCAGGGAATACCATTAAAATCTTACAAATTGAAGTAGAAGATGCTAAGCTAAAATTAAATATACCAGAACTAGATTATCCAGTTTATTTAAAAGGAAAAGTTGATCGTGTTGATGAATTTAATGGCCTAATAAGAATTATTGACTATAAGTCTGGAGCGGTAAAACAGGATTATTTAACAATAGAAAACTGGGAAGATATTACTAGTGATTATACAAAATATAGCAAAAGTTTTCAAGTGCTATGCTATGCATTAATCTTGAAAAATAATAATGTCATTAATTTCCCCATCGAAGCTGGTATCATTTCATTTAAAAATTTACAAGCGGGGTTTTTAAAATTTACAAAAAAAGAAAATAGAATCAAAGATTCATTAATTACACATGAAACACTTCAAACGTTCGAAAAACAACTTGAAAAGTTAATCTTAGAGATTTGTAATATTAATTTACCTTTTAAAGAGAAAATAGTATGATTACTTCTAAAAACAATAGTCTAGAACGCAAAAATAAAAAATCGATTGTTTGGGACGCTTTTTATGAGCCAACTAGCCAAAAGGCACCTTTAGTTATCTTTTGTCACGGCTACAAGGGTTTTAAAGATTGGGGAGCATGGGATTTAGTTGCTCAAGCATTTTCTAAAGCCAATTTCTTTTTTGTAAAATTTAATTTTTCTCATAATGGAGGAACGCTAGAACAACCAATAGATTTTCCAGATTTAGAAACTTTCGCAGAAAACAATTACACAAAAGAACTTGAGGATTTAGACGATATGATTAATTATTTAATCTCTGATAAAAATCACTTATCAAAATTTATAGATCAGAATAAAATAATACTTATTGGTCACTCAAGAGGTGGAGGAATTGTTACAATAAAATCATCGGAAGATTCAAGAATAAGCAAAGTAATTACCTGGGCTGGTGTTTGTGATTTCGAAAAAAGAACTGCAACTATTGGCGATTTAAAAGAATGGAAAGAAACGGGTGTAAAACACGTTTTAAATGGAAGAACGAAACAGTTAATGCCACACAATTATCAATTTTATAAAGACTTTATAGCCAATAAAAACCGATTAGATATAAAAAATGCAACTCGCAACATTAAAATACCTCATTTAATTATTCATGCAAAAGATGATCCTGCTGTTAAATTTGAAGAAGCCAAAACATTACATTCATGGAATAAGAAGAGCGTTTTAATGTCAATTGAGAATAGTGATCATGTTTTTGGTGCCATGCATCCATGGTATAAAGAAACCCTTCCAAAGGCTTTAAAAGAGGTCGTAGCATTTACAATTAATTTTATAAAAAAAGATGATCATATTAGTTTATGATCATCTTTTCTATATTCTCAGAACCCTACTTGGTTCGATATCTATTCTTAGTTTAGTATAACTTTTTTAGAAAGCTCTTTTTTGTTTTCTAAAATAATGTTTATAACATATGCTCCAGCTGAAAATTTATTTAAAGACACACTTCCTGCGTTTCCTAAACCATTTTCTCTATAAACTCTTTTTCCTGTAACATCATATACTTTAAGTGATTTAATAGGAGAACTTGAAGATTGAGACTTATATTTTAAATTATTATTAATAACATATAACTCATAACCTTCTTGAGAAAATTCAGGTGCAGATAAAGTTGTCGATTTTTTAGACACTTCAATTAAATACTCTACTGCAAGTTTTGCAAATTTAAATGAATGATTAGCATTACCTCCAGGTACATTTCTCATAAGATCATTAGTCCTGTGATAAATGACATTATTATTTTGAAAATCTCTAAAAGAAGATTCAAATGGGAATGCTGTTCTATATCCATTTTCAAACCAATACCGGTGATCTGAACATCCATATCCACACTGAGTAGTACTATAAGTTATTGTATCTCCACTATTAGGACCATGGTATTCATCTAACAAATCTTGAAAGAACCCTGTTAATGTAGGATCTATCGCATTAGAATCATTTACAAAATAAATATCTCTTGAAGAGCTTTTAAAGTTAGACATATCAAACTGTCCTACTGCTACAACATTTACATTATTTCTTCCGTATCTATTAGCTATATCTTTAGAACCGAAAAGACCTACTTCTTCTGCTGCATAAGCCATAACTTCTATGGTTCTTTTAGGAACAAAACCAATTTCAAAAAGAGATCTTGTTGCCTCAGTAATTACTGATATCCCAGAAGCATCATCATCTCCACCAGGTGCAGTATTATTGTTGTTACTCGTAGAATCTAAATGCCCACCAATAATCACATACTCATCAGGCAATTCTGCACCTTTTATTGTCATTATCACAGAGTACATATTCGTTCTACCACCACTTGCATTACTATGATCTACTAAACGAACACTAACATCATCTCTACCATAAGTAGCAGCCATTGTTTCCCACTTTGCCTTTAAATCTACTCCAGCTCTTCTTGCTGCAGCTGTAGTATGGTACCTGGTACCATAGCTTTCTAATTCTTCTATTTGATCTTCTATATTAGATTGACTTATTACTTGAAGTGCATTTTCTACAGACTCACCTTCAGTTATTGAAAAATTCATTTGCTGAGCTCTTTCAACTCTTTCATGTCTAATTTGCTTTATTGCGTCAATTGCATTAGAAGCATATAAATAACTAGGACCGTGAGTTCCTCTTAAATCATGTACTAAATGAGTTGCCTCTTCACTCATATGAACAGCAGCTTCATCATCACTTGTTGCTAATATCTCTATTTCATCTGGGTGTGATTCACTTATTTCCTCAGCATCTTCAAGAGACATTGTCCCATAAATAGTTAAGTTATGTCTTTCTGGCACGGTTAAGTTATCCTGAGCATTTAAGCTAAATGCCGTGACAACTAGTAACATTGCAATGATAGTAATCTTTTTCATCTTAAAGTTTAATGTTTTAATTAATTGAATGGTTTATTAATAATTTTTTGCACTAAAGGTTAGCAAGTATACATTCAATTATTAATAATTCAAATAAAAATCGATCATCCTGCGAATATTATAGTTTATTGGTTGTTTTTGTGTGTTTTTTAAATTTTTCGTAAAAAAACACAGAATACTTCTAAAAAAATGAAATTATAGAATATCTAGTTATTCTAAAGATTAACACCTTAATTATCTATTAAGAATTTAGAACAGAATGTAAAAGATGTTTTATTTCAACCCACTTAAAACTAAAACAGGATAGGTAGGCACATGAAAATCTTTTTTCAGAATTGTATTTTTTTCCCAAAGCTTAGTAAAAAAACCACGTTTTCGCCTTACAACACATATTAAATCTGGATTATTAGTTTTAAAATGCTCCAAAACACCATGAAAAGTTGTTGCATTCTCAGATTCTATAGTATTAGTAATTAAACCTTGTAAATCTTTATTAACATTAAAATCACCATCATTATAAAAAGGTGTTTTTACTAATAAAAGATTAATAGTCGCTCCAAATTTAATTTTAAACACTTTAAGAGGTACAAGTGCGTCTGATTTATTAACTACGGCAGATTTTATAGCAAATAAAATAAAATTCATAGGTTGATACACGTAGTTCTCTGGAACAATTAAAGCTGGAATGTTAGTCCTTTTTATAATTTTCCCAGAAGTCTTTCCTAAATAAACAGTCTCTTTAATAGAGTTTATTCGAGGCTCTAATAAAATGAGATCAATATTTAATTTTTTTGAAATCAGTTCTATTGTACTTACTAGCTTTCCTTTAAATGTTTTTACAACCACATCAACTCCTTTTTTGTCAACTTTTGCAACATGGTCTTTCAAAAAATTTAAACTTTCTCGTTCTAAAATAGGATCTATTTTTATCATTGTACCAGCTTTTGTATAGACATTATACACTTGGATTACATATACTTTTGCACCAAAATCTTTTGCAAAATCTATAGCATATTGTAAATGGCTTTGTGCATTTTTAGAGGATCCTACTGGAACAAGAATTGACTTCATATTGAGAAAAATTAAACTAAATTTACAGAAAAATATTTTATAAATGTAGTCATAAATAATGATGATTCGAAAAGGAAAATTAACTGATATTATTTCTGTTTTAGAATTAACTAAAGCATGCGCAATTTATATGGTTAATAATAATATTTTTCAATGGAATGAACATTATCCCAGTGCTCAAGATTTTGAAAATGATGTTAATCGTAATGAATTATACGTTCTAGAGGTTGATAAAAAAATAATTGGATGTGTTGTTCTTTCCACAATTATGGATAAGGAATACGAACCCATTAAATGGTTAACTAAAAATAGTAATAACCTATACATTCACCGTCTAGCCGTTAATCCAAAACATCAAAGGAAAGGATATGCCCAAAAACTCATGTGTTTTGCTGAAAATCATGCCATAGAAAATAACTATGTCTCTATAAGATTAGATACGTTCTCGCAGAATGCTAGAAACCAAAAGTTTTACGAACTTCGCAATTATAAAAAATTGGGATCTATCTTTTTTCCTAAACAAAGTAAACACCCTTTTTATTGTTACGAAAAAATACTGTGAGCACAAACATAAGCTTGAAGCATATTAATAAATTGGCAATCCCAGCATTAATCTCTGGTGTGTCTGAACCTATTTTATCTTTAACTGATGCCGCTATAGTCAGGAATTTGACTTTAAATCCTACAGAAGCATTAGCAGCTATTGGAATCGTAGCTACTTTTATGTCCATGCTTATTTGGGTATTTGGTCAAACTCGAAGTGCTATTTCTTCTATCGTTTCTCAATATGTGGGAGCAAATAACACGCAAGCTATAAAAGATTTACCAGCTCAAGCCATATTAATAATCACCTCTTTAAGTTTTATAATTCTTTTAATCACTTATCCATTAACAGAATTTATTTTTAAACTCTATGATGCTACTGGTATCATTTTGCAATATTGTATTAGCTATTATAAAATTAGAATCTTAGGCTTTCCTTTTACTTTATTTACTATTGCAGTATTTGGAACCTTTAGAGGACTTCAAAACACTTACTATCCCATGTTAATAGCAATTATAGGTGTTGTTATAAACATTATTCTAGATATTGCTTTAGTTTATGGAATCCCCAATTTTATTCCAGCGATGCATATTCAAGGAGCAGCATATGCAAGTATAATTGCTCAGTTTATTATGGCTTTATTCTCTGCATACTTCCTGTTAAAAAAAACAAATATCCCGCTACGTATAAGTTTTCCTTTTAATACAGAAATAAATCGTTTTTTGATAATGATTGGAAATTTAATTGTTAGAACACTAGCGCTTAATACTGCATTATACTTTGCTACTAAATTTGCAACAGGTTATGGCAAAGAATATATCGCAGCTTATACTATTGGCATTAATCTCTGGTTTTTAGGCGCTTTTATAATAGATGGTTATGCGAGTGCAGGAAACATTTTATCAGGAAAATTATTGGGAGCAAAAGACTATAAATCATTAATTACATTAAGTAACAGACTTATTAAATATGGTGTTATAATTGGGCTTTTAATTGGAATTATTGGAGGCCTTTTATATTATCCTATCGGAAGAGTTTTCACTAAAGATCCTAATGTTTTAAATGCTTTTTATAGCGTTTTCTGGATCATATTAGCCATGCAACCCCTCTGCGCTTTAGCTTTTATTTTTGATGGTATGTTCAAAGGCATGGGCAAAATGAAAGATTTAAGAAACTTACTTTTGCTATCTACAATTTTAATATTTATACCTGTACTCTTTTTTATGGATTCTTTAAATCTTAAATTACATGCCATTTTCATAGCATTTACCTTATGGATTATCGCAAGGGGATTTCCATTAATTATAAAATTTAGAAAAGAATTTTTACCCCGTTCACAAAAGACCTAACTTTATACCCTAAATAAAAAGAAAACAATGGACTTTTTAAATTTTCTAGGAGGTAATGGTCTATTCCTAATCTTAGGTTTAGTATTAGTTATCATGTACTTTTATAATCGTATTAAACGCAAACGATGAGCAATATTCGCATTACAAAACAATTTTCTTTCGAAACTGGTCATGCACTTTATGGTTACGATGGAAAATGTAAAAACGTACACGGTCACAGTTATATTCTAAATGTTACCGTTATTGGAAAACCTATTGCAGATTCTAAAAACGTTAAATTTGGAATGGTTATCGATTTTAGTGATCTAAAAAAAATAGTCAAAGAAGAAATTGTAAACGTATTTGACCACGCTACTGTTTTTAATAAAAATACCCCTCATGTAGAACTTGCAAAAGAATTAAAAGATAGAGATCACAATGTTTTGTTGGTAGACTACCAACCTACAAGCGAGATGATGGTTATCGATTTTGCTGCAAAAATAAAAAAACGCTTACCTAATACTATTAAATTACATTCTTTAAAACTACAAGAAACGAGAAGTTCTTTTGCAGAATGGTTTGCTAGTGATAATAATTAGGGCGTTACCACAAGGGTCGGGCTCTCGGCACTCAATCTTTTTAATTTATAGTAATTAAAAAGGATTTCAAACAAATGCCTCCATCCCTAACGCACATTTCGTTTAAAAATTAATTAATACTCATATCATGAGATTCTTGCCTGCGCAGGAATTATTATATTTACACATGCAAATTCCTAAAGGAAAAAAAATATATTTTGCTTCAGACAATCATTTAGGAGCACCAACAAAAGAACAATCATTGCCTCGCGAGAAAAAATTTGTTGCTTGGTTAGATGAAATAAAAAAAGATGCTTTTGCTATTTTTTTATTAGGTGATTTGTTCGATTTTTGGATGGAGTACCGCAAAGTTATCCCCAAAGGATTTACGCGTACTCTAGGAAAACTAGCAGAAATTAGTGACTCTGGAATTCCTATATACTATTTTGTAGGCAATCACGATTTATGGATGAACGGTTATTTTGAAGAAGAGCTTAATATTCCAGTATACCATAAGCCTCAAGAATTCACTTTTAATAACAAACTCTTTTTTATAGGTCATGGAGATGGTCTTGGTCCACATGATAAAGGTTATAAAAGAATGAAAAAGATTTTTACAAACCCTGTAGCTCAATGGTTATTTAAGCGTGTAATTCATCCAGATTTTGGAATGCGTTTAGGCAATTACCTCTCTGTTAAAAACAAGCTCATTTCTGGAGATGATGATGCGAAATTTTTAGGAGAAGATAATGAATGGTTAGCCGCTTATTGCAAACGCAAACTAGAAGAAAAGCATCGCGATTTCTTTATTTTTGGACACAGACACTTACCTCTTAATATCGATTTAAAAGACCAGTCTAAATATATTAATCTTGGAGATTGGATTACCTATTTTACTTATGGTGTTTTCGATGGAGAAACCATGGAGCTTAAGGAGTATAAAACCTCTTTTTAATAATTCCCACCTTCTAAAGACATTTGTTTTAACCGCTTTGAATGCAATACTTTTATCACAATTAAACTCGTGAAAAGTAATAAAGAATAATAACACATTGGTGTTCCATTTTCTGTTTTTGGACATGCACCTGTATTTGTAAATTGCATGATACTCGCTACTAAAGCAACGATAAAAGCAAATCCTGTGAAAACAAAATATATTATATTATTTCTATTGTAAAAATGACTAATAAAAGGAATTATAAAACAGGCCAGAATAATATAGCAAGCTGGAATACCTAATAAAGTAGGACAGGTATTTGGATGTTCTAATTCTCTTAAAACTAAATTTCCTGCTCTTAAAATTCCTATTGCAAAAACCGTTACTAATAAAAAATTTATAATCTTAATTTTCATTTATAAGTGTATCAGCAATTTTATTTGCTAATTCTTTTTCAATATCAATAACCGTATTAATTTTCAAATTATTAAATTCACAACGATCGCCATCGGCATATTTAATTTTAAGCGATCTTATTTCAGTGTCTTTACCTAATCCAAAATGGATTAATGCCGTTTGATCACTTGCTAAACCTTCTCCTGAAACCAAATATTCAGTTAATGTTCTTGTATTGGTTTTTACTTGAATAACTGCGCCTTGCGATTTTGCATTATCTTTTAAATCTACCTGTAAAAAATTATTATCACCTCCGGCATTAATATATGCTAAAGATGGCGTGTTAATATTCGTCCAAATCATATCTAAATAACCATCTTTATTAAAATCACTTACTAAAGATGTTATGGCAAAATGTGGGTTTACTAACCCGCTTTCTTTTTCGGTAGGAACAAATGTATGGTCTTCTTTTTGTATCAAAACTCGACTTGGTAATCTAAATAATTTATTAGGTGCTAAGTCTACATAATTTTCAGCAACCATTAAATCTTGTAAACCATCATTGTTTAAATCGGCAAAGGTACAACCCCAAGAAAATTCATAATCAGCAATCTTAGCCTCTTCTGCAGCATCTGTGAATTTAAAATTACCTTCGTTTTTAAATAAAATCCATTTTTCATTAAATTTCGAAGCATCTTTAACATCTCCTTTCGCTAAAACTCTGGGTAGTGTACTTCCTGTATTAGAGAACATAAAATCTACTAAACCATCATTATTATAATCGCCAACGGCCAACCCCATTGGATAGGCAAATTTTTTGGTTAATGGATTTTCTTTCATTGTAAAGGTTAAATCCCCATTATTTTTGTAAGTTCTTGCTTCTCCCGTATCGTGTACAACAACTAAATCTAACCAAGAATCATTATCTATGTCTACTAAAACACCTTGAAAAGTATTGTGGATATAATCTAACCCAGCTTGCTTTGTTATGCTTTTAAAGGTATTATCGCCATTATTTAAAAGTAATTCACTTGTAGAACCATAAGTATAATCTTCAAAAATAGTTTGCCCTTCCATCAATTCTTTTTTTAGATAGGTTGCCAGAAAAATATCTAAATCCCCATCTCTATCTATATCCCCAACCGTTATTCCTGCTGGGTTAGATTTTTCATTAACTGGGGTTTCAAGAAAAACTTCTTTATACTTCCCATTCGTATTATAATAAATACGAAGTCCGTCTTCGCGGCCTACAAGTAGATCTACAAACCCATTATTATCAAAATCGGCAGAGACCACTCCAACGGTTGTTGTTTTACCTATTTTTTTAGGGAGATTAACTTCAGAAGAAATATCGACAAATTTACCGTCTCTGTAAGCTAGTAATGCATCTTCTTGACCCATACCGCCTCCAAAAAACACCTCATCTATATTATCATTATTAATATCGACTAAAGCGGATGGTGCTATTGGAAGTGATTTTTTACTATCATATTTATGTACAAAAGGCAAATCTATTTGTTCAAATTTAGGAATCAAACTTTCATCTATTGATACATCGTATTTATCTGAAACAGAATCTCTCCAGAAAAACCCTAGAACTAGAATCAAAAGTAATAGAACGAGAACTCCTACAATCTTTAATATTTTTTTAAGCATGATTGATTTTTTTATTTAATTGATAAAGTGATAGTATAAAAAGTATAAAATGAGTAACATTCATTAAGATAGGCAACATGTGTTTTCCTACTGAAGGAATCATTTTCCCTATAAAAACTAATATTAATAGAATGACTATAGGGTTAAAAATGGCCATCCATTTTTTATAATAAGTCCCTCCTTTTATAATTGCAATTGCAAATACAACAGATAATAATGCGATAATTATACGAAGTGCTTGCACTAAAACTTCCATATTATTCGTGTAATGATCTATTAAATTTTGATAACTAACAGCATTTATAGCTCCTTTTAAATGAACGATATTACCAATAGAAGCTCTAGATCCTATCCAAATTCCACCAACTGCAAAGGCAATAAAACCAATAGCTAAAACCATACGAGCTAAAGTTTCATTACCAGGTCTTAACATTTGGTATATGTGAATATAACCCGCAAAATAAAAAGGGAGCCCTACAGCTGCAAAAAAATGTCCTAATGACAAATTATGAAGTGATACAAATTTGAAGAACTCGTAGTTTTCCGAGTGTTCTAATATATTAGGCGAGTAGTGTAAAAAGTATTCTCCAACTCCAACAAGGACAGATGCTAATAAACCTAAAAAACCCAGTATTTTAATAGTCTTCATTTTAAAATGAATTTTGAATTCAAACTTTAGACGAAAGCTTTATTTTTTTCTTACAAGAAGACTTTATTATTTTTTGAGTTTCAACTTGAATTATTTTTATCTCGTTTTTCTTAGTACATGACAAAAAATAATCTATCGAAAGTTTTTAGTCTATTCAAGACCTATCAGGTTTTTAAAACCAGATAGGTCTATATTAAATTTCATCTTGAACAGTTTTTATACTTCTTGACGCTTTTCCTATGTATCGTTTCCTCTAGAGTTATTGCAATAATAAATCCAAAGTAATAACATCCAATTTCCCATCAGCAAATAATTGATTTTTTCCTTCAAAGGCTTTCAATGCTTCTGTTGTCATTTTTTCAAAAACGCCATCTAAAGGAATATCATACCCTTTTTGAGTAAGTAACTTCTGTATTTCGTAAATAAAAGCGCTTTTCTCCCCTAATTTTAAACTATAAGATGGGTTAAACATGCTTTTAATCTTATTCTGGCTTAAAGATTTTTGATAAGCTTCAAATGTAATCCCTTTTTGCTCTATAAGCTTAATCTCATTATTAGAGAGCCCTTTTGTCTTTAACTCTTTAGATTGCTCAAGTAAAGATTCATAATAATTAACCTTAGCTAGTTTTCTTGCATATTCAACTACTGCTATTTTAGTAGGGTTATTATCCTTTTGGGGTTTAATAACATCTATCTTATTTGCATTCCATTGCGTAGAAACATAAGTATTTAAGACTTCCACAGATTCATAGTAATTCATTACTAATTCTTGATTGTGATAATTTAAATCGATAGTTTCACTTATAGCATGTTTCGTTTCAGTAGAATTAAAACGTTCGTATTGCTGATATTTACCAAAAGCTATTAAAGCTATTATAATAATGGATACACTGATTAAAATTTGCTTCATCTATTTATTAGTTTTCAAGGATAAATTATATCTTAAAATTATAAAAAACGATGTTAATAATGAAGCTTTTAATCTTTATTTTTTTCAAAATCTTTACTTAAATCTAGCTTTCTAAATGAAGGCAATACTAAACCTGTAGTAACCACAGTAATTAAGGTCATTGTTCCTCCAAAAACAACAGCTGTGACTGTACCCATTAATTTTGCGGTAAGCCCACTTTCGAAAGCTCCCAATTCATTCGATGAGCCTACAAACATAGAATTTACCGAAGCCACTCTACCTCTCATTTCATCTGGCGTTTTTAATTGAAGAATGGTTTGTCTAATAACCATAGAAACGCCATCGGTTACACCACTAAAAAATAATGCTAAAACCGATATCCAAAAAACAGAAGATAATCCAAATACGATAATACAAATACCAAATCCGAATATTGCAACCAACAATTTCATGCCCGCATTTTTACTAATGGGAATGTAAGCTGTCGCAATCATAGTAATAATAGCCCCAACTGATGGCGCGGCACGTAAAACGCCAAAACCTTCGCTACCTACTTTTAAAATATCTTGAGCAAAAATTGGCAAAAGCATAACAGCACCACCAAATAAAACAGATATCATATCCAAAGTCAATGCACCTAAAATAGCTTTGGTTTTAAATACAAAACGAATGCCTTCAGTTAAACTTTTTAATATAGGTTCATTAATTTTTGTATTTAATATTGGCTTTTTAGAAATTTGCATAACGGTTATTAATGAGAACATCACTAAACCAAAAACAATACAAAGAGACCAGTGCACTCCAAACCAACCTATTGAGAAACCCGCAAAACCAATACCTATTATTGATGCCATTTGCCAAGTACTACTGCTCCAAGTAGCTGCGTTAGGGAATGCTTTTCTTGGAACAATTAAAGCGATTAAAGAAAATAAAATTGGTCCAAAAAAGGAGCGTAAAAAGCCACCGAAAAAGACAAAAGCATAGATAGAATATAATACAGTATTAGTTGACCAATCTTGTGTAATACTAGGTGTCGTTAATAAAAACAAACCTAAACTTATTATTGAAAATGCCCCAATACACAGAGCGAGTAAGTCTCGTTTTTCTTTTTGATCTACAATATGCCCAGCGAACGGCGCCATAAAGAAGGCAGGAAAGAACTCCATTAAACCAATAATACCAAGCGATAATGGATTTTTTGTAATAGAATATACTTGCCATTCTATAACGATAAACTGCATAGACCAACCAAAAACAAGTAAAAATCGCATTAATAAAAAAACATTAAATTCCTTAAATCGTAATGCTTCGTAGGGATCGTTTTTAGCCATGTTACTCTAGTTTTTTAAAAATAAATAGTCCAGCATATATAATTGCCAAAATTTGACAATTAGAAAACCCATCATCTAATACAGGAATAGCACAACTACATTTATTAAATGCCTCAAGGATTGTAGCAGAAATGGAGATGAGAAAACCAATGCTTGCAATTCTAAAATATAGCCTTCTCTTTCTATAATTGAAAAAAAAGAATAGCAATATTAAAAAACTAGAAGCCAACCAATATGAAATTAAAATGCCAAATAATTCTTGAGGATAACTTTTGGGATCTATTGCCATTTTTCCGCTTATAAAAAGGCCTATACAAACTAAAGCAAAACCATTAGCATATGCTATTTTTTGTACTAATCCTTTTAAGTAATTAATTACAGGCATCGCTATTTAATATCTCTAAGTTTTAATTGCAAACTCACTTTACCTTGCCATTCATTTTCATCAATAGAGTAAACCGCTTTAAATGGTTTTTTATTAGTTATTAAATCTAATTTATTTCCCAATCCAAAACCAATACAAACTAATTTTGGTGTTCCATCTTGTGTTACAGTAATTCGCAAATGACTTTTATCGTCTCCCACACATTTACCATAACCCGTATCTTTTAAGTTTTCAGTCATGAAAACAGGAGATCTATTTCCTGGCCCAAAAGGGGCGAATTGCTTTAAAATTCGCATCAATTTATCGTCTATAGTATTAAGATCAATTTGTTGATCAATATTAATTTCGGGAGTACGTTGGTGGTCTTCAATAGTATTCGAAACAACAGCTTCAAACTTCGCTTTAAACGCCTCGTAATTTTCTTCTTTCAATGTTAAGCCCGCCGCATACTTATGACCTCCAAATTGTTCAATATATTCGCTACATGCTTCTATGGCATCATAAACATCAAAACCTGTTACAGATCTTGCCGATGCCGCTAATTTATCACCACTTTTTGTAAATACTAAGGTGGGTTTATAATAGGTTTCTATTAATCTTGAGGCCACAATACCAATAACACCTTTATGCCAATTTTCATTGTAAACCACATTTGTAAAGCGGTTTTGTTCGTTATTGTTTTCTATTTGCTGTAGAGCCTCTTGAGTTATTTGTTTGTCTGTATCTCTTCGATTAGTATTAAATGCTTCTATTTCTTTGGCTATAGCTTCAGATTGTTCTAGGCGAGTTTCAGTTAATAAATCTACCGCATATTGCCCATGCTTCATTCGACCTGCAGCATTTATTCTAGGGCCAATAATAAATACGACATCTGTAATGGTTAATGTTTCTTTTTTTATCTGATTTATTATGGATTTAAACCCTGCTCTAGGATTTTTATTAATAACCTGTAACCCAAAATAGGCTAAAACTCTATTTTCGCCTGTAATAGGCACAATATCTGCACCTATTGCTGTAGCTACTAAATCTAAATACTCGATAAGATCTTCAATCGTTTCGTCTCTTTTTGAAGCTAATGCTTGAATGAGTTTAAACCCAACACCGCAACCACAAAGCTCATCGTAGGGGTAATTACAATCGCTTTGCTTGGGATCTAAAATTGCAACGGCATCTGGGATTTTACTTCCAGGTCTATGGTGGTCGCAAATAATAAAATCGATATTCTTTTCTTTCGCGTAAGCAACTTTATCAATTGCTTTTATACCACAATCTAGAGCAATGATTAATGAGAAATCATTATCATGAGCAAAATCTATTCCTTTGTAAGACACGCCATAACCTTCATCATAACGATCTGGAATATACGTCGCAATATTGGGATGAATTGTTTTTAAATAAGAAGACATGAGCGCAACAGAAGTCGTACCATCTACATCATAATCGCCATATACCAATATATTTTCATTATTAGCAATAGCCTGTTCAATTCTTGCTACCGCTTTCTCCATGTCCTTCATTAAAAAAGGATTATGTAAATCACTTAATTTTGGTCTAAAAAACGTTTTTGCAGTATCATAAGTTTCAATTCCTCGCTGTACTAAAAGCGACGAAATAGTATGATCTATTTTTAGTGCTTTTGATAACGCTTCAATTTTAGAAACTTCAGGTTTTGGTTTTAATAACCATCGCGTTTGCGCCTCTTTATTTTCTAAAGAAGAAGAAATAGATTGCTTTACTAGGTCTTGATTCATTATTTATTATGAAAGTGAACTTCAATTTTTACTTCAGCAAATTGTCTAAACATCTCCATAACTCCACAATATTTGTCTACTGAAAGTTTTACCGCTTTATTAATTTTATCTTCTTCTAAATTAGACCCGTAAAAATGATAATTTACAGTTACTGTATGATACGTTCTAGGATGCTCATCGGTAAGTTCTCCAGAGGCTTCAATTTTAATATCGTCTACAGTAGATTTCATTTTTTCTAAAATAGAAACGATATCTAAACCTGAACAACCCGCTAGAGATGATAGCATTAAAGCTTTTGGCCCAAGAGGTTTATTCTTTTCATCTTTTTCAGGAGATTGCCCAACATTAAATGTATAGCCATTTGGATTATCACTTTCAAAAATCAAATTTTCTTTCCAAACTGTTGTTGTTTTATGTGACATAATGCTTAGTTTTTTCTATTTTCGTAATTCAAAAATACTATTAATACTATACATATGCCATTAGTAACACCTTTATCTGCAGAGCACGATATAGAAACAAAAAAATTAGCCGAATTTTTTAACGAAACACTAGGCTTTTGTCCTAATTCGGTATTAACGATGCAACGTCGTCCAGCCATTAGTAAAGCGTTTATTAATTTAAATAAAGCCGTTATGGCCAATGAAGGTCGTGTGACTTCGGCTTTAAAACGTATGATTGCTTGGGTAAGTAGTAACTCAACAGGATGTCGTTATTGCCAAGCACATGCTATTCGTGCTGCTGAACGTTATGGTGCAGAACAAGAACAATTAGATAATATTTGGGACTATAGAACGCATTCAGCATTTAGTGAGGCAGAGCGTGCTGCTTTAGATTTTTCTTTGGCTGCTTCAATGGTTCCTAATGCTGTAGATGAAACGATTAAAACGCGTTTACACGCACATTGGGATGAAGGCGAAATTGTAGAAATGCTTGGTGTTATTTCTCTGTTTGGATACCTAAACCGTTGGAACGACTCTATGGGAACAACTCTTGAAGATGATGCTATTGAAAGCGGTGACCAATTCCTTGGAAAACACGGTTTTGAAGTAGGGAAACATGTTTAAAGATTAACGATTAATGATTTTAGATTTGTAAAAACTGATCTATTTAAAAAAGGACAAAATTGCCATTTGGTAATTTTGTCCTTTTTTTTCTTGATTTAGTTCTGAATAATATTGGTTTTTAACCTCATGTAGAACATCCCTCTAAATCTCCCTTCAAAAGGGAAACTTTTTTGACTCTCTTCTTTTGAAGAAAGAGTTGGGGATGGATGTTGTTTTGAACGTAAAACAAAAAGACCTGACAGGTTTTTAAAACCTGTCAGGTCTAATAATCTATGCTATTTAATAGTTATTCGTAGAAATACTCAATAGTTTCTTCTATAACACCATTAAATTTATAAACTAACTTCGTGGGATAATTATCCTCATTATAGGTGTATTCATATTCTAAACCTGCTGGTATATCTTCATAACTTGAGTCGTAAATAACATTATTTTCACTAGTGAAAACATGTGTTTCACCTATTAGCATTTGCGGTAGTGCCCTAAATACTTCAATAGCGTGTATGTTTTTAAATATCCCGTTACTATTATCATAAGAATAATAAGTCGTATTATTATTACCTTCTTGCATTCTATTTCCATTTTCATAAGGTATAATATCTTCTTCTTCAAAAATTGGTTCACTATTAGCAGTTTCTCTATAGGTTTTTAACACTAAATCATCAGAATTGTAGGAGACATCATACCTTCTAGCAGATTCACTATCTTCATATTGTTCTGTGTAAGAAATCAGTTCATTGTTAGTATCATAATTAAAGGTTGTATTAACTTTAATGTCATCACCTCCAACGCTACCAATGTGATCATAAATATTTACTAACAATCCATTATCATCATAAGTAAGTACACTACTATCGTAGTAGTTTTCAATATCAGTCTCAATACCAATTAATTTATTACCATCATAAGTGAAAAATTCAGAATATGAATCTCCATCTTCATCTGTATGGACTATTTTTTTTACAAATAAATTAGCATCATCATTTATTGAAACATCTGGTTCAGAATCATCTGTAGTAGTATCGCTATCTTTACTACAAGAAAATATTAAGAAGGTAAAGACGAATAGGTAGGTTAATTTTTCATTGGGTTTTCGTTTGAGGTTTGTTTTAATAATAATATTTTCTTTTTGAAAATTATTCTTTACTCAAGAAGTACTCAATATCTGCTTTCATTTCTCCGTTTACTTTGTAAGTTGCTCTAATTGGGTAATTATTATCATTGTATAAATACTCGAATTCTTCAATTATTTCTCCATCATCACTACTTTTTTTAATATCGAAAACATTATTATGACTTGTATTAATATGTATTCCGTTTAATGATGATTGATTTAGTAATCTTAATGTTTTCAAAGCATGTATGTTCTTAAATAAACCATTTTTATCGTCATAAAAGTAATTGACACCACTATTTTCTTGTACTCTATTACCATTATTATATGAGACTATTTCTTCTCTAATAAAATTAGTTTGAGAATGATGATTACCGCCATATACTCTTAATATCGTATTATTCTCATTATCAATTTGTATATCATATTTGGTGGCCTTGTCTTCTGTATCTATATTATTATCTGTGTTGTTATAAAAGTCTGTGTACGAAGTTAACTCACTATCTTCATCGTAGACAAAATAAGTGTTTATATAAGCTCCGCTATTTATATCTTTTGTAATACCTGTAAGTAAACCTTCTGTATTATAACTAAATGTAGTAACCATACCATTAAGGTCTTTTATTGTGAGTAGTTTATTTCCTTCATAAACAAAATCAATAACTTCAACGGTTTCATTAGTCCAAATAGCTACTATTTTACTGACTAATAAATTGTCATCTCCATTTTTTAAGGCGTTATCTTTACTACAAGAACATATTAGGAAAGCGATAGCAAATAGGTAAGTTAATTTTTTCATCAGTTTGGGGGTTTAAGATTCAGACAAAAAACGAGCTCTAATTTACTAATTTTAATCGATTAAAAACAAATTTTATCGTTAAAAAGTATTTTTAATTCAAAATACTATATATTTTTTTCTGTAATTCTGGAACAATTGAAGTCTCAAACCACGGGTTTTTATGTCTCCAAAAACGATTGGTTGGTGAAGGGTGAGGCATTGGGAAATACTTTGGCAAATACGATTTATATTCTCCTACTGTTTCTGTAAGTGTTCTTTTAGCAGCTTGTTTTAAATAATATTTTTGAGCATATAGCCCTATCAATAGTACCAATTCAACTTTCGGCATTTTTTCAAGCAATACATCATGCCATTGTGGAGCGCATTCTGGTCTTGGTGGGAGGTCTCCTGTTTTTCCTTTTCCTGGATAACAAAATCCCATGGGTACTATAGCAAAGTTTTTAGTGTCATAGAAATCGGCATCACTTACATTTAGCCATTGACGTAATTTTTTACCACTTTGATCGTCCCAAGGAATTCCTGAAGCATGCACTTTTGTTCCTGGTGCTTGACCAATAATTACGATTTTCGACTCTTCATGGGCAGAAACTACAGGTCTTGAACCTAACAGTAAATGGTTTTTACAGATACTGCATTGGCTTATATCATGTAAAAGTGTTTCCATTTTACTTATTAAACAATTAAATAATGTACCGTATAGAGTTAATTAAATACAATCATCATTTTGAAACTATCTTTGTAACCCAATAGTAGAAATTCTTTAACCTATATAATTCTCGATTTAGGCTGTCGTGAGCAATAGTCGAAAGGCTAGAAGAGACCTAATTAATAACTGTTTTTTATTAACATGTCACACCCTCTTTAATCTTTAAAGGAGTTTCTTCAAAAGCCAGCCCTTCGAAACCCGTTTTCATAAAGTTTCTAATGTTTTGGTGCCCTTCTCCATTTGGATCTTTTAATACTTCTTCAAAATAAAATTGCCCGAAACAAGCTAATGTCTCTTCTTTTGTTAAGGCTTCAATTTTAGCAAAAGCTAGCAATTTACAAGATCCTAAGTTTTGGTCCTTATTATTAGTTAACGCTCCATTTTTAAATATTGTTGGTGAAAATTCGTAGTTGGCTTCAATTACCGCTAAAGTGTCTTGAAATTGTATTGTTTTAGGTGCTACTTTTAGTATTTTTTTAAACGTTTCAATTTTCATTAATAAGGAGTTTTTGGTTGTGTTTAGTTTACTAAAAATACCATTTATTATTTTATTTCTCAATACTAAATGTATTATTTTTTCCCACCAACGACTATAACGATCTCTCCTTTTGGGGGTTTATTGGTATAGTGTTCTAATACTTCTTTAGCTGTACCACGAATAGTTTCTTCATATAACTTAGTAAGTTCTCTAGAAACAGAAACGGGGCGTTCTTCTCCAAAATACTCACAAAAATGACCTAATGTTTTTATTAACTTGTGCGGCGATTCATAAAAAATTAGTGTTCGCGTTTCTTCAGCTAATAGAAGTAATCTAGTCTGTCTTCCTTTTTTTACTGGCAAAAAGCCTTCAAATACAAACTTATCGTTTGGCAAACCACTATTTACTAATGCAGGAACAAAAGCTGTTGCTCCTGGTAGACAGTCTACTTCTATATTGTTTTCTACACAAGCTCTTGTTAATAAAAATCCAGGATCTGAAATTGCCGGAGTACCTGCATCACTAATTAAAGCAATAACATCGCCATTTTTAAGTCTTTGTATTAAATTAGTAACCGTTTTATGCTCATTATGCATATGATGGCTTTGCATGTGCGTAGTAATATTGTAATGCTTTAGTAGTTTCCCTGAAGTACGTGTGTCTTCAGCTAAAATTAAATCTACTGTTTTAAGCACAGAAATGGCTCTAAACGTGATATCTTCTAGGTTTCCTATAGGCGTAGGAACAATATAAAGTTTACTCATTATCTCTTACTATTTTTCCTAAAAAATAAGACGTCAAAATTAATGGTATTCCCAAAACGGAAAGTCCAACAGCATGTCCTGCATAATAATGAGCAGCTGTTGCTAAAATCACGTCGAAAAAGAATCCAGCATAAGCCCACTCGGTTAACCAAGAACTTTTGCGCCATAAAATCATAATAACACCTAAAACTTTTAAAGTCGCTAATGGATAAACGATATAAGTTGGATAATTAAAAAATTTAAAAAAACCTTTAATCATTTCTGTTTTGCTAAAATACATTCCTGCAGAATATAGCATAATACCACAAATGGCAATTGTTGTGGCCCAATATAAAATTTGTTTTAAATTCATATAATTGAAAACTTAATCGAATTTTGCTTCAATAATTTGCATAAAACGTTCTTCATATTCATCTTTTCCTTCCCAGTTATTATAATCTGGACGAACCATATCTACTATAAAACGTTGTGCTTCGGTATATGAGTTAACAGTATTTAATTGTGAAATTACACGATCATAATCACCGCTTTGTCCATCGAATAAATGCTTTATAAATGCCAATTTATCGTTTAGACCTATATTTAAACCTCCAGATTTAAGTTTATCATTTAGTGACTTTTTATCGTCTTTTTCTTTATTTAGAGAACCAGTTTCTTCAACTTTATCAAAAACAGGAATGTCTTTAAAATCGGCAGTAATGTCTTCTAAATCGTTTTTATGAAACTTTGAAGTATTCGTGTTTGTTACCTCTTCAATTAACGCATCTACTTGTTGCGTTTCTTGAGGCATTTGAGCAACAATATCTTTAATTTTTTCCATTACTGGTTCCATTATTGCATCTTCTTCAGATTCATCTAAATTAACATAAACCTTATCTTCAACCTCTATGGAATCACTTACTGTATTATTAAATGCCGTATCTAACATTCCAAAAAACGAAGATCCACTTCCTATTTTTGGCAAGTGTTCTTCAAAATTTTCTTGAGCAAATTTTAAAACTGTTAATTTTTCATATAAAGCAGATACTTCTTCATGCATTCTATTAACATCTTCTTTCCCTCTCAATTTTAGAATCTTATGTGCAATACTCATTAATTCTGATTCTAACTTCTTCTTCATAAAATTTAATTTTTGTATTTAAACAATATAGGTTTTTGTTTTTTAATAAATTTGAACCACCTTTATGGTAACGATATGTACCATTTAAAAATAGAATATTTTGTTAAAGAAATTGATGATTTTTTTCTTTAAATGAAATATAAAAATTAAGCATAGCCAGAGCTATGGTTTATTTTTATATTGAAATAGAAAGGGAAAAAGGGCAATTTATTGCATAAATATTCTATTTATAAATGGTACTTTTATCGATTTAGTGCTAAAATTACGAAATGTTTCTTGAAAATACAGTAAATCAAAAAGAACAATTTGGGTGGATTGAAGTAATATGTGGATCAATGTTCTCTGGAAAAACGGAAGAATTGATTCGCAGGTTAAAACGCGCGCAATTTGCAAAACAAAAAGTAGAAATTTTTAAACCTACTGTTGATATCCGTTATGATGATGAAATGGTCGTATCGCATGATGCTAATGAAATTCGCTCTACTCCAGTTCCTGCTGCTGCTAATATTCCCATTTTAGCAGATGGGTGTGATGTTGTAGGCATTGATGAGGCTCAATTTTTCGACGATGAAATTGTTCGTGTATGCAATGACCTTGCAAATAAAGGTGTTCGTGTTATTGTTGCTGGGTTAGATATGGACTTTAAAGGCAATCCTTTTGGACCTATGCCAAACCTTATGGCTACTGCAGAATATGTAACTAAAGTACATGCGGTTTGTACTCGAACCGGTAATTTAGCGCAATTTAGTTATAGAAAATCTGAAAATGATAATATCGTTTTATTAGGTGAAACAGAAGATTATGAACCACTAAGTAGAGCTGCATATTATAAAGCGACTATGAGAGAAAAAATAAAACAGATGAAAGTGAACGATGCCAAAGACCTCTCCAAAAAAACGACTAAATAAGATGTCTAAAGCGCAAGAAACCATTCTTGAAATAGACTTAAAAGCCTTAAAGCATAATTTTGAGTTTATTAAATCTAAACTTAATAACGAAACAAAACTTCTTGCTGTTGTTAAAGCCTTTGCTTATGGTAGTGGTGCGGAAGAAGTTGCGCTTTATTTACAAAATCTAAAAATTGATTATTTTGCTGTTGCCTATGTATATGAAGGTGTTTCTTTAAGAAAAGCTGGAGTTACGTTACCTATTTTAGTTTTACATCCACAACCTAGCAATTTTAATTTAGCTATTGAATATCATTTAGAACCTAGTATTTATTCTACACGTATTTTAGATTATTTCATTATTGCCGCTAAAGAAAACAAACAAAACAACTATCCCGTTCATATTAAATTTAATACTGGATTAAATCGATTAGGTTTTTTAGAAACAGAAACGGCTTCAATTTTAAAGCAGTTAAAAGCAACTCATGCTATTAAAGTAAAATCACTTTTTTCTCATTTGGCCGCCAGCGAAGATCTAAATGAAAGGTCTTTTACTAAAAATCAAATCGATGCATTTAAATCAATTATCAAAAAATTTATTAAACAACTAGAATACACTCCAATATTACATCAATGTAATACCTCAGGAATTATGAACTATCCTGAAGCGCATTTTGATATGGTTAGAAGTGGTATAGGTTTATATGGATTTGGTAACAATCCTGAAATAGATAAACATCTAAAACCAATTGCGACATTAAAAACAGTTATTTCTCAAATTCATACGATTAAAAAAGGAGAGACTTTAGGCTATAATCGTGCATTTACCGCAATAAAAGAAACAAAAACAGCAACACTTCCTATTGGTCATGCCGATGGCATAAGTAGGCAGTTTGGTAATGGTAAAGGCTACGTTATTATAAATTCAAAAACAGCACCAATTATTGGTAATGTTTGTATGGACATGATCATGGTAGATGTTACCCTTATTAAATGTAATGAAGGTGATGAAGTTATTGTTTTTGATAAAGAACATACTGCTGAAAACTTATCAGAAACCATTCGGTCTATCTCTTATGAATTACTTACAGCTGTATCTCAACGAGTAAAACGAGTGTTTTATCGGTAATTTCTGTTTATTTTTCAATTAATGTTAAAGCATGTTAAAATAATTTAAGTACATTGGCTTAACATTAAATTAATCATTAACTAATTAAATTTAAAAACATGTTAAAAGAATTTAAGGATTTTATTATGACAGGCAACGTAGTTGAGTTTGCTGTCGCAGTAATTATGGCCGGTGCAATAGGACTAGTTGTTACTGGATTCGTAAACAATATCATTATGCCAGTTGTAGGTCATTTCGCTGGAGGAATAGATTTTGCTGATAAAAAAATGGTCTTAGATGAAGCTGTTGTAGATGCAGCTGGAAAAGTTACGTCCCCTGAAAACGCAATAATGTGGGGAAGCTGGGTAAACACTATTATAAACTTATTAATTGTAGGTTTTGTAATGTTCATGATTGTTAAAGCATATAACAAAATGAAAAAACCACCAGAAGAGGCAGCTCCTGCTGGACCAAGTGATAACGATCTTTTAATGGAAATTAGAGACGCGTTAAAAAAATAATATAACATTTAACACATTGTTAAATATATAACAATAAGTTATTTGTTGTTAAAAGACCTCATTTTTAGAAATTTGAGGTCTTTTTTTTGCTTTAAACATGCAATTAATGTCTAGTTTTGTAGTCTAAAATTAATTTAATTAAATAAAATAATGAGAGTAGCTGTAGTAGGTGCCACAGGTATGGTAGGCGAGGTAATGAGAACCGTACTTGAAGAACGTAATTTTCCAATAACCGAATTAATACCCGTAGCCTCTGAGCGATCTGTAGGAAAAAAGATCACTTTTAAAAATAAAGAATATACTATTGTAAGTTTAGCTGATGCCATAACAGCAAAACCTGATGTTGCATTATTCTCTGCAGGAGGAGATACCTCATTAGAATGGGCACCTAAATTTGCTGAAGCTGGAATAACAGTTATAGATAATTCTTCAGCTTGGAGAATGGATGAAAACAAAAAATTAGTCGTTCCAGAAATTAATGCTTCAGAATTAACTGAAGACGATAAAATTATTGCCAATCCTAATTGCTCTACCATTCAAATGGTAATGGCTTTAGCGCCGCTTCATAATGTTTATAAAATTAAACGAATTGTTGTTTCTACTTACCAATCTATTTCGGGAACAGGAGTGAAAGCAGTAAAACAATTAGAAAATGAAATGGCAGGTATTAAAGGAGAAATGGCGTATCCTTATCCTATACATAAAAACGCAATTCCTCATTGTGATGTTTTTGAAGAAAACGGCTATACGAAAGAAGAAATGAAACTCGTTAGAGAAACACAAAAAATTCTTAACGATAAAACAATTGCCGTTACTGCTACTGCAGTGAGAATACCAACATCTGGCGGACATAGTGAAGCGGTTAATGTAGAATTTGAAAACGATTTTGATGTATCACAAGTCCGTAAATTACTAAATGAGACTGATGGTGTGGTTGTGCAAGATAATATCGATGTGAATACTTACCCTATGCCAATATATGCTCATGGAAAAGATGATGTATTCGTAGGTCGTATTCGTCGTGATGGATCACAACCAAATACACTTAATTTATGGATTGTAAGCGATAACCTTCGTAAAGGGGCTGCAACAAATACGATTCAAATAGCAGAATATTTAGTAAAAGAAAATTTACTTAAAGCAACTCAAGCTGTAAGCTAATATTGACAATGTGAGTTCAACATAAGAAAATCACGTCAGTTCGAGTACTTTGACATTTGAAGAAGTATATCTAGAACAGTGATTTTCTTATAACAAACCTATTCTCGATACTATTTTTTTCACTTTGTTGCAAAAAATCACTCGAATTGACGGTTTTTGATCACTAACAAGATTTATGTGGAGCTAAGTCCATACATTCCTTTTTAAGTTAAAAAAAAGATTAAAAAAGCTCATGTTTTAGATAAATATGAGCTTTTTCTTTACATTTAAGCCACGTAATTAGATTCCCTGATTATAATTATAAAAATTCTCGGGAATGAAAACAGATTTCCACCTTCGTGGAAATGATAAATTAAAATTCATCATGAAAAAAGTAGCACTTTACCTAATCACATTAATAGTCGTTATGTCTTGTAAAGAAGATCAAAAACAATTAGAAACAATCGCAGTGAATTATCCAAAAACAAAACAAGTAGATACCGTAACTAACTATTTTGGGACTAATATAAAAGATCCTTACCGCTGGCTAGAAGACGATAGAAGTAAAGACACAGAAGCCTGGGTAAAAGCTCAAAATAAAACCACCTTCAATTATTTAGATAATATCCCGTATAGAAAGCAATTAAAAGAACGCTTAACTAAGCTATGGAACTACGAAAAAATAGGCGCTCCATTTAAAGAAGGTGATTATACTTATTTTTATAAAAATGATGGATTACAAAATCAATACGTAATTTATAGATACAAAACTGGAGCAGATCCAAAAACAGCTACAGCTTTTTTAGACCCTAATACATTTAAAGAAGATGGCACTATCTCTCTAGGAGGTCTTAATTTTTCTAAAAACGGAAAAATATTAGCGTATAGTATTTCTGAAGGCGGAAGTGATTGGCGGAAAATTCTAATAATGAATACCGAAACCAAAGAAATTGTAGAAGACACCATAGTCGATGTTAAATTTAGTGGCATGTCTTGGTATAAAAATGAAGGCTTTTACTATTCTAGTTACGACAAGCCAAAAGGCAGTGATTTATCTGCAAAAACAGACCAGCACAAACTCTATTATCATAAACTAGGGACACTTCAAAAGGAAGACCAATTAATTTATGGCGGCGTGCCTTCAGAGAAACACAGATATGTTTCTGGAAATGTCACAGAAGACAATCGGTATTTAATTATTTCTCCTAAAATATCAACTTCAGGAAATAAATTATATATAAAAGATTTAACAAAATCCAACTCTAAACTCGTAGAAATTTTAGGCCATACCAATAGTGATACTTACGTTATAGATAATGTAGGTAGTAAATTATTTTTAGTGACGAATCTAAATGCTTATAACAAAAAAATTATAACAGTAGACGCTTCAAATCCTATCTCTAAAAATTGGGTAGATTTTATTCCAGAAACAACACATGTATTAAGTCCTTCAACAGGCGGTGGCTATTTCTTTGCAGAATATATGGTGGATGCTATTTCTTTAACATTACAATACGATTATAAAGGAAAACTCATTCGAGAAGTTAAACTTCCAGGTGTAGGAAGCGTTGGAAGTTTTTCAGCAAAAAAAGAAGATCAAGAATTGTATTATTCATTTACAAATTACATTACTCCTGGGAGCACTTATAAATATGATATAAAAAACGGAACTTCTGTGCTCTATCGTAAACCTGATATCGATTTTAATTCAGACGATTATGAAAGCAAACAAGTTTTTTATAGCTCTAAAGATGGGACAAAAATACCTATGATTATTACCTATAAAAAAGGAATAGAATTAAATGGTAAAAATCCAACGATACTTTATGCTTATGGTGGTTTTAATGTTAGTTTAACGCCTTCTTTTAATATTGCTAATACAGTTTGGATGGAACAAGGTGGTATTTATGCTGTTGCCAATTTAAGAGGCGGAGGTGAATACGGAAAGGCTTGGCATGATGCTGGAACACAACTTAAAAAACAAAATGTTTTCGACGATTTTATTGCTGCTGCAGAATACCTTGCAGCAGAAAAATATACGTCTTCAGATTATTTAGCCATTCGTGGTGGCTCTAATGGTGGTTTACTCGTTGGTGCAACTATGACGCAACGTCCAGATTTAATGAAAGTCGCTTTACCAGCAGTAGGCGTATTAGACATGTTACGTTATCATACATTTACAGCTGGAGCAGGTTGGGCTTACGATTACGGTACAGCCGAAGACAGTAAAGAAATGTTCGACTATTTAAAAGGCTATTCGCCTGTACACAATGTAAAAGAAAATATGAATTACCCTGCAACTCTTGTTACAACAGGAGATCATGATGATCGCGTCGTACCTGCACATAGTTTTAAATTTGCAGCCGAATTACAAGCCAAACAATCTGGAAATAATCCAACACTTATTCGTATTGAGACCGATGCTGGCCATGGTGCAGGAACGCCTGTAAGTAAAACCATAGAACAATATGCAGATATTTTTGGTTTTACACTATTCAACATGGGATTTGATGTACTACCAAATAAAACAAAAGAGAAAGTAAAAGGGTAAATAAACATAATTTAGATATAAAAAAACAACGTCAATTCGAGTGCCTCGGCTTTAGGAGAAGTGTATCGAGAATAGTTAGTGATTTGTAAATTAATTTTACAACTATTTATGTCAGATCGAGCGCAGTCGAGATTCTTTGTAAACTAAATAGTTCTCGACTGCGCTCGAACAAACAATTACTAAAGGATAAAAACACTATAAAGACCTATCAGGTTTTTAAAACCTGACAGGTCTAATTGAGGGAAGCCTACATAATGACATATAAATATGCTTCAAGTAAAAAACATCTATTTTAGTTACGACAAAACACCTGTTTTAAAGGACGTTTCTTTTATATTAAAACAAGGTGAGCACTTGTCTATTATAGGAGAAAGTGGATCTGGAAAAAGCACATTATTAAAAGTACTTTATGGTGAATTCGATATCGCAAAGGGTACTATTTTTTGGAGCGACAAGCGAGTTCTAGGTCCAAAATACAATCTTGTTGTAGGTTGCGATTTTATGAAATACGTGGCGCAAGAATTCGATTTAATGCCTTTTACATCGGTTGAAGAAAATATAGGAAAATTCCTTTCCAATTTCTTTCCCGAAGAAAAAAAAGAACGCGTTGCAGAGTTATTAGAAGTGGTTGAACTTACCAACTTTTCAAATACGAAAGTAAAAGTATTAAGTGGCGGACAAAAACAACGTGTTGCTCTTGCTCGTGCTCTCGCAAAACAACCCGAAATTCTTTTATTAGACGAACCCTTTAGCCATATCGATAATTTTAAAAAACAATCATTACGACGAAACGTTTTTCGTTATTTAAAAGAAAAAGAAATTACTTGTATAGTTGCTACTCATGATAAAGAAGATGTGTTAGGTTATGCAGATACTATGGTTGTTCTCAATAATAACCAGATAGAGGCAAGCGACACTCCAAATAACTTATATAATAACCCAAAAACGCCTTTAATAGCATCTTTTTTTGGAGAATTTAATAGTATAGATGAAGAAATAGTTTACGCAAATCAACTAAAAATTGTTGAACATTCTAATTTAAAAGTAACCGTAAACCAAAGTTATTTTAAAGGGAGTTATTATTTAATTGAAGCGCATTTAAATGATGAGCTTGTATTTTTTGAGAATGATTTAGAATTGGAAATTAATCAAGAGGTTTATTTGGAAATTGTATCGTAGTTTTTTAGTTGATAATCTGAACGTCCAGTTTGCCAAAGTGAGAATGAAAGTGATTCTGAAATCATGGCGAATTCTTTATTTTTGATAAATTGTAAACCATGTCTGAATCAGGCTCTGCTTTTAATAAAATAGATTTTTTGAGCTATTTTCTTCCGAGAGGCGAGCAGTAAATATAAGGGAATGCCAAAGTGGTACTCTTTTGTCATTCAATCTTGTACTTATTATTGTTGGCGGATATTTTTTGTTTTTTTGATATTGTGAAATGCATCCATTTCTAATATTTAGATTGCACGTACAAGAAAGATTTATTATCTATCCATTGCACACCGTTTAAGGCTGATGGCGCACAATTTCTAATAACTGAATTACTCTCAGAGTTATAATTGGTATAACATCTAAAACTAGCATTTCGGATATTTTGTCTTCGTTATTACCTAAAGAGACTACAACTTTACTGGACTTCCAATTAGGTTGTATATAATTAATTTGATATTAGTTTTCTATACTTGTATAGTAATTGGATGGATCATAAAGTTCCTTTTCTTTGCCATGTATTCCATGTCTATAATACAATTTCACTATGTTTTCTTTCTCCAATCGTTTCAGGTAGAAAATATAATCATTATTCGTAATTATTAAGTTTTTAATCACATACTCACGGTTTTGATCATACAAAACTTGTTTGTTTATTAAATTCTTTAGATTGGGTAGCTCAGCTAAAATCTTAGAAGACAACTTGTTTTGGTTATTGACATATATTACAATGGAAGTATCACTAGCAGCTTCCAGTGATCTATATGCATCTTCTATTTGGTAACTACAATAATTTATAAGATTTTGCTTACAGATTACCTTTAAATTTAAAAAGAAATTTCACCAAATGATTTATCAATAACCCCTTTATTAAAATCGTCTCTTTTTTTATTTAGTAAATCTATGCATTGAGTTAAAAAAATATATTCAGAAGGACAGCTAGAAATTTTTATTAATTTTAATTCTTTTTCAAAATCAGTATTGAGCATTATAGCGTGTTCTCTATATGAATTCATACTATAGGTTTTTTTAAAAACACAAGATTAAGATTAAACAATCTTCACCTAAATAAGTTCCCCATTCACCTAAAGCAAACCGCATTCTATCTAAAAACACCTACTTAACCACATTATTTTCTGCAAATTTGTAATGTAACCCAAACACAAAACACATGAAACTAGCAATCGTAACCGCATACCCTCCAAGTAAAGTCACTTTAAATGAATATGCTTTTCATTTAGTAAAGCATTTTAGACAACACCAAAAAGTAACAGAATTAGTTTTATTAACCGATAGAACTAAAGGCCAAAAAGAGTTGTCTTTTACAGAGCAAGGATGTAAAATCACAATTAAAGAATGCTGGACGTTTAATAGCTATTTGAACCTATTAAATGTTACCAAAGCAATTAATAAAACAAAACCAGATGCGGTATTGTTTAATTTACAGTTTATGAAGTTTGGTGATAAAAAGATTGCTGCTGCTTTAGGCTTGCTATTGCCATTGGTTTGTAAGTTAAAGCGCATCCCTAATATTGTGTTATTACATAATATTTTAGAGGAAGTCGATTTAGGAAATGCAGGATTTACCTCTAATAAATTACTACAAAGAGTCTATGGTTTTATAGGAACTACATTAACAAAGTTTATTTTGCAAGCAGATACAGTTGCGGTAACCATGCAAAAATACGTTACCGTTTTAGAAAAAAAATATAAAGCAAGAAATATACAATTAATACCTCACGGTACTTTTGAAATTTCTGAAGAAACGCCAGAATACGATTTACCTAAAGGCCCATTACAAGTAATGGCTTTTGGAAAGTTTGGTACTTATAAAAAGGTAGAATCTATGATTGAAGCCGTTGAGAAAGTAAGACAAACTACAGGTTTAGATTTAGAAATTGTTATAGCAGGAACAGACAATCCAAATGTACCAGGATATTTAGCAAAAGTTGAGGCAAGTTATAAACATGTGCCACAATTACGTTTTACCGGTTATGTAGAAGAATATGAAGTACCTACTCTTTTTAAAGAAAGTGCTGTAGTTGTATTTCCTTACACGGCTACAACTGGAAGTTCTGGTGTATTACACCAAGCTGGAAGTTATGGAAAAGCTGTGGTTATGCCAGATTTAGGCGATCTTGCTTTATTGGTAAAAGAAGAAGGTTATAAAGGTGAGTTTTTTGAACCTAAGAGTACTACTAGTTTAGCAAAAGCCATTGAAGCCATAGTTACTAATGAAGCGTATAGAGTTACTTTAGGAAAAGCAAACTATAAAGCGGCTACGGCGTTACCAATGTCTAAAATAGCAGGGATGTATTTAAATGCTTTTGAGAGCATTATGAATGGGAAACAATTAAAAAAAGAAACCGTATCTAAACCTTCTATTGTTTAGAAATTGATTTACTTTCTCTTATTAACCCTAGAAATACTGTCTGCCATAATTAAAGCATTATAAGCATTTACTATTTTCCCTGATTTTGATAGCGATTTAAAAGGAACATGCTTTCCTTTGCCATTCCAAATTGGAGTTCTTACGTTAAAGTTATACTCCACTCCTGAATCCATTAATATATGTTTGACTTGAGTAGCAGTGAGATTCGGGTAGTAAGAGAATAGTAGTGCCGCGACTTTAGAAACTACCGCTGCTGATAATGAAGTGCCTAGATCTATTTTGTAACCATTACCAGGGATAGCAACTCTAATTTGAGCTCCTGGAGCAAAGAGATCTACACTATTTTTTCCATAATTACTGTATTTATTAACTAAACTATCGTTAGCTTTATAAGAAGAATTTCCTACGATTAAAAAATTATCCGTTATTTCATTACCATTAGCATCGGTATCATTTGGATAAAAATAATTATTTTTTTTATCAATATTCTTGAAACTATTTCCTGCAGAGGTAATTAAAATAACGTTATGTTTTTCGGCGTACATCAATGCATCATCTACCCATTTTTTTTCGGAGCTAAATTCTTCCGACCAACTCATATTTATAATTTTTGCACCATTATCTACAGCATAACGTATGGACAAAGCCGTATCTTTATCATTAGTGGAGTTTTCACCAAATATAGGTAGCGCCATAATTTTAATTTCCGAAGTCCCTTTTATGGCTAAACTACTAACGCGAGTACCATGAGTAAAGATATTCAAATCAGTATTTATTTTGTTATCGCCGTACGAAATATCTGTAATATCGTTAGGATCATCTCCTAATAATAACCGATCATTATAGTCAATATTCAATTGTTTTTTTAATAGTTGTGCTGCATCTTCTTTTAATTTGGCAATGTATTCTTCTGTAGTTCCTTCTCTTTCGAAATCTGAATACAAAGAAATATTTTGTTGATATGTAGAATCTTTTGGATATAATGCTTTAAGACTGTCTAAATCCTTTAAGGAGAAATGAGATAAATCTTTTATTTTTAATTTTTTTAAAACCTCAAGTCTGGAGGTTTTTCTCATAGTCGATAGATCGTTAGCAAAGTTAATTTCTTCAGGGACTTGATTTATGCTTTTCTGTAGGGCAAGTTTAGCATTATTGTAGATTAAAAAGTTTAAAGAATCTTTTGTTAAAATTTCGCTTTGATTTTTTCCTTCAAATTGAGCCTTATACTTTTTTACCATTCTTGCACTAGAGTTTAACGTATGTCTTTTATTAACTCCATTTGAAATTCCTAAAAAATCCCAGCCATGTACATCATCTATATAGCCGTTATTATCGTCGTCAATACCATTATTTGAGATCTCATTTGTATTTGTCCAAATATGATTTTTTAGTATCTCATGATTAATGTTAATAGGTTGGTCCAGAAAAGCAATGATAACAGGCTCGCCTTTTTTGTTTTTTAAAACAGTATTGTATGCTTTTTGAAGACTTATCCCAGGTATAGAATCATCTATGATATCAAGATTTTCCCAATTTTTGAGAATGTCATCAATAATTGTTTTTTTAACAATTATTGTTTTCTGAGCTGGGATATATTTAAGAGGTTTTGATTTGGAACAACCAGAAAGAAGTACTGAAATTAAAATGAAAGTAACTAATAGGCGTTGTAGCATAAAATAGATAATAATATTTTTAAAGTAAACTCCATTTCCCGAAAATTACGTCTAAATAGCCATCCAAAAGAAATACGTAGATTCATTAATTTTGGATGTTTTTATTTAAATGCTTTTGAAGGCATTATGAATGGGGAACAAGCAAAAAATGAAACCGGATCTGAGCCTTCTATTATTTAGAAATTGATTTATTTCTCTTGTTAACCTTAGAAATACGATCTGCCATAATTAAAGCATTATAAGCGTTTACTATTTTACCAGATTTTGAGAGCGATTTAAATGGTACTTTTTCTTTCACTTTATCATAAGAAGGTTTATTGACCATAATATCTATAGGAAGACCAGATTCCATGAGAATAGTCTTAACCTCAGCTGCAGTCAAGTTAGGATAATATGAAAAAATTAAAGCAGCAATTCCTGAAACCACAGCGGAAGATAAGGATGTTCCTGAATCTATTTTATAATCATCCCAGGTTATACAATTGATTTGGGAGCCTGGAGCAAATACATCCACTTCATTTTTACCATAATTAGAGAACCTACTTATTAATGTAGAATCTAAATTATGAGTGGTAGCTCCAACTTTTAAAAAATTATTAGCATATTCAACCCTCTCATTATCAATAACATCATTAGGATAATCATAATCAGTATCTAAGTTTAATCTACTATTCCCAGCAGAAGTGACTATTAATACATTTTTACTGTCGGCATAGATTATGGCGTCTTTAACCCATTCAGGATGTAATGAAAAAGCTTTACCAAAGCTCATATTAATAACTTTAGCACCATTATCTACGGCGTAGCGTATTGCTAATGCAATATCCTTATCGTATTCATCTCCAGCCGTAGAAGTGCCCAAAGACATTATTTTTGCCGTATCAATAATGCCTTTAATTTCTTTACGATCATTGTTATAAGCTATTATTGATGATATTTCACTACCGTGATATGCATTTGCAATACCATCTACCTTATTATTTCCGTAAGGAAAATCATTTATATCATTAGCATCATCTTTTGTATGATATTTACCATTGTGCTCAATATTTAGATTCCTGTTAATTATTATATGCTCCTCCTTTTTTCCTTCATTAATCGTTTTGTCATTAATATTGCGTTTTAAATAATATTTCATGTACGAGAGGTATTTCTTTTCCTCTTCATCTGTAATAATATCATTTAAAGAATCTAGTTGTTCTTGATTATAGTTGTTTTCAGGAAAATAGTTATGCAAAATCTCTCTAGATTTATTATATTTTCCCTGAATTCTATTGTATGTAGCTAAGTTATTTTTTCTTTGCTTAAGCTCTTTTTCGAAATAGACTAAAGCTCTTTTGTAGTCGTCAAATTGTTTTTTTTCATTTTCAGAAATATCTTCTCTAGAGCTATTTTTAAATTTAGAATCGTATTTTTTTATAACTCTTGTATATGCAAAGCTAGAAAACACAACACTATCATTTTTTTGAGTTCCAATATAATTCCAGCCATGTATATCATCGATGTATCCATTGTTGTCATCGTCTATACCGTTATTAGGGATTTCATCTTTGTTAATCCAAATGCGATCTTTTAAACCCTCTCGATGAATATTAATTTCAGAATCTAATACCGCAACGATAACTGTATTCGCTTTTCGTTTTTTTAATAATTCTGTATATGCTCTTTCTAGACTTATTCCTGGTAAGCTGTCTTTTTCAATGTCTTTTAGATGCCAATGCTTTAAATCGTTTTCATGAAAACCATTTGTCTTCTTATAAGAATTATTTGTTAAATCAATTGCTTTGTAGGAAGACTTACATGATGAATTTGTATTTAAAAAAAAGAGAACTAAAAGTAGCATAAAAAGATTTCTAAAAAGCATGCGTGATTGTTTACTTTCTCTTATTAACCTTAGAAATACTATCTGCCATAATTAAAGCATTGTAAGCATTTACTATTTTTCCTGATTTTGATAGCGATTTAAATGGCACTTTTTCTTTCACTTTATCATAAGAAGGTTTATTGACCATAATATCTACAGGAAGACCAGATTCCATAATAATATATTTCACCTCAGCAGCTGTTAGATTGGGATAATATGAGAAAATTAAAGCGGCTACTCCAGAAACTACAGCAGATGAAGATGATGTTCCAGAAATTGTTTTATAATTATCCCAAGTAAAAGAATTAATATAGTAGCCAGGGGCAAAGACATCTACTTCATTTTTACCAAAACTAGATGATTTATTTATTAATAATGAATCTAATTTATAAGTTGTTGCTCCTACTTTTAAAAAGTTATTTGCATACTCAAGCCCATCAATAGCATCGTTAGGGTAAGAATAAGCATTATCATTGTCTAGATTAAATCGACTATTTCCCGCAGAAGTGATTATAAGTACATTTTTACTTTCTGCATAAATTATGGCGTCTTTAACCCATTCAGGATGCAATGAAAATTCTTTACCAAAGCTCATATTAATTACTTTCGCACCATTATCTGCGGCATAACGTATTGCTAGCGCAATGTCTTTATCATATGCATCGCCTGCCGCAAAGGTATTTAGATACATTAATTTTGCCGTATCAATAATGCCTTTAACAGCTTTATGATCTCTTTTACAGGCTATTATCGATGACATTTGAGTACCATGATAAAAGTTTGATATACCATCTACCTTATTATTACCATATGGAAAATCATTTATATCATTTGGATCATCATTTGTAAGATACTTACCGTTATGGTTGACATTTAGGTTCTGATTAATTAGTTTATTTTCTTCCTGTTTCCCTTGACTGATTGTTGAATCATTAATATCATGTTTTAAATAATATTTCATGTACGACATGTACTTCTTTTCTTCTTCATCTTCAACTATAGTTATTAAAGAATCTAATTGCAGATGGCTGTAACTACCTTCAAGAAAATAGTGATGTAAAATTTCTCTGGATTTATTGTATTTTCTTTGTATTCTATCGTATGTTGCAAGGTTATTTTTTCCTTCTTCAAGTTTCTTGTTAAGAGCCTTAATCGCTCTTTTGTAAGTTTCATATTGTTTTTTTTCATTTATTGGCACCTCTTTTAGAGAGGTGTTTTTATACTTAGAATCATATTTTTTTATAGCTTCAGTAAATGAAAAGCTAGAAAACACTACACTATCATTTTTTTGGGTGCCTATATAATTCCAACCGTGTATATCATCTATATATCCGTTGTTATCATCATCAATACCATTATCAGGTATTTCATTTTTATTCACCCAAATTTGTTCTTTTAAACCCTCACGCTCAATATTAACTTCCGAATCTAATACCGCAACGATAATTGTATTTGCTTTGCGTTTTTTTAATAACTCTGCATATGCCCTTTCTAAACTTATACCCAGTAAACTGTCTTTTTCAATGTCCTTTAGGTGCCAAAATTTTAAGTCGTTTTCAGAAAAATCCCCTTTGTTTTTAAAAGAATTATTTGCTAAACTAATCGCATGATAAGATGGCTTACATGAATTTAAATTCAAAAAAATCAGAACTAGAAATAATATAAAAACTTTTCGAAAAAGCATGCGTGATTGTTTACTTTCTCTTATTAACCTTAAAAATACTATCTGCCATAATTAAAGCATTATATGCATTTACAATTTTTCCTGATTTAGAGAGTTCATTAAAAGGTGCTTTTTCCTTTTCTTTCTTTTTATCGTTAGAAGGTTTATTAACCATAAGATCTATGGAAAGACCAGATTCCATGATAATGTATTTCACTTCTGCAGCTGTTAAGTTAGGGTAATATGAAAAA
>CALGLR010000018.1 GCA_937959395.1 uncultured Flavobacteriaceae bacterium | reverse complement strand
TCTTGAATTGTCGCCTCTGGAAAAAAGCCTTTGGAATGAAGTGTAGCTCCTTTGAAACCTATAGGAGTAGTATTTAACTCTGTAAAATAGAAGTGTATTTCTTGGTTTTTAATCTCGTGTTTGGTTAAATCAAAATGGCTTACCAATACTTCGGGAAGTAATAAATTAGCTGCTAAAAATAAAGCGTCTGAGGACATAGAATTTTTTATAGCAAAGTTCTTCCATTTTTAGTTACTCCACAACTTTTTGTCTTGATCCAATTCGAGTCCTCATAAATTTACGGGGAAAAGCAAGAGATTGGGTTTTGTTTCATAGTATGATTTGTATTAGTAAAGAATAGGCCTTAAAAGTTGAACAGCATATTAAAAATATGAAGAGTAAAACTTATATAGAAAACTTGAAGACGTATCCAGAAATTTTTGAAAAGCTGTTTTTGAAATACAAAACTATTAGTTAATCAGAGCCCCGATAGCTATCGGGGTTAGTTCGAGCCTATTGCTTGTCCCGATAGTCATCGGGAAGGAGGAGCAAAACACAGCCGTTTACAGCAATGTAAGTGGCTTTTTTGTTTTTATGTTCTTATGCTTTATGATAGAACCCTGAAACAAGTTTAGAATGGTATATGAAGAATTAAATTGTATTGTTAATTGGTTTAAATGAAGATATAAAATAAGAAATCCTGCTTAATAGCAGGATTTCTTATTTTATTATTTAAAGAGGGTTTCTTTTTACCAATCCCCATTATCTGTCGCTTTAGCAACACTTTTAATATGGTCAAGTAAGTTTTTGTTCAAATCATTTAAAAGCTGAGGTATCTTAACTGTTTGTGCTTTACCTAGTGGTGTTAGCTTGCCATTTTTACCATAAAGTTTACTGCCGTTATTTAAAGGGATTTCAGCCCAATCTTTTCCTTTTCGGTTATGTCCTTGTGCTTTCTTTTCAATTTTGATAACATCGAATTTATAACGTCCGTCTTTAAAAGCTAATGCGATAGTATATCTTACATTAAAGAAAATTTGATTTCCAATAGCGCTAAAATTAATATAGTTTTTCTTTAAACCAGTAAACGTAATTTTATTATTACCCTCAACTACTTTGGTCACTACCATATCAGACTGTTGATGGTTCGCCTTAATCCAAGTTGTTGCTTTATCGAATAATTGTTGTTGCGTTAAATTTTCAGCCTTATTTACTAGAAATGTTTTATTAAGACCATTGCCTCCATAAGTAAATTGTTCTTGACTAAAAGATATAAATGATACTAGTAAAAATAATAGTGTAATTTTTTTCATGGCTTATTGTTTAAGTCGCTTATTTGTAATTGGTTATTAATTCAATTTAAATAACGCAAATTTCAAGCCATAATTGTGTTTTGATAAAATGAAATTCTAATTTTTGGCTAATTGCTTTAACATTTCATTAGTAATAAGCTTTAAATCAAAACTATGGTTCCAATTCCAGTCATTCCTTGCTTCAGTATCATCAATGCTTTTTGGCCAACCATTAGCGATATCTTGTCTAAAATCAGGGGTGTAAGAGATTTTGAAGTCTGGAATGTGCTTTTTTATAGAATCTGCTACTTGTTTAGGGGTGTAACTTACTGCACTTAAATTGTATGAAGAACGAATTTTAATAGAATCACTATTTGCAGACATAATTGAAACGGTAGCTTCAATGGCATCATCCATAAACATCATAGGTAATTCAGTATCTTCAGTTAAAAAACAATTGTATTTACCTTCTGCTAATGCTTTATGGTATATATCAATTGCATAATCTGTAGTTCCTCCACCTGGAAGTGTTTTCCAGCTTATAATACCTGGGTAGCGAATACTTCTTACGTCTACATTATATTTTTCATTATAATATTGGCACCATCGTTCCCCAACTTGTTTAGTCATTCCATAAACCGTATTGGGTTCCATAATCGTATATTGAGGCGTATTTTCTTTTGGAGTTGTTGGTCCAAAAACAGCAATGCTTGATGGCCAGAAAATTTTATTGACAAATTTAGCCTTAGCCAGGTTTAAAACGTTAAAAAGCGATTCCATATTTAAATCCCAAGCTTTCATTGGGTACTTTTCACCTGTTGCGCTTAACATTGCGGCCATTAAATAAATAGTATCAATGTTATATTTTTCACAGCAAACCTTTAAAGAAACATAATCCTTTGCATCTACAATTTCGAAAATACCAGAATTAACAAGCTCAGTATTATTATAGTTTATATCGCTGGCAATTACATTGTCCTTTCCATAAATACTTCTTAGTTTTGTTGTTAGCTCAGAACCTATTTGCCCAGCAGCTCCCACAATTAAAATTTTTGATGACATCAAACATTTATTTTTAGTGTGTGCCAAAAATAGGAAGATTTAAAAGTATTTATTCTAAAAGTGGGTAATTATTATTTCTTAAACATTAAAAAAGTATCTAATACAATATATTTGTATGTAAAGAAAAAAGCATGAAGTATTTAAGTATTATAATTTTACTACTTATTGTAAGCTGTAATAAAGAAGTTAAAACGGTAGTTCTAGAAGGAGATGTTAAACAAGACACTCTTGTTATTAGTAAGTTAGATGTTGGGGCGATTAAATATGTAGAATATGTTTTAGATGCTAAAGCGAAAAACACCATAGGTTCATGGCAAACTTATAATGATGTTATTAATGCTATTGAGGGTTTTAAAGCTGCTAATTTTGAATTTTTTGTAGATAATGAAGAAATTTTTATTTCAACGTTAAATGAATTGGAAACTACTATTCCAGAAAAAATAGATACTGAACCTATTAAAGCAAGATTCTTAGTTCTTAAAACAAAACTTTATAAGTTAAAACAGCAATTAGAATTATCGAATAGTTCTAAAGATGAAAGACTAGAAGCTTTAAAGGAAGTCTTTGAAGCGAATGCAAATCTAACATTGCAGATTAATAAAAAATACGAAAAAGACGCGCAAAAAATTGTAAAGCCTTATTAATTATGATTAAAAATAGTTTCTTATTATCAATGCTATCTGTATTTATTTTTTTCTCTTGTAGTGCTAAAAAAGTAACAACTGTTGCTGCTTCTAATAATGCAATTAAAAACACGATTAATCAAGTAGTAGATAATTGGCATAAAGCTGCAGCTGAAGCAAACTACGATGCTTATTTTAGTTTAATGACTAAAGATGGAGTATTTATAGGAACTGATGCTACAGAGAATTGGCAAAACGAAGCGTTTAAAACATTCTCTAAACCCTATTTTGATAAAGGTAAAGCATGGAGTTTTACTTCTTTTGAACGTAATATATATGTTTCTGAAGACAAGAATATTGTTTGGTTTGACGAATTGTTAGATACTCAAATGAAAATTTGTAGAGGTTCTGGAATATTGAAAAAAGAAGATAATGAATGGAAAATAGCACATTATGTTTTGTCAATTGCTATTCCAAATGATCAAGTAAAAAGAGTTGTGGCCTTAAAAAGATCGAACGATAGTCTATTAATTACGAAAAAATCGGTTAAAGTGATAAAAAAGAATTAATACTTTAATATTTTGATCTTAAATGTGTTAAATCATTAGAATTCCTCAGTTTTTATTTTATTTTTGTTGTTGTACTAACAAAAGAAATTTATGAAAAAACTACTATTACTGGCATGTGCCATTAGTTTCACCATGGCTCAAGCTCAATTCAATCAGGACGCTCCATGGATGAAAGATCTAAACTACCAAGCAAGACAAAGTTCTAACAATCCAGTTACTTTTCAAGAAACGGTAAATGCGTTTAATACTTATTGGGAAACAAGAGATCCTAATTTGAAAGGTAGTGGTTATAAACCCTTTAAAAGGTGGGAAGCATATTGGGAAAACCATGTAAAAGAAGATGGTACTTTACCAACGGCAAAAGAATTATGGGACACTTACTTAGAGATTCAAAATTTGAAATCGGAGCAATCACAAAGAAACGCATCTTCACTTACGAGTGACTGGCAACCTGTAGGCCCTTTTTCTCATGCAGAAACGGGATCATGGTCACCAGGTCAAGGACGTGTAAATGTAGTAGTAAAAGATCCCAATAATTCAAATACATATTTTGCAGGTGCGCCAGCTGGTGGAATTTGGAAATCTACTAATGGTGGATCGACCTGGATTACCACAACAGATAACTTACCTCAAATAGGTGTTTCTGGTATCGCAATAGATCCAGATAACTCGAATATAGTATATATTGCTACTGGAGACGATGATGCTGGAGATTCTGAAAGCGTAGGTGTTTTAAAATCTACAGATGGTGGAATGACATGGAATACAACAGGATTAAATGCAAGTAATTCGCCTTCATCAATGAATGATATTTATGTGGATGAAGATAATAGTCAAATTATTACGGTTGCAACTAATGAAGGTGTTTATAAGTCAACAAATGGCGGAACAAATTGGAGTGTTGCAAGTGGGACTTCAGGTAGAAATATGAGAGATTTAAAAATAAAACCTAATACGTCTTCAGTTGCTTATTCTGTTTCTGCTAGTCGTTTTTATAAATCTACAGATGGCGGAAATTCTTTTTCTCAAGTAACAAGTGGTTTACCAACTTCTGGAATCTCTAGATTGGTTATAGATATTACACCGGCTAATCCTAATGTTGTTTATGTTTTAGCTGCAGATAATAATAATGCTTTTAAAGGTATTTATAAATCTACAAACTCAGGAAATTCATTCACTCAAGTGGCTTCACTTGCTGCAACAGGTGACATTTTTGGTTCTACTCAATCATGGTACGATTTAGCTTTTGCAGTATCAGATACTAATGAAAACCTTCTGTTTGTTGGAGTGCTTAATGTGTGGAGAGGTACTGTAAGCGGAAATAGTAGTTCTTTTACGAGAATAAACAATTGGAGTTCACCAAATCAAGCTTCGTATACTCATGCAGATATTCATTATATGAGATATTTTGATGGTGAATTATTAGTGGGTTCTGATGGTGGTTTTTATAAATCAACAAACAATGGAAATGCATTTACAGATTTAACTGAAGGGATGCAAATAAGTCAGTTTTATAGAATTGCTGTTTCTAAGCAAACTTCTGATAAAATGGTTGGCGGATTGCAAGATAATGGAGGCTATGCTTTAAACAATGATCGCTGGCAAAACTATTATGGAGCAGATGGAATGGATACAGCTGTAGATCCTCAAAACTCAAATATATATTATGGTTTTATTCAGTCTGGAGGAGGCTTATACATATCTAATAATTCAGGTGCAGGTTTGAGTACTAATGTTAACGGTCCAGAATCTGGAAACTGGATTACACCTTTAGCCATGAATAGTGACAGAGAATTATATGCTGGATATTCAAGATTATATCGATTAAATGGAAACTCATTTACAGCGGTATCTCCTGCTTTTAGTTCTAAAATTGATGTTTTAGAGATCGACGATTTAGAACCAGATAATATTTACGTTGCTATTAATGGATCGCTTCAAAAAAGTACAAATAGAGGGAGTTCTTTTACAGAGGTCGAAAGCTTCTCGAGAAATATAACTTCAATTGAGGTAAATAATGATAATAGTAATATTATATATGTTACGACCAGTAATAATGTTTACAAATCAACAAATGGAGGAAATAGTTTTACAAGTATAAATAACGGGCTTCCATCTGGTATTGGAAGAAATATTATCAAGCATCAAAAAGGAAATGCTAAAAATGCTATTTTTTTAGGAGCAAGCATTGGTGTTTATAGATATGATGATGATACACAAACATGGAGTCTATTTAGCAATGGCTTACCAAATTCTCCTGTAAGAGATTTAGATATAAATATTAGTGATCAAAAAATTACTGCTGCTACATATGGTCGTGGTATCTGGCAATCTGAACTTGTAGACGGTTTAGCGCCAAACGATGTGAAACTTGTTTCTGTAGGGAGCTTTGGTAATACAATTTCTTGTGATACTGAAATTACCCCTGAAATAGTAGTAAGAAATAATGGATTAAACACTATTAACGAGGTAGAACTTACTTACACTGTAGATGGAACAGATACAGTATTTAACTGGACAGGAACAATTGCATCAGAAGCTAATCAAACCATTAATTTACCTCAAATTAGTTTAGGTAGAGGATTACATACATTTAGTGTAGTAGCAAATATCACAAACGATACTGATGCTACTAACAATAGTTCTCAAGAACAAATAATATTAGCGAATGATGTTGGTGCTGTAAACACTGTAAATACATTCGAATCTAGTAACGATGAATTGTTAGTTTACGATGAAGGAGCTCCTACTCAATATTGGACTAGAGGAATACCAACTGGAACTTTACTTAATGATTCTTCTAATCCTTCTAATAATGTTTATGGAACAAATCTTTCAGGAGATCATGGAGATAATATTAAAAGTTATTTAGTATCTCAATGTTATGATTTAACTACAGTTTCTGAACCTATTTTAAAATTTAATTTGGCTTTTGAACTGGAACAAGATTTTGATATTGTTTATGTAGAATATTCTTTAAATGAAGGTGTGTCTTGGAGCGTTTTAGGCGCAGCAAGCGATCCTAAATGGTACAATAGTAGTAAAGCATCTGGAGGAGCAGACTGCCAAAACTGCCCAGGAGCTCAATGGACAGGTGTTGAAGCGACTCTAGAAGAGTATAGTTATGATTTATCAGCTTTAAATTCTGAAACTAAATTTCAATATCGATTTGTATTTCATTCAGACGGAGGAGTTGTTGAAGAAGGTGCAATTGTAGACAATCCAATAATTGTTTCAAGAACGTTAAGTGTAGATGAATTTAAAACTAATAGTTTTGCAGTATATCCTAATCCATCAAAAGGATTGTTTAATATCAAATCATCATCAAATACTTTTGATTATTCTGTTAATGACGTTACAGGGAAACAAATTGTAAGTAAAAAACAAGTAAACTTAAATAGTGGTATTTATAAATTAGATATTAGTAATTATGCTTCAGGGATTTATTTCTTGAATATTACAACATCTAATTCTAAAGTGACCAAAAAGCTTATTTTAAAATAATAACTTTATTTTTTTTAATTTAAAGGAAAAAACGCTCATTTTTAAATGGGCGTTTTTTATACTCTTTTAGCTGTAAATTTATTCATATACATTTTATAATGAGTGTTTTATGTTAAAGGGAACATAAAGAATTCTTAATTTAAGTTTTTAAGTACAAAACATTAACTAAATTAGAAGACTAATAAAACTAATTATAAATGAAAATTGACTTAAAACCTTCTTTTTTTATAGGGGCTTTTGCTATAGTAAGCTTAATAGCATGTAAAGAAGATGTTAAAAAAGAAACGGCCCAAATCGTTGAAAAAATACCAGGAATTAATTTGGATTACATGGATAAATCTGTGGCTCCTAATGAAGATTTCTTTAAACACGTTAATGGAAAATGGTTAGAAACTACAAAAATTCCAGACGATAGATCTTCTTGGGGAGGGTTTTCTGAATTAAGAAAGAAAACAGATGCAGATGCTTTATCAATTTTAAAAGCTGCCATGTCTGATAATAAAGACTTAGAAAAAATACAAGTCTTACCAGGGTCAGACCAAGAAAAAGCTGTGAAGTTATTTCAAACAATAATGGATACAGTAGGAAGGGACAAGCTAGGTTTAAAACCTGTACAACCGTATTTAGCAAAGATTAGTAATATAAAAAATGTAAATGATTTACAGGCTTATTTAATTGAAATGGAGCCAAAAGGAGGCGCTGGTTTTTTTGGTTTTGGAGTTGGATCCGATCCTAAAGATAGTAATCGTAATGTCGCTTACCTGGGAGCAGGAGGTCTTGGGTTACCAGACAGAGATTATTATGTAAAAGACGATGCAGATTCAAAAGAAAAAAGAGCTAAATATGTAACATATATTACTAAAATGTTGCAGTATTTAGGAGACACAGAAGCAGATGCCAATAAACAAGCAAAACAAATTTTAGCTTTTGAAACGCGTCTAGCAGAACCTAAAATGGATAAAGTAGATCGTAGAGATGCTCGTAAACGTTACAACCCAAGATCAATTGGTCAATTACAAAAAATGGTGCCAGCTGTTAATTGGGATGCTTACTTTAAAGGTATTGGGGTAAAGCAACTAGATACTGTAATTATAGGAGAACTTAAGTATTTTAATAAGCTTCAGGATGTTTTAGCTGAAGGAAACGTAGAAAGCTGGAAAACCTTCTTAAGATGGTCTGCGCTTAATGAAGCATCTGGTTTATTGAGTACCGATTTAGAAAAAGAAAGCTGGACATTTTACAGTAAAGAACTAAGAGGGTCTAAGAAGCAACGTCCTAGAGATGAAAATGCTCTAGGAAGACTTAATAGAACTATTGGAGAAGCTTTAGGGAAGTTATATGTGGATAAAAAATTTCCGCCCGAAGCAAAAGTGAAAGCAGAAAAAATGATTAAAAATGTTATTGTCGCTTTTGAAAAGCGAATTAACAATTTGAATTGGATGAGTGAAGACACTAAAAAGAAAGCCATTGAAAAATTAAAAGCAACGAAGGTTAAAATTGCTTACCCCGATAAATGGAAAGACTATAGCGCTTTAGAAATTAAAGGTGTAGATGAAGGCGGTTCTTATTTACAAAATACATTAAACGCTTCTGCATGGAATTTCAAAAAAGATTTAGATAAACTTGGAAAGCCTGTAGATAAGAGCGAATGGTATATGGCGCCTCAAGTGGTGAATGCTTATTTTAATCCATCATATAATGAAATTGTATTTCCTGCAGCAATATTACAACCTCCTTTTTATAATTACACAGCAGACGATGCCGTTAATTATGGTGGGATAGGTGCAGTAATTGGTCATGAAATATCTCATAGTTTTGATGATTCTGGATCGCGATATGATAAAGATGGTAATCTTAATAATTGGTGGACAGATGAAGATTTAAAACAATTTGAAGGCTTAGGTGCAGATTTAGCATCACAATACAGTGCTATAGAAGTATTACCAGAAACCTTTATTAATGGAAAATTTACTTTAGGAGAAAACATTGGTGATTTAGGAGGCGTTTTAGCAGCGTATGATGCATTACAAATGAGTTTTGAAGGTAGTAGACCAGAAGATGTTGATGGTCTTACTGCAGAGCAGCGTTTCTTCATGAGTTGGGCAACTGTTTGGAGAACAAAAACACGTGATGATGCTTTAAAAACGCAGATTAAAACAGATCCACATTCTCCAGGAATGAATAGAGCAGTACAGCCACTTTTAAATGTCGATGCATTTTATAAAGCATTTAATATTAAAGAAGGTGATAAAATGTACATAAAACCAGAAGATCGTGTTAGAATCTGGTAAGAGATTTTTCATTTAAATTATGAACTCGTTTAAACTTTTTCAATTTGCTAAAAAATTGCCCTTTTGTCTCTAATTTTATACTTTTTTTCATTCCGTAGCTATGCTATGCAACTCAAAAAAGTCGTCAATTAAAACCAAAATGACTAATTTTCGCTTAAATCTAAAAAGTTTAAATGAGTTCTATATTAAAAAAGAGGCTATTTGATAGAATAGCCTCTTTTTTTGTATAACAAGAACATTTTTATATGTTTATGTTTTTATTAAATATAATTAATCACCATATTGGTTAACCAATTATGTAAGTGTTTAAAAATTAATTGATTTAAGAAAATGAAAAAGAGTGTATTTCTAATGTTGTTCCTTGGTTTTACAGGAACAATCTTCTCACAGGTAGTATCTACAAATTCAGAATTACAAATAGCAATTAATAATGCCCAAGCCGGCAGCGTTATAACTTTGGTTAACCAAATTTGGAATGATGTAGAGGTCAATATTAATAAAAATGGAACAGCTACAAATCCAATTGTTATTACCGCTCAAACACCAGGTAGTGTTTTTATAGAAGGGAATTCGCATATAGAATTAAGAGGAAATCATATCGTGCTAACAGGTTTAGTCTTTCAAAATGCTTCAGGGTTACCAAACAGTAGTACTATTCCCCCAGTTATAAGGTTAAATGCTTGCGATGATTGTATCGTTACCAATAATAAAATTGATGCATTTAATGGAACTAATTTGCAATCTGAAAATACATTTAAATGGATTCTAATAGATGGAAAACGTAATGAAATAAGTTACAATTCATTTCTTGGAAAAAATGGAGTAGGTAGTATTATTAATGATAATAGAAATTCAGTAGGAGAAGATTATACTAAAATTCATCATAACTACTTTGCAAATAGAGTTCCAGTTGGAGGAACGGTAAATGATTTTAATGATCAAGATGCTATCAGAATTGGTAATAGTGCGACTTCCTTATCAGATTCCTTTACCGAGGTTTATGAAAATTACTTTCATAACTTTTTTGGAGAAGTAGAAATCATTTCTAACAAAAGTGGGAGCAACAAATATTATAATAACACTTTTAGAAACTATGCCGGATCTTTAACTTTAAGACATGGAAATAATTGCGAGGTTTATGGTAATTTTTTCTTTGCAGAAAATAATACTTTTTCAGCAGGAATACGAGTTATTGGAGAGGGGCATAAAATATATAACAATTATATAGAGGCCGTAAATTCTCTAAAAGAAGATGGATCTGTATCTAATGCAACAGGAGGTATTAATATTACTAATGGCCGAGAGAATACAGAGATTAATGGTTATTATCAAGTAAAAGATGCTATCATAACAAATAATACATTTGTAAATTGCGATTATACTATGAGAGTAGGGACCAAAGTAAAATCTGATTTGTCATTAGCTCCTAGTAATGTACAGATTTCGAATAACATTTTTTTAAACACTAGTGATAATGCATATCAAGAAGTAACAACTCCAATTAATGGTTCAATAGCTCAAGCCAATATCACTCAAAATGGAAGTTGGGATCTTAATAACGGTAGTAATCAAAATAGTACAGTAAATTCAGGTTTATTAGTTTCGGGAAGTAATTTTTACACAATACCATCAGGTAGTGTCGCTATAAATTATGGAATGGGTAGCTTTCCTTTTCTAACTAATGATATTTTAGGAGGTTCAAGATCTAATTTTGATGCAGGAGCAGAAGAATTTGGTGCTAACGGGACACGATCACCATTTCAAGCAAATGATGTAGGTTTAACTATTGGGTTTGGAGCTCAGCCTTACGGTGACTCAGTAGAAATACTATCAACATCAGTTAATACATTATCATTTTCTAAAAACTCAAGTACCAATGTATTTAATATAAGTGCTAATGTAAATTGGAATATAGCAATAAGTGGAGGTTCATGGGTAAGTACAAATCCAGTTTCAGGAACGGGAAATACTAGTATTTCAGTATCTGCATTAGAAAATACAACGGGAGTAGATAGAATGGCTGAGATAACAATATCTCAAGTTGGAGGCACACTAACGAAAATCGTTTCTATAACTCAATCGGCAATAGATTTTGATCCAAATAATGCCACAGAAATAATTCCAGTTAGTGTTGTTGGAGAAGGTACTCAAGATCCAAATACTCCAGAAAATGTTCTTGATGATAATGATACAACACGTTGGTCTGGAGATTCAGGTTCTAGTGAAGCCAATTTAACTTTTGATTTAGGTTGTGAACAATTAGCTACTGGAGTGAGGATTAAATTTTTTAAAGGAGATGAACGTACCAGCAGTTTCAAAATATTAACGTCGATTGATAATATCTCTTTTAATGATGCAACTGGTATTTTAACCAGTTCAGGTACAACTACTAATTATGAACAATTTGATTTTTCTTCGCCGTTTTTAGAGGCGCAATATTTTAGAATTCAAGGCTTAGGAAATTCTGGTTCTGCTCCTAATAATGTATTTAATAGTTATTTAGAGGTTGAAATTATTGGAAACCCTATTGATTGCGATGTGTTAAGTGTTGAAGATAACAACAAGGAAATAGACTTTATCTCTGTTTATCCAATTCCTGTTTCTAAAGGTAAATTAATTATAAAATCTTCTAAAGTGTTTATTAATACCATCGATATCTATTCAATAACAGGAAAATTATTAAATAAATATAATTATAAAATGAGTGATAATAGTTTAGAATTGGATGTAAACAATTTAAACACTGGAATGTATTTTTTAAAAATAAATGATACAATAACGCAAAAAATTATAATAGACTAAGTACTTTATTCTAAAACAATTGTCTTTTTTAATACAATTGCATCATTAAGTATAAAGGGTTTTGGTATCATATTTTCATCTCTTTTTGGGACACTAAAGTTTTTGTTTTTTAATAAATCAAAAGAAGCTTCGTAGAGTTCTAATGTGGTTTTTTGAGATTTAGGAACGCTAATAAATAAATCTAAAGGCTCATTGTTAGAGACAAAGTAACTAAATAGTCTGTTTTTCCATCGTTTAGTAAAAACATATTCATTGTCTTTTTCTTTAAAAGCAGCAACACCATTTATCTTGAAATCATTGAAAACATTTGTTGAGTCTGAAAATATTTCCATACGCTGTATATTTCGTTGAGGTGAAATACAAATACTAAAATGTCTAGTTTCTCCAACTATTGTGTCAAAGGCAATTTCAATTTTTGGTTGAGGTATCGCTTTTATTTCAGCTTTTTGAGTGTATGAGAAACCAGACCCATATTTGCTTCCAAAGGTGTTATTATTTAAAGCATTAGCTTTTGGAGGGTTCTCACCTAGATAATTTTTGGTCCATTTATCTAAAACGTTGTCATAAGTAGCCCAAAGTGATTCGTTAGTGTCTGTATTTAAAGTATAGACTAAGCTATTTGGTTTAGGCGTTTCTGCAGTAAAACTAGAGTTAAAATGGGCTTTAAAAAAAGCAATAAACCCTAAGATAAAAAAGAGGTAAGCCCATCTTTTTTTATGTTTAAAATAACCAAATACAGGCAAAAGCAATCCAAAGATAAGTACCACAAAAATAGCCGAAACAAATAAAATTTTTAAACCTAAGCCCACAGGAAACATTTTTACTAAAGGAGGCATAATAAATAGTAAAGGGATACTTATTAGGCCCATGGTAATTAAGCTGGGTTGTTCTTGTCTTAATAAGATAAAGAAGGCTAGTAATGCAAAAAATACTGGAATAATAAAAAAGCTAGCGCCTTTTAATTGTAAAGTAATAACGAAGCAAATAATAACCCAAAAAGTGAGAGGGGCTACTAATAAACTGGGAACATTGTTTTTAGAATATACTTTATGATAACAATAAAAACATATGCCTATTGTAAGTACAACAAATAACCAAATATAGGTATGACCATTATATGTAAACCCTTGAAGAATATCTTTATATTCTGGGTAAAGAATTAAGATTAATTTCCAACCAAAATAAGTTATTAAAGTACCAATGAATAATGAAGATAAAAAAGCCAAAAACCCTTTTGAAACGTCTCCAATATTAAGCTTCCTGTTTTTAAAACCATAAATTAATAATGCAATAAATATTATAATTGCGATTATTAGCATAGGGAGAACCCATGAAAAAGGATACATAATAACCTTAAAAAATGGAGCATTAAAATATATATAATCGCGATCACTCTTTAAGCTACTTAAATTGGTTTCACTAAAATGGTGAAGCAATGGCATAATATAACTTCCTTGATGTTCGAGAGTGTTTCTATTTAAACGTTCATAGGTGTCCATTTGCGTGTGATAATCGAAATGATCGTCAATAAAAGCAAAATTAAAACCATCAATATCGCCATCACGTCTAAAGACAGTTAAATCTGTGTCATTGGGGAGTTTTTTGTAAATACTATAAGCCAGAGAATTAGTTACTGGGAATTTAGGATTCGCTTTTACAAATTCATGCATAAGTGTTGCATTTCCGCCGTTGGTTTCGATAAGCATATAACTAGGGCCTCCGCTACCTCGTGCTTCAAAATTTAAAACAAGTCCAATGTCTTTTGCTAAGTCACTATTATTTACAAATAAGTCGGCACCATTTAAACCCAATTCTTCAGCATCAGAAAAAAGAATAATAATATCATTTTTTGGTTGTTTTTTCTCGCTTAGAAATGCTCTAACAGCTTCTAAAATTGTAACCACTCCAGAACCTGCATCACTAGCACCCAAAGATGAATGTGGGTTGCTATCGTAGTGTGTAAGCAACATTAAAGCTTTGCCATTATTTCTACCTTTTATTTTTGCTATAATATTTTTTGGATTAGCTAAATTGCCCCATTTACTAATAGTAAATCCTTCTTGTGTTTGAGTTGCTAGACCTAAAGTATTTAGTTCTTTGATAATATACTCTCTTACTTTTGTATGTTCATTATTTCCAACAAAATGTGGTTTTTTAGATATTTCTTTTAAATGGGTTAAAGCTCGAGCTGTAGAAAATTTATTATCCGGTGCGTCTATAGTAGAAATGCTATTTGGAAGTAGTGCACGAAAGCTTAAGTAAATAGCAATTACTATAATTAATAAGGCGATACTTTTTTTAAACATCAGGAGTATGGATTTACATTACCTAAAAATAGTGAAAAAACAGACGTCTTTTAATTTAGGTTAACTCATTTAAAAAGAGTAACTTTAGTTTAAATCCAATAAAAACTAGCAGTTATGGGTATTAAAAGCTTCCAAGGTGCTCGAAAATTAGCACAGCAAGAATCAACTACAAGTAATATTCCTTTTAAAGTAAAGGATTATATGTCTAAAGATCTTATTACGTTTAAACCGTCTCAATCTGTTGAAGATGTTGTTGACGCATTAATTAAATATAAAATTTCTGGCGGCCCGGTTGTTAATGAAAAAAATGAATTAATTGGTGTTATTTCAGAAGGTGATTGTATAAAGCAGATTAGTGATAGTCGTTATTATAATATGCCAATGGAAAATCATTCTATAAAAAACCATATGGCAACCAATGTAGAAACTATTGATGGTAACTTAAATATTTTTGATGCTGCAAAACAATTTTTAAGTTCTAAAAGAAGACGCTTTCCAATTGTAGAAGATGGTAAACTTATAGGTCAAATTAGTCAAAAGGACATATTAAAAGCGGCTATGCAATTAAAATCTCAAAACTGGAAGCGCGTATAATATTGATAGTTAGATTACTAAATCTGTTTCATGTGAGGTGAATTTATCAATTAACAATACTTTTTTATTAAAAGGCAAAAATGTATCGTCTTTATCTTAAATGAGATCATTAAATTTCTTTATTTAGAGCATTATGCTTTGTGTTACCTAGTGTCTACTTCTGTCTAGAATTAGACATACTATTAAGCTTTATTTTAATACAGCGCGTAATAATTATTATAAGTAATAGTAAGGGGAAAGCTACTATTTATATGGACGTATGCCATTTCTGAATAGAACTTACTGTAAAATAAAATGTTGATTTTGTTCTTTTAAGAATCTATAAATTAGATTGGTATTTATTTTATAGCCATACTTTCTAGCCTTAGTTTGTATTTCTATTTCTTCCTTTACATCAATAACAATAATAGGCTGAATATTAATAATAAATTGTTTTTAATTCGATATAACTAAATTAAAAATATCGAGGATATAAACCCTCGATATTTTCAACAAATTCAATTAATAATACTCGCTTTAAAAATTAATTGATAACTAATTTTTTGGAAATTATTATCTTATCGCCAACAGTTAGTGAATAAATATAAACACCTTCTTTTAAGTTGTTTGTAGGAATAATAACTTCTCCAGATAGAGAAGGTTTAACCTCTTTTTGCCATACTTGTCTTCCATTTGTGCTAAAAATTTTAACAGAAATATTTTTTTCTCCTAAAGGAGTTTTATACTTAATTAATGTATTATTTTTAGCTGGGTTTGGTATGTTTTGTTCTAATCTATAGCCATCATTATTTTCAATATTATCATGTTGATTTACAGATAATATACGTTGCTCCAGTTTTTTTATTCTTTCTTCAAACAAAGACAATTGTTTTTCTTTATCTACTAGTTTTTCATTTAGTTCTTTTGTTGCTTCTATGAGTATAGGGATTATTCCAATGTAGTTTACCGAGTAGATTCCTTTATCATCTTTAAGAACCAGCTCAGGGAGTACTTTATTCACATCTTGTGCGATCAAACCTATGTTTTTCCCTTTAGGAAAAGATTCACCATTTTTTTGTTTAGACATATCGAACTCATAAGTTACTCCTTGCAATTCATTAATATTATTTAAAGCAGAAGTAATGTTATTTATGTTTTTCTTATATCTTTTATCTGATGTTGTATTAAGATTATAGCATCTAATGGTGCCCTTAACATCAAATTTATAGTACGGATAGCCTCCTATGCCTACATTTCCATAACGATATATAGAATTCCATAGGCTACTTGATTGGTATTGCCATTGGGCAGAGAGCGTATTTGTATTTAAGAAGAAAAAGGCATTCAAAATACAAAATAAGAACAGTTTATAGTTTGTAGTTTTCATAATTATTAAGAATTAAATTGAATTAGGGAGGTATAAAGTGTTGTTGATTTATAAAAAAATAACTCGCCTTTACTTTTTCTTACTTGTTTTTAATTTTAGTTATTTGATGATTGATCATTTATAAACTAAGTAATTAAAACAAATAGAAATAGAGAAAGTTAAGACGAGTTCAGGTGTTTAAATAGAAAAGGCCATTTTTAACACCCTGGTTTGCATTCTCTGTAATATCTAGGGCCATTTTTAGCGCAACGATATATATTCCAAAGGCAAGAATACCAGTTTCCAGAAACACAGCTTATAACTGCCACACCGCAATGATATCTTTCCTTCCAACTGGTTTTACCAACCATACATTTAAATATACACCAATTACTAGCTCTAGATGGATTTTCATAATCTTCAACTAGCTTATTGTTTTCATAAGTTAATCTACCAGCTAAAATTCCGTCTAAGGCAAAAAACTCATAAGTTGCTGAGTAGTTTAATCCTAGATTGTTTAATTCGGCATCAGATAAATGATCAATAGAAGTAATTTTATTAGTTCTAACCTGATTTACAAAAGACTCACCAAATGTTACAGCAATGACTTCATGATTAAACTCTTCAGTTAGAAAATCATAATGAATATAAAGCCCCTTGGATTGGTTTTTTGCATTAGATTGGATAGGGATAGTTATGATCGCTGCATCTTTTACCCCGTTATCATCAATTACTTCCTCATAAGTGGCATATTCTGTTGCTAATTCTCCACCGTGTGCTTTACTTTGAAAATCTGTTACCTCAGTAGTGTTTAATGCTCTAGTAAGAATGTCATTTTCAAATTGAACGACGTCACTATTTTCTATAGTTTCTTCATCTTTATCACAAGAAGTAACAAATACAGATAGCATTACAACCGTTAGAATGCTAAATAAAATAGATTTTAATTTTAGAGTTTTCATAATTTATGTTTTAATTAATTAATAATAAATTGAACATTGCAAAATGGCGCTATAACTATATGGAAGATGTTATACTATTACTATTTTCCTAAAGCGGACAGCTTTCATCTCCAAAAGAGTCATAAATACTATATTGTATATTCTAATTTGTATTAAAATTAAAGAGAGAAAGATATTCTTTTTTAAGATATCTATTGAATGGTATAGATTGCTAAACGATTGGAATAAAATACTTAGCTTGCTGTATTAATGCAATTAGGAAGAGATATAATTACTCTAGTTCCAGCAATTTCTTGTTTTTTTGTAGACTTAATATCTTCTATAATCGTAGATGAGTTAGGGTAAAGCATTTTGATTCTTTCTTCTGTTATTTTTGTGCCAAAAGATTTTTCTTCAATGTTATAACTTTGTTTAGAAGATTGTATACGTCCTATTCCATTATCTTCTACATTAATTACTATATAATTATCCTGTTCTTTTATATGAATTCTCAATACTTTTTCTTCTGTTTTATGATTTAATCCATGCCAAATAGCATTTTCTACATAAGGTTGAAGAAATAGAGGTGGGACTTTTAAATCACTTTGATTAATACTAGGAGACACCTCAATACTGTGCTCAAAACCATTATGAATTCTAAGCTTCTCTAAGGTTATGTATCGTTTAATAGAAGCTAACTCTTGTTTAAGAGAAATTGTTCTTTCATTAGAATTATTTAAAGTAGATCGAATATATTTAGCAAACTTGGTAAGATAATTAGCGGCACTTTTCTTGTCATTTTTAATTATAAAATGGTTAATTGAATTTAATACATTAAATATAAAATGAGGATTCATTTGTGCCTTTAAAGCAGTCATTTTCATTTCTGAAGCCTCTATAGATTTCTCTAATAATTGGATTTGCACCTGATTTTTTTCTTTTTCGATTTCATCAATTTTGTAGCCTATAACTAGTGCAAAAATAAAGCATTCTATAACGGCACCAATTTCCATAAAGATAATTGGATCAAAATCATAACTAAGCGTTTTACCAGACATCACTTTTACTGAATCATAAAGAGAACAATTAGCAAGACATAGGTATAGAATAGATCCCAGAATAATTAATTTTACCGGAATGGTTTTAATACGGTAAAATACGATATAGTTAATAATGGCGAAACATTCTATAGCAATAAACATTATAATGACAACAGAAAAAATTTTAGGATACTTACAAAAATCTAAAATAGCAATGATTAAAATAAAGCATACCAATGCCCATCTGGAATTTGAGAATGTGCGATCCCATTTAGGATTGATCTTTTTTAAAGGGATAATTTCACGAACATAGGTAACATAAAAAATATAAGCTAGAAATTGTATTCCAAAAAAAATAGTTGGTGTTTTTGGAGGGACACCATTGAGATAGAACATATCTGGACCATAATAAGTAAAGTAATAAAACAAACAAGAAACAAAAAGACTGTAATACAAGAACATTTTCTTTCTGTTTTGAAGAAAAAGCAATAAGTGATATAGAGATAAAATGAATAGAATCCCTTGTATCCAAGCATGAAACCCTGGAGGGTTAACAAAATTGTTTCCCATTGCTTCTTAGAATTGTTAGTGCATTAAATCAAAAAACAGATTCTTTTTTGATCGACTAATACCTGTATATTTACCATTACTCATCAAAACACTTCCGCCTTCACATTTCATATATTCCTGTACGTGATTGAGATTAATTAAGTAAGATTTATGTATTCTAAAAAAGGTAGGTTGAGAAAAGCTTTTTTCGACTTCTTTTAAGGTTTTACAAAGCGTTACTTTTCTATTATTTGTTAAAAAAATAGTAGTATAATTGCTTTCGGCTTTTAGAAAAATAATTTCGTTATTATCATAAAAATGTATCGACCCATCTACTTGAATAGGTATTTTTTTGTGCGGGTCAAACAATGTGTTTTTCTCATCTCCATTAATAACTAAAGAGAGTTTACTTACAGTATCTATGAGGTCATCTTTATCAATAGGCTTTAATAAGTAATCAAATGCAGACGCCTTAATTGCTTTAATAGCATATTCGTCATGCGCTGTTGTAAATATGGTTTTAAAACTTTGGTTTTTAAGGTATTTTAAAACATCAAAACCACTCAAACAAGGCATTTTTATATCTAAAAAAATACAATCCGGATTTAATCTTTTGACTTCTGAAATGGCTTCTGCAGATGAGGTTACTTTTTTTAGTATTTTAATATGGCTACAATATGTTTTTATTTGCCATTCAAGGGTTTCAAGAGCATTTATTTCATCATCAATTAATATTGTAGTAATCATGAATTAATATTTTAGTTAATGAATAATAGCGCTAACAACTTGATTTGAATAATATACTGGATTGAATAAAAACAAAAGCAATTAAGTAGCTGCTTTAGTATAAGAGATTAGAGGGATTTATAATGCAATCAAAAAGTTGTAGAACCTAAATTAAAATGAATAAGTTTAATTTTTCAATTTTTATCATTATCAAAATATTACCATCTTACTCTTATAGATATTCGTATGAGAATTATTTTACTCTTTCTATTTATCTTTTAAAATCGTTTGCATTATCATTTACGAAAAAACAATACTATAAGATGTTTTTAAAGCCAGTATTTTAATGATTTAGTTCCTTGTTCTTTGAAAACATCCCTGTGGTCTAGTTAAAAGCACATTGCTATAATGTGCTTTTAACTAGACTCTTATAATTATATTCAGAAATAGTATAATACTAAGTGATATTAAAATTGATGATTCTAAAACACTACAAGTTTATCAATCTTGCCTTAAAGAACTAAATAGAGAGATTTGGATTAGTTTGTATAGAAACCTATAAGGTTTTGTTTAATTGGTTTTTTGCTTCAGGTAAATCTGTAATAATTAATTGGTTTTTGCCAGCACTAAATAAAGCAGCAATTTTTGAATAAGGATACTCTGGTATAGGTTCTTCTAATTGTTTCCATTTAGAGACTCCAGCTACAGTAATTTGTTCTCCTATCTCTATAACTCCTTCTGTGTATCGAAGTTGCTTATTAAAACCAAAAAAGGTTTCACTATTAATATCATAGTAGTTTAGTAATGCTTTAAATTCTGGAGTAGGATCCTTAAAAGTTCCAGATTCTGTTTTTTTATCTTGAACAAGGAAACTTTTGTAATTCTTTGGATGCTTTTTAGGCTCTACGATTACTAGGTCTCCATTATTTTCAATAAAAAATATTTGAATTTTTTCTTCATTTACAATAGTGTCCCAATATGAACTTTTCCCACTGCTTTTCTTTTGTTCAATTTTCATGGTGTAAAACACGCATTTACGTTTGCTAAATGGAGCAATAAGTGGTGCTTCTACATGCAAAGCTTTACCATTTATCTTAACGATTTCATTAGTCTTAAAACTGCTTGATCGTTTAAGAGGGATTTTAGATAGTTTTCTTAATATAACAGCTTTATCATTAAAATAGTGATGGATAATTAGTCCACCTACAATTATTAGTATAACTATAGGAATAATAAGCATGTTAGGAGTAAAGGTTAGGAATAAATGATTCATTGTTTACCTTATTAGTGATACATCGATATTAAAAGTTACACATTAAGCAATATTATTCATATTTATTCTCTTTTAACTAAAGCATAAAAATCACCTTCAAGAGGTAAATAGCCTTGATCGTACACAAAGTAATATATGGTTCCAGCTTTTGTTTTATAAATGCTTGTGAAGTAATTAAAATCGAAACCACGTTCTATAAGTTTTACACGTGTGGTTTTTGTTTTCTGGTTAGGATTTAAAGTTTCTAGTATGCGATAGTTTTTGCGTAAGCGATTATTGGTATTGCGAATTAAGTTTTTAGAATCTTTATTAATCTTATTGTTATGTGCATTTCGGCAATAATCACTACAAAACTTTTTGTCAACTCTACCAACGATTTTCTCACCGCATTCTGGACATTCTTTTTGCATAATTTATTCTTTTTCTATTTTATACCAACGTAAATCAAATTTTTGATCTTCTATTTCAAATATATAATCTTCAACATAATCTAAGCCTATTTTTATAAGAGTATTGTGAGAGGCATCATTTCCCATTTCTGTAATGGCGTATACGGTTTCTAATTTCATAGTTTTAAAAGCATAATCAATAGCTGCTTTTCCAGATTCTGTAGCATAACCTTTACCCCAATAACGTTTAATAAAGCGGTAACCAACATCATAAAAATTACTGAAATTAGGGTTGTATGATTCTTTTTTTGTGTTTAGTTTTATACCAGACCAACCCATAAATTCTTTGGTATCTTTATTTACTACAGCCCAACGACCTATTCCGCGTTCTTGGTATTGTTTTTTAATATAATTAATGGCTTCCTGCGCTTCTTCTTTTGTTTTTATAGGTTTGTTTCCTAAGTATTTGTGTACTTCAGGATCAGAATCCATCTCAAACATACCTTTTAGATCGGTATCTAAAACAGGTCTTAATATTAGCCTTTCTGTTTCAATATAAATATCCATTTATTGCTTTTTATAATTAAATTTTACTTCTTCTTTTTCACCGTTCTCATTTATAACAACATATAGGTTTATTTCGGAATCGCTTATTTTTTCAATAGTAAATTCATCAAAATACACTCTATTATTTTCGATCTTAATGAGTTTAAAATCTACGGTTTCTTCTTTTTCTTCCCAACCTTTAAAATCATTACCAAAATGTTTTAGTTGAAGTATTAGAGTATTATCTACTTCTCTTATTCCACCCAATTCATAAAAAATAACTTTATTATCTACTACCAGTTTGAAAGAAAACATCATCGAATCTCCCAAAGGAGGGCTCCAAATTTCTTCTGTAACACCACCGAATGCTTCTCCTTTCCAATAACCAGCAACCCACTTAACATCTTCTAAACTTGCAGTAGGAGAGATGCTACTTTCTAAAAACTTTATGGTGTTGGTTTGGGCTTTACAATTTAAAAAACAAACTGCAAATAAGAGTATTAATAATCGATTCATAATAGTCTAGTTTTATTTTAGCAAGGTATGAATTATTCGTTTACAAACGACTACAAGTGATTACAAACGAAATTAAATAGATACCAACCGAATAAAATTTGTGTGCTGTTTTAGTTTTGTCCTGTCGAAACATATGAGTTCGATAGTATTAACAATTAAAAAATGATTCCTGCCTTCGCAGGAATGACAAAAAAACAAATTTATTATTATGAGCACACTTAGAAACAAAGTACAATTGATTGGTAACTTAGGTAATGACCCAGAAATCGTTAATCTGGAATCTGGAAAATTGTTGGCTAAATTTTCTATAGCAACAAACGAAACATATAAAAATGCCGCAGGAGAAAAAGTAACAGATACGCAGTGGCACAATATTGTAGCTTGGGGTAAAACAGCAGAAATAGTAGAGAAGTATTTAATAAAAGGAAAAGAAGTAGCTATTGAAGGAAAATTAACAACCAGAAGTTACGATATTAATGAAGGTGAGAAGCGTTACATTACAGAAATTGTATGTAATGAATTACTAATGCTAGGAAAAAATTAACCAAATAGGTTTTATAAGAATACTAGAGGTTTAGATAACTAATTTCTAAACCTCTTTACTATTTAGTAATGATATTATTTAAGCGATTTTAATAATTCTGCTGCTTTTTCTGCAGTAATATCTCTTTGTGGGTATGCAAACATTTCATAACCTACCATAAACTTTTTTATCGTGGCCGATCTTAATAACGGAGGATAAAAATTCATATGCCAATGCCATCCTTCATTATCTTTGTTATTAGTTGGAGCTTGATGTATTCCTGCCGAATAAGGAAAAGGCGTATCGAAAACCTTATCATAAATGCTGGTTATTGTTTTTATAGCATCTGCAAATGTAGTTGCTGTTTCATTGGTAATAGCAAGTATGTTTTTTTCGGGTTTTCTTGGGATAATCATTGTTTCAAAAGGCCAAATAGCCCAAAACGGAACTACAATTACATAATCCTTATTAGAATATATAACTCTAGTGTCTTCTTTAACTTCTTGATCTAAATAGGCTTGAAGTAAAGTCGTTTTATGCGTTGTAAAATATTCGAAAAAATTAGATGTTTTTAATCTAATTTCTTTAGGAATATAGTGTTGTGCCCATATTTGTCCATGAGGATGTGGATTGCTACAACCCATAACATCTCCTCTGTTTTCAAATATTTGAACATTATTTATATAGGGAAGTTCTCCTATTTCTTTGTATTCTTTTTTCCAAGTTTCTATTACTTTTTCAATTCCTGAAACCTGCATTTTAGAAAGTGTTAAATCATGATTTGGAGAAAAACAAACCACTTTACAAATGCCTTTTTCTGCATGAGCTTCTAGTAGCCCAAACTTAAAATTAATAAGTTCTGTATTTGTTTTTAGAGCAGCAAAATCATTATTAAAAACATAAGTGTGTTCATAATTTGGATTTACTTCATTACCAGCTCTTTTATTTCCGGGACATAAGTAACAAGTCTCATCATATGCTACAGTTACTTTTTTGTTGTTTTCTTCTAATTTGCCTTGCCAAGGTCTCTTAGTTCTATGGGGTGAGACTAGAACCTCTTCTCCGGTTAATATGTTTTTCCTTATGTGAGGTTCTGAAAATAATTTAGTCATTGTTAAAGTATCTTTTTATTGGGTATTTATATTGGAATCATACATTAAGAGTATCATTCTCATTAAAAATTATTTCATTTGAAAGGGTTGTTTCTTGATTAAAACTCGCTTTAATAATCGTAGTGGTGTAGTTTTGCTCATTATTAACGCTTAATCGATTGAGTAAAATTTGAGCCGTTTTCTCTCCAATATTTATAGCATGTTGATCTATAATTATTAACGAGGGATGATTATTTTTTTGCCATTGATTACAAAAAGAAATCACAGGTAAAGAATTACAAATATCGTAATTCATAAGCGTTGCAGTATTAATTGTGTTTAATATTGCTGATTCGTTTACTCCAAATACGCCATCTATTTGTTTAGCTTTTAATAAATTTAAAACTAAAGCTCTAAATTGTTTAATATTTGAATTACTAATAACATATTTTTCATTGTATGTTATTCCGTTTTCTCTTAATGCCAATTTATAGCCTTCAAATCTTAATTGTCCTAATTTTATATCATTTATAGTAGAGACTAAAGCTATTTTTTTGCACCCTTTATTTATGAGGTGTTTGGTTGCTCTATAAGAAGCTTGAAAATCATCTATAGCAACTTTATCACATTTAAAATCATTGTTTACTCTATCAAATAATACAATAGGAAGTGATTTATTTATAATGCTGTTTATATGATTATATTCTGCTTTTATATAGGTTTCTTTAGTTAAACACATAATTAGTCCATCAATAGAACCGTTAGACATCATTTTCACACATTTAATTTCTTTTTCTAACGATTCGTGAGAGATTGAAGTAATAATATGATATCCTTTTGCTGACAAACTTTTTTCTAAACCTATTAAAACTCTCGCAAAAAAGGGATTTAATATATTGGGTATAATTACCCCTATGGTTTTTGTTGTGCCTTTTCTTAAATTGATTGCAAATCGATTAGGGACATAATTGAAGTGATTTGCAAGAGCTCTTACTTTATGCTTTGTTTTCTCACTTATTTCATTATCATTTGCTAACGATTTTGATACTGTAGATACAGATACATTTAAAATTTTGGCAAGAGACTTTAATGTAATTTTTTCTTGTATCATATTGAATCAATTTAACTGTATTGATTTAACTGTATTGATGTTCCCTGGCTAGGACTAACAGTTATAGGTGTTAATTCTATTCCAAAGATATCTTTATACACTTTAGAAACCTTTGTAACATAAGATTCTATAGCGTCTTCATGAATGAGGTTAATAGTGCAACCGCCAAAACCGCCACCCATCATTCTAGAACCTAAAATTTCATTATTATATTTAGAAAATTCAACTAAAAAATCTAATTCGTCACAGCTTACTTCATAATGGTTCTCCAAGCCGTAATGCGATTTATATAAAAGGGTTCCTAATGCTTTTAAATCACCACTTTTTAAATTTTCTGCAGCTTCAATAACTCTTGAGTTTTCATTTATTACATAATAACACCTATTATAAATTATGGGGTTTATTTCTGTCTTAAACTGTTCTAAAATTGATAAATCTACATGCCTTAATGAACCTATTTCTGGATATTCCATTTGAATAATCTTAAGCCCTTCTTCACATTCTTCACGTCTTTTATTATAAGCGCTACTTGCTAAATTATGAGAAACATTAGTGTTTAGTAAAAGGAATTTATAAGGAGAAATATTTATAGGAATGTATTCATAATCTAAAGATTCGCAGTCTAGTAAAATTACATGATCTTTTTTGCTCATTACAACTGCAAACTGATCCATTATACCGCATTTAGTACCTACATAATTGTGTTCTGCCGCTCTTGAAAGCTTAATTAAAGTATTTAAAGGTTGCTCAAGGTTAAAAAGAGTGTTTAAGCCTAATGCCATGCCGCATTCTAAAGATGCAGAAGAACTTATTCCAGCTCCAATTGGCAAATCACTTTCTATTATGCAATCAAAACCTTTAATTTTATTAGTAATATTTTGTAATTCATTGATAACACCTAAAATGTAATTTTCCCATTCTATTTTGCTTGGCTTAACCGTTTCTAAATCTAATTCTAAAATGCGATCATAACTTTTACTGTAAATGTTACAATGGTTGTTTGAATTGTTTTTTTTAAAATAGAAATAGATGTTTTTATCTATCGCAGTAGGTAAAACAAATCCATTGTTATAGTCTGTATGTTCGCCTATAAGATTAATTCTTCCTGGAGAAACAATTTTCAATTCTGCTTTAAAATTAGTAAAAATCACTTTGGTTTTTAATTATAGATTTATTGTAATTCGAATTTTTAACATAGTAGTTATAAAGCAAATATAGTAAAATAATAATAAGCGTAATTTTTACGTTAATAATTTGTGCTACATATTTTATGATGTGAAAGAGACAATTTGCGTAAGTAATTTTATGTTTAAAGTGGGATTAGCTACATTTGAGAACACTACAAAAAGAATAAATAGTATTATAATGGGAAAAGATAGTTATAGTTTACATGATAAAATCTATGTAGCGACAGATTGTATCATTTTTGGATTTGATGATGGCGTTTTAAAACTACTAGTTTTTAAGAGGACTATAGAACCTCATAAAGGTATTTTTTCCTTAATTGGTAGTTTCGTTAAATTAAATGAAAGTATTAAAACTGCTGCAGAAAGGGTTCTTGAAGAAATTACAGGATTAAAAAATGTATTTATGGAAGAACTAAAAACCTATAATGCTGTAGATAGAGACCCTGGATACCGTTGTATATCTATTGGGCAATATGCACTTATTAAGATTAATGATTATGATAAGGATTTAGTTGAAAAACATAATGCCATCTGGTATCCTTTTGATGAGTTACCAGAATTGGTGTTAGATCATAGTCAAATGGTAATAGATGCATTGACAAGATTAAGAAGTAAAGCAAGATACCAACCCATAGGTTTTGAGTTATTACCAACGAAGTTTACTTTACCTCAATTGCAAAGTCTTTATGAAGCGATTTATCAAAAAAAGATGGATTCCAGAAATTTTAGAAAGAAAGTGCTTTCTTTTGGTGTGTTAATTAAGCTTGAAGAAAAAGATAAATTGAATTCAAAAAAAGGAGCTTTCTTTTATAAATTTGATCATGAAAAATATGAAGAGTTAGTGACTAGAGGAATTAATTTTGAAGTCTGATCTCATGTAAGCAGATATGAAAATAGTGTTTGATAAAATAATAGAACTTGGTAAGTTAAAAACGATCTCAAAAAACGAACAAATCGTTAACGGAGTTATAGAAGCCATTAATACCAAATTGCTTAAAAAGGGTGATCGGTTACCTTCTATTAACAATATGGTTGAAGGTATAGGTTTTGCTCGTAAAACAATAGTAAGAGCTTATGAAGAGCTTAAAAACAGAGGTATAGTTGAATCCAAAAATTTTAAAGGCTATTATATTGCTAATATCAATACAAAGGTTAAATTAAAAGTAGCATTACTATTATATGCGTTCCATACATTTCAAGAAGATTTTTATAATACGTTTAGAAAAGAGCTAGGGAAAAAATATCATATAGATGTTTTTTATCATCATAATAATTTAGAAATATTTAAAAATATAATTTCTACTATTTCAGGCAAATATGGGATGTATGTAATAGCTCCAATACAATCTGGAGAAACGCCAAGGTTATTAAAGAAGTTTCAATCAGACAAGCTTCTTATCATAGATAGATTTATTAAAATGCCTCAAGATTACTCTTATATTTCTCAAGAGTTTGAAAACTCAACATATAATCGTCTTGTATATCTATATCCAGCAATAAAAAAGTATGAAAAGATGATCCTTTTTTTTAAAGAGAAAACAGATTATCCTCAAGGCATAAAAAATGCTTTTAAAAAGTTTATTTCTGAGTATAAAATTAATGGGACTATTGAAAAAAGTTACAATCAAGGAAGTGTAAAGAAAAACACTTTATACTTTTTCATTAGCGATAATCATTTATGGGAAGTTTTAAGAGATTGCAAATATGCCGAGTATAAAATTGGTGAAGATGTTGGCATTTTAGCACACAATGATAATGCCGTTAAAGAAATTATATCTGGTGGTATTACCACTATTTCTGCAGACTTTAAAGAAATGGCTAGAGAATCTGCTGCTTATGTTAAATACAAAACAAGAGTTCATAAAATTATTCCTTCAGAAACAAAGAGACGAAATTCATTATAATACATTTAAGACCCCAATACTCTGTTAATTAGAAAAATAAAAGCATCTTTTTTTATTAATTTGTTAATTACGTTAAAAATATATTTATATTTGTAAGTAGCACAGTGTATCATAGTTTTTAAAATTATCAAATTAAATCATTCTTTTCTTATGTAAAAATACATAGGCGTACAATCTACGTTTAAAAAAATATTCAAAACTAATTAATTCATTAAAAAACCCTCTTTAAATATGAATAGAAATTTAATTAAAACTCTATTTTTTATAGTCATAAACCTAGTTGGTTTTATAGCTATAGCTCAAACGACATCAGTTTCAGGAACAGTGCTAGATGGAGATTTACCACTTCCGGGTGTAAATATATCTGTAAAAGGTACTTCTAACGGAACCACCACAGATTTTGATGGTAACTATACTTTAAATAATGTAGACAATAATACAACGATTGTCTTTAGTTATGTAGGTTTTGCTACTCAAGAAGTCTTGTATGAAGGGCAAAGTCCTCTAGACGTTAATTTATTAGAAGATGCTGCAGCATTAGAAGAAGTTGTACTAATTGCTTACGGTACGTCTAGCAAAAGAGAATTAACGGGATCTGTAAGTTCTGTTAAAGGTGAAGAAATCGTAAATACAATAGCCAGTAATCCTACTACAGCACTACAAGGTAAATTATCTGGTGTACAAGTAGAAAGTTTTGGTGGTCAACCAGGAGGATCTGCAAATGTATTTATAAGGGGTGTTAACTCTTTGAGTAATGCAGACCCTTTATTTATTGTAGATGGATTATTTGTAGATAATATGGATTATATAAATCCTAAGGATATACAAGATATTTCAATTTTAAAAGATGCCGCTTCTGCTGCTATTTATGGTTTAAGATCTGCTAACGGTGTTGTTGTAATTTCTACTAATCACGGTAAAAAAGATAAACCTTTAGAGGTGAGATTTACGTCTAGAGCTGGAGTAGATACGCCAAGTAAAAAATTAGATTTTATAGATGGACGACAGTATACAAGTTACCTCAATCAGCGTTTCGTAAATGACGGTTCTTCTACGGTTTTAGATTGGAATGGTGTAGATACAGATTGGCAAGATGAATCCATACAAGCTGGTATTGTAGATGAATATGGAGTTTCACTATCTGGAGGTGGAGAACAATCTTCATTTTTTGGCTCTGCCAACTATTTTAATCAAGATGGTATTTTAGTGGGTTCAGGTTTTAGAAGGATTAACGCGCGATTTAATAGTGATCATGACTTCGGAAAATTTAAACTTACACAATCTTTAGGAATTACAGAAGGTCGTTTACAGGAGAACAATTGGTACGGTTTCGATGGGACAACAGCTCCTACTATAGCAACTTCCAATTCAAATTTCGAAGGCGGGTTTGATGGCCCTTCAGAAGAAGTACAAGGTCCTGGAGGAGTAAATCAATTCGCACTAGCGAGTTTAGAAGAAAATTTAGAAACCACCAGAACGTTATTTGGAAGTATTAAACTGGGTTACAATCTTACTGAAGATTTAACAATTTCATCTAGCTTAGGAATAGATTATACCAATAGAAATAATTTTCAATTTACTCCAACTTATCAGTTAACCGATCCAGATAGTGCCATAGACCCAGTTCGAAATATTAATGATCTGAATGATTTGACAGATTTTAGACAAACTGACCTAAACGTATTATTCGAGCCTACTCTTTCATACGATAAAAGATTTGGAGAGCATAAAGTTTCTGGATTACTAGGAAGTACCTATTTTAGAGAACGACAAACTAGTTCAGGAATATATGGACAAGGAACGCCTTCCAATGATATTAAAGTAGTTTCTGCTTTACCTGCAAACTCGATAAATGCACTTTTAGGAGAAGATAATACTGGGATTTTAATTTCGTATTTTGGAAGACTAAATTATAATTACGGCGGTAAATATTTACTTTCTGGAACATTAAGGAGAGATGCTTCATCTCGTTTTGAAGGAAGTGATAACCAAGTAGCCTATTTCCCTTCTATATCAGGAGCATGGAATATTAGTAAAGAAGATTTTTGGAGCTCAGAAAGCTTTAATTATTTAAAATTACGTGCTTCTTATGGGGAGTTAGGATCTACAGTAGATGAATTTTATCCAGCAGAAGGTGTTTTTGATATAAATTCAGGAACCACGTTTGGAGGCGCTCCAGTTAACGGTATCGCGCAAACCGTTTTAACAGACAGAGACTTAACTTGGGAAACCTCTAAAACATTTGATGTTGGTTTAGATGCCTCTTTTTTAGGAAATAAAATTAATATTTCAACCGATTATTATTCAAAAACAATTGATGATGTTTTAGTTTTAGTTAACCTTCCATCTACAACTGGGGTAAGTGCACCAGTAAGAACTAATGCAGGTTCTCTTATTAACAAAGGATTAGAATTTAGCGGTGATTATACAAAATCTGAAGGAAATTTCACCTTTAGTATTGGAACTAATATCTCATTTAATTTAGATAATAATGCTAAAGATATTCCTAATCCTATTTTAGGACCTGGAATAGATGAAGATTTACGTGTCGTTAATAGAACACAAACCAATCAACCCATTGGCGCCTACTATGGTTATAAAGTAGAAGATAAGGTAGATCCAACCACGGGTGATTTTGTTAGAGTTGATGTAAATGGAGATGGTATAATTACTGCAGACGACCAAACTATAATAGGAGATCCAACACCAGATTTTACTTATGGAATTAATTTTTCTGGGGCTTATAAAGCTTTAGATTTTTCATTAAACTTTAATGGTGTTCAAGGAAACGAAATTTATAATTTAAGTCGTTATTATAATATTTTGTGGCAAGATGGTGGTAAATTAACTGATGTTTTAAATTCATGGACGCCTACAAATACTGATACTAACATTCCAAGAGCAAGTATTTCTGATGTTGCAGGAAATAAAGCACCTTCTTCTTTCTTTGTAGAAGATGGTTCTTATTTCAGGTTAAAAAATATAGAATTTGGATATACACTAAATAAAGGTGCTTTAGGTGTTAATTGGGTAAAAGATTTGCGATTTTCTTTAAACGTACAAAATGTATTTGTTTTAACTAACTATTCAGGTTATGATCCTGACGTAGCGTCAACAAATGGGGGTCGAGCCAATTTAAATTCAGGAGTTCCAGGAGTGAGGCCTACTGTAAATCCTCTATTAAGTCGTGGTTTAGATGCTAGAGCATATCCAAATGCAAGAACATTTACTATGGGTATTCAAGCAACATTTTAATTAAAAAAATAGAATTATGAAAAAATATACTAACAAAAAATCATTTTGGATTTCCTTTGGGCTCATTGCAATTCTTTTTGTAGCGTGTTCAGAAGATTTATTAAATCAAACAAATAAAAATGCCAAATCAACAGTTGGTTTTGGTAGTGATGTCGACGATGTAAAAGCGGCAGTTAATGGTGCATTTCATCCCATTACAGGAACATTTTTTTGGGGGCGAATTATACACACAGGAGCCATGCTTCGATCAGACGAATTTAATATTATTCCTTTAGGAAGTAATACTGCAATGTCTACATTTCTAGGTGAGCCAGGAGACCGCTGGGCTACAGAGCCTTGGCAAGAACTCTACAAGTCTATTGCACGATCTAATAATATTATAATTAATGTAACCGCTGATAAAATTCCAGATGCAGCAGTTAGAAATAGTTTAGTGGGACAAGCTCATTTTTTAAGAGCTTTTAGTTATTGGTATTTAGTAAACTTATATAAAAATGTGCCATTAGTTGTAGATTTACCAGATTTTGATAATCTACAAGTACCACAAGCAGATCCCTCTGCGATATGGAATCAAATAATTGCAGATTTAGAAATGGCAGAAAATATGTTGCCAGCAAGTTGGACAGGTGATGATTTAGGTCGTCCAACATCTGGTGCTGCAACAGCGCTCAAGGGGAAAAGTTATTTGTATATGGGGCAATGGTCTAATGCACATACAACATTAGATGACCTTGTTGGTCAATATAGTTTATTACCAGCAGCTCAGTTTGGAGATAATTTTACTACCACAAACGAAAACAATGCAGAATCGGTTTTTGAATTACAGTTTTTAGGACAAGAGAGCTTTATTTGGGGATCAGATGTTGCGGGCACTGGTAGTATGGGTAATTATCATATTGATTATGCACCACCTGCTAAATCTCCCGATGAAGGTCATGTTGTAAATCCTTGGCTCAAGAATTTATTTGAAGCCAATGGTGATACGTTTAGAAGAAACGAAACTCTTGTCTACAATTATCCTGGAGCTACTGGATATGCTGGAATACCTTACAATACAGATTTTTCTGAAGATATAGCAATAGTAACCGATCCTGCTAATAATTTTGGAGTGGAGTCCATTTTTTCAAAAAAATATGCAGGAATGGATATAGGAACACGAGCTGAAGTTGACTTATTAGGAACTAACGTAGGAAATAACTGGAGAATTATTCGCTATGCCGATGTGTTATTAATGCTAGCTGAAGCATTAAATGAGGATGGAATGACGAGCCAAGCAGGTGCTTTTGTAAATATGGTAAGAGAACGACCAGGTTCTGGATTATCTCCAATATCTACAGCGTTAAATCAAGCAGATATGCGCCAAGCTATAATTGATGAAAGAGCTATGGAATTAGCAGGAGAAGGTCATCGTTTTTTCGATTTAGTACGTTGGAACCTAGCCGATGATTATATGGGAGCAACCTCATTACATGTTACAAATGGGTCGCAAACGTACCATCCTAAATCTATTTCAGGTGGAACTTTCCAAGCAGGCAAACATGAACTCGTTTGGATTCCAAACTCTGAAATTGATGCCAATCCAAACCTTAATCAAAACCCTGGCTTTTAATGCGCAATTATAAAGCCTCAGTCGAATTAGTTTTTTTAGATTTTTTAGTAAAAGTCAAGTTCATTAATAACTTGGCTTTTGCTTAATTTTAAATGCTGGTAAACATGATATAAGTAATATTTTTTTATACGAAATAGTATTATTTTCGACAACCAATTATTTTATTAACCATACCCATGACAGTAAGCAACAAACAGCACCGAATTTCAGAAAAAGATATTCAGGTAGTAACTGATAATTCAGATAATTTTAATATCGAAATCAGTACTATTTTTAATAGTGAAGGTGTGAGAGTATTTAACATAGACGTAAAAACTAAAACTGAAGAAATACCAAAACCAATCACTTTAAAATGGAAAATTCCTGCGCATAACATAAAAGGCGTATGGAAACCTACTACAGATTTTTCTAAACGCATTCAAGCAGATTGGGAAATTGAACAAATGGAGTCTCGCATTTCTATTGATTCACCTGTAATCAATTTATTTGGTCATGACGATTGTAACAGGCATACTTTTGCTTGTTCTAATGCAATTAATAAATTAGAGTTGAATGCCAGAATAAGAGAAGAAGACGATTGTTTCTATTGTCATGTTACTTTATTCTCAGAGCGACATTCAAAAATGAATCATTTTAATATGCAGTTAAGAGTTGATTCTGGTAGAAAACATTTTTCGCAAGCATTAACCGAAGTTTCTAAATGGTGGGAAACGTTTAAAACACTAAAGCCAGCGTATGTTCCAGAAATAGCAAAAACACCATTATATTCTACTTGGTACCAATTTCATCAAAACCTTAATGAAGAAGAGTTATTAAGTGAATGTAAAATAGCTTACGATTCAGGCTATAAAGCAATTATTATAGACGATGGTTGGCAAACTAAAGATAATAATAGAGGATATGATTATACAGGAGATTGGGAGCCAGAACGGCTTACAAAACCCAAAGAACTTGTAGCTAATATACATGCTCTAGGAATGAAAATAGGGTTTTGGTATTCTGTTCCTTTTTGTGGAAAGAAATCGAAAGCGTACAAACAATTTAAAGGGAAGTTTCTAACCGAAAACCATCGTTGGGCACCTGTTTTCGATCCGCGTTATCCTGAAGTTCGATCATACCTAATAAATCTATACAAATCAGCTTTAATCGATTGGGATTTAGATGGTTTTAAACTCGATTTTATTGACGATTTTAAACTCTATCCAGAAACTAAAAGAGAAAAGAATGATGAAATGGATTTTCATTCTATAAATGGAGCTGTAGATCAATTGTTAACCGATGTGATGAAAACACTTCGAAAAATAAATCCTGAAATATTTATTGAATTTAGACAGAAATATACTGGTCCTGCAATGCGAAAATATGGTAATATGTTTCGTGCTTTCGATTGCCCAGGAGATGCAACAATGAATAGAGTTAGAATTGCTGATTTAAGATTGTTAGCAGGAGATACAGCGGTTCATTCCGATATGATTACTTGGCACAATAAAGAAAGTGTTGAGGTTGCAGCATTGCAAATGGTAAATACATTATTTGGGGTGCCTCAAATTTCAGTTAAGTTAAAAAATATACCAGAAGATCATTTAAAAATGATTAAATTCTACACGAATTACTGGAATGATAATAAAGAGTTAATTACTACAGGTTTTTTTATTCCATCAAGGCCTTTAGCAAATTACCCTATTAAACAGGTTTCTAAAAAGGAAGAATTAATTATAGGGGTTTACGATGATCATATTATTCCCATTACTGGCAAGTTTAATAATATCGATATTATTAATGCAAAATTGTCCAATACCATTATTCTTAAAATGGAATCAAACATTTGGAATTATAATGGAACAGTATTTAATTGTAAAGGAGAACCAGTAATTGAACAAGAATTTAAATTATATCAGGGAATTTTGGAAATAGAAATACCAGCTTGCGGCATGATTAAACTAAAACTTAAAAACAATTAATTATGGGGCTATTATCCATTATGTCATTTGTAGGCTTTACACTTTTAGTCGCTTTTATTGCTTGGTATACGACTCGAAAAACAGATGAAAGCACAGCAAATGGATATTATCTTGGAGGAAGAAGTTTAGGGGCAATTACAATTGCAGGATCATTACTACTTACAAATCTTTCTGCTGAACAAATAGTAGGTCTTAACGGGCAATCATTTACAGAGGGTGTTCTGGTGATGGCATGGGAAACATTAGCAGCAATAGCAATGGTTTTTACAGCTATTTTTTTGTTGCCAAAATACATGAGATCCGGTATCACAACAATTCCAGAGTTTATACAGGATCGATTTGATCAACAAACTAAAGCTATTTTATCAACATTGTTTTTAGTAGCTTACGGTATAGTATTACTTCCTACGATACTTTATTCGGGATCTTTAGCTTTTAGCACCATGTTTGATTTACCTGCATTATTAGATATCTCTAAAGAAGCCGTCATTTGGATAAGTGTTTGGACAATTGGAGTAATAGGTATTATCTATGCCATTTTTGGAGGTTTAAAAGCCGTTGCAGTATCAGATTTGATTAATGCTATAGGATTGTTAGTAGGCGGTTTACTCATCCCTGTTTTTGGCTTAATGGCTATAGGTGATGGAAGTGTTACCGATGGTTTAACCAGTTTATGGACTAATAATCCGGAAAAATTTAATGCAAAAGGAGGCATAACTGCTTCAATTCCTTTTGGAACTATCTTTACAGGAATGATGATTGCGCAAATGTACTATTGGGGAACAAACCAATCCATTCTTCAACGTGTTTTTGGTGCTAAAAGCCTAGCTGAAGGCCAAAAAGGAATGCTTTTAGCTGCATTAGTAAAATTTTTAATTCCAATAATTGTAGTGCTGCCAGGTATTATTGCGTGGCATTTATTTGATGGGCAGTTAGAAAACGCAGATCAAGCTTATCCAGCGTTAGTTAGAAAAGTATTACCTGGTGCTTTTATGGGCTTTTTTGCAGCGGTATTATTTGGAGCCGTTTTGAGTTCTTTTAATAGTTTACTAAACAGTAGTGCAACTTTATTTGGCTTCGATTTGTTTAAACACTATTTTAAAAAAGAAGCAACAGAGAGAGAAACAGTAAAAGCAGGGAAAATTTTCGGTTTAGGTTTGGCTCTAATATCAATGATAATAGCTCCATTTATCGCCAATGCTCCAGATGGTTTGTTTGCATATATACAAGAATCATTAGGGAGTTTAAGTGTTCCTATATTAGCAGTAGTTACAATAGGGATTCTTACAAAAAGAGTACCAGCTCTAGGTGCTAAAATTGTACTTACTTTTGGGGTTTTAATGTATTTAATAAGTCAATTTATTATGAAACCTAAATTTGTTTCTACTGCTTTAGACAAAGCAGGATTAAAAGGCTCTTCTTTTCTAAACAGTTTAACTAAAGAAGAAACCGTAGCCTATTTTGAAAAGATTAATATAACAGATGTTTCTGGGTATTTAAAACAAATAAGCATTATAGAGGCAGAAGCGTACCCTCACTTTTTACACATCATGGGAATATTATTTATTATTAATATTGCGATCATGTTATTAATGGGTAAATTATATCCTAAAAAGGAAATATATATTGCAAAGATTACTGAAGAAATAGATGTTACGCCATGGAAACATGCAATGATTTTAGGAATATTATTAACCCTATTGGTGTTGAGTACGTATTTTATTTTTTGAAATGATTTAAACCATTTCTCAATTAAACGATAGAGATTAAAAAACAATGAATCAAAAATATGTTATTGCTTTCGATCAAGGAACTACTAGTACAAGAACTATAATATTTGATCAAAAAGGGCAAATAAAAGCCATATCGCAAAAAGAATTAACACAGCATTACCCAGAGTCTGGTTGGGTAGAGCATGATCCATTAGAGATCTATAACGATCAATTATATACTTTTGAAGAAGTACTCCAAGAATCTGGTATTAAAGCAGAAGAAATTGCAGCCATAGGTATTACTAATCAAAGGGAAACGACTGTAGTTTGGGATAAAGATACTGGAGAGCCAATATATAATGCGATTGTTTGGCTAGATAAGAGAACAACCGCTATTTGTGATGATTTAAAACAACAAGGTTTATTAGATTATGTTAGAGAATATACAGGCTTAGTCATTGATTCTTATTTTTCTGGAACGAAGTTAAAATGGATTTTAGACCATGTTGAAGGTGCCAGAGAAAAAGCTGAAAACAATAAACTATTATTTGGAACTATAGATACTTGGTTAATTTATAAGTTTACAAACGGTAAAAAGCATGTTACAGATCATACAAATGCATCGCGTACTATGCTATACGATATTAAAAACTTACAGTGGGATGAAACACTCCTAAAAGTTTTAAATATTCCTAAATCGGTATTGCCTAAAGTTCAAAATTCGTCTTCTCATTTTGGAACTATTAAACATAATGCTGTAGATATCCCTATTTATGGTGTTGCTGGAGACCAACAAGCTGCTTTATTTGGACAAGGAGGTCACAAAGTTGGAATTGCAAAGAATACCTATGGAACAGGCTGCTTTATGTTACTTAATACCGGAGAAGATCAAGTGGTATCCAAAAAAGGATTATTGACCACTTTAACATGTAGCATAGATAACGAACCTATTAATTATGCTTTAGAAGGAAGTATATTTATTGGAGGTGCATCCATACAATGGTTACGAGATCGAGTGCAGTTAATAGAAAAAGCTTCAGATACAGAAGCGATTTGTAAATCGATTCCGCCATTAAAAAATATTTATGTCGTTCCAGCTTTTGCCGGTTTAGGAGCACCTTATTGGGATGCAAAAGCAAAAGGAAGTATTCATGGAATGTCTTTAGATACGGGTAAGAATGAAATTATAAAAGCAACTGTTGAAGCTTTAGCCTATCAAACCAAAGACGTTATTAATGCTATGATTGAAGATAGCGGAAAGCAAATGATTACTTTAAAAGTAGATGGTGGAGCAAGTGCGAATAATTATTTAATGCAGTTTCAATCCGATTTGCTTAATGTAGATGTAGATCGTCCAAAAATGATTGAGGTTACGGCTTTTGGTGTGGCACTTTTAGCAGGTATAAAAGCTGGAATATGGACTAAAAATGATATTGAAACCATAAGAGAAATTGATACTGTTTTTAGCTCAACAATGAAGCAGAAAACAAGAAAGAAAAAATATAAAGGTTGGCTGAAAGCGGTAGAGCGTACAATGAGTCATAATAAGATTAAATCGAAACAAGAAAAAGTACAGTTTTCTATTTTAGATCGAGACAAACAATTAAAGAAATTAAAGAAATTAAAATTTGACCTTATCATCATTGGGGGAGGTGTTACAGGAGCAGGAATCGCTTTAGATGCATCTTCCAGAGGATTAAACGTGTGTTTAATTGAAAAAAATGATTTTGCTTCTGGAACCAGTAATAAATCTACGAAATTGATACATGGAGGACTTCGTTATTTAAAGCAATTAGAAATAGGTTTAGTTAAAGAGTCTGGTTCAGAACGTGCTATTGTTCACAAATTAGCGCCGCATTTAGTTGTTCCTGAAAAAATGTTATTGCCTTTAATAGAAGGTGGAACTTATGGAAAAATGATGACCTCAATTGGGCTTAAGGTTTACGATCTTTTGGCTAATGTAGGTGGTGATGACAGGCGTAGAATGTTAGATAAAAATGAAACGCTTAATAAGGAACCTCTTTTAGACCCTAATGTTGTATTAGGGAGTGGTTATTATGCAGAGTATAGAACTGATGATGCTAGACTAACTATCGAAATTCTTAAGAAGGCGACAGAATTTGGTGCTACAATTTTGAATTATTGCGAAATGGAATCATTTGTTTATGATGCTAATTCAAAAATAGAAAGTTTAAACTGCATCGATTATAATTCAGGAAAAAAACTGAATATTAAAGCTCGAAATTATGTTTCTGCCGCTGGTCCATGGGTTGATTTGCTAAGGAAGAAGGACGCTTCAATGACAAACAAATATCTCCACCTTACAAAAGGCGTACATATTGTATTCCCTTTTAAAAAATTGCCAATAACACAATCGGTTTATTTTGATGTTGCAGATGGTAGAATGATTTTTGCAATTCCAAGAGGGAGATGTACTTATGTCGGTACTACAGACACTAATTATTCAGGAAGCTTAGATCGTGTGGTGGCCACAAAAGAAGATGCAAATTACCTGCTAAATGCTGTTAATCATACTTTCCCAGATGCTAACTTAACAATAGACGATGTAGAGTCTAATTGGGCTGGATTACGGCCTTTAATTCATGAAGAAGAGAAAGACCCTTCAGAATTATCAAGAAAAGATGAAATTTTTATTTCAGATAGTGGTTTAATTTCTATAGCTGGAGGAAAACTAACAGGGTATCGAAAAATGGCACATCGTGTAATTGATGCTGTTTTAGACACAATGAGTAATAAACGTAAAGCACAAATTAAAAAGTCTTCTACCGAAACAATAGCATTGGTTAATCCTGCTATGCATTCAGCTAAAGAAGTTGTGTTGTATCAAAAGGAATTAGAAAAAAAGTTGTTAAAGCACGGTATTAAGGATACTTACTATGCATGGCATTTATGTACTAATTATGGTAAAAAAGCAAATAAGATTATTGAAAAAATAGATTTCTTTGCTAAAGGTGATTCAGAAGAACGATTAATTAGAGCAGAATTATGGTATTGTATCCATAATGAAATGACCAATAGTTTGGCCGATTTCTTTATTAGAAGAACAGGTCGATTGTACTTTAATATATCGAGTGTTTCTAAGTATATGGCTATTATTTTAGAAGATTTTATTAATTATTTAGATTGGGATGATACGCGCGTTAAGCGAGAAAAAGAAACCATGCAGAAACAAATAGAAGATGCTACTATGTATTATGATAAAGAATTTTAATCATCATCATTATTAAATTCTTCTTCACCATCAACTTCTTCTAAATTTTCATTCTTTTTAGGGTCAATAATATTGTTTAATGGGACGATTAAGGTCGATTTTGTTCCTAAGTGTTCCCCTTCACTTTTTATATCTACAATAGTATATTTTATTTTTTCAGTTAATAAAGAATTACCAAGTTTAATACGTTCTTCCATAATTTTAGTCGCCAAAGATTGCGGTTTCTTTTTTCTTTTTCGCTTCTTATCAGTTACTCTAGGGATACCGTTATCTATAACTTCTCCAATAAGATTATTGTTCTCTAATTTAAAATTAATATTAAGCTTTAAGTCATACTTTTTTGGAATAATTCCATTAACTAAGGCATCTTTTATGATAGGTTGAAATAACATACAAGGAATAGTGCTTTTATTCGTTTTTATACTTTCATCAACTTCAAATTTAATTTCCATGCGGTTGTCTAATTTTAAATTTTCAAGTCTTACATAGGATTTTAAATACTCAATTTCATCTTTTATTAAGATACGTTCAGAGTTATTCATGTCTATTTTTGTTCCTAAAAAATTAGAAAAAATATTAAAATATTTGGAAGCTTCATGCTCTCCTCTTTTAATCATTACTTCTTGTAAACTTGCTAACGTATCATAAATAAATCGAGGGTTTTTTTGAGCATTCATCGCATTATATTGTAATTGATGAATTTTTATTTTTCGTTTATATACTTTAACAATACGAGCTTCTTCAATTTTGTTTCTAATCATTAAAAAGCCAAGAAGCGCTAAAATAAGAAGTACTATAAACCATGCTTTTTTATAAAAAACCTGATTTACATTGATATTGTATCTTAGAATGTTGGTTTGATTACCATTCGAAGAAAAGCCGCGAACTTCTAAATTGTACTTGCCAGCTTTTAAGCCTTGAATTTGAAGCATATTATGATTTCCAAGATTAATCCAATCTTTAGATAATTCAATAATTCTATATTGATAGATGTTTTTGTCGGGATCAAGAATATCGTTAATGGCAAATTTAAGAGTTAGATAATTTTGTTGATATGGAATGTTAAATTTTGAAATGGATTCATTAAAGTTATAAAATGCTTTGGTTGCTTGATCATTTTTATCATATTTCTGGTATTCGCTAAGGAATATTCTATGATTTCGATCATTTTTAGAAATTACTTTTGGGTCAAAACTTACAATACCGTCTAACCCACCAAAATAGAGTTTTCCATTATTAGTTTTTATGAAAGATTTACGGTTAAACTCATTGTTTGGAATACCATCTTCTTTATAAAAAGTTTCAAGATTTTCAGTTTTTTTATTTAGTTTAATTAAACCATTAAATGTGCTTACCCATAAATAATTATCATCTTCTAAAATACCTGAAATATTATCGTTTGTTAACCCTTCTAAAATTGTAAACTTTTTAGAAATGTAATTAACAGGATTAATTTTTTGTAAGCCATTTAGTGTGCCTAGCCACAAATTACTTTTTTGATCTTCATAAATTGTAGTAATTTTATTATTAATTATTGGCATCCCTTTTTTGTCTGGGCCAAAAGAAGAAATAATATTAGTTGCATAATCAATCTTTACCAGTGCATGTTCTTTGCTCTTAGTCGCGACCCATAATGTACTTTTTCGTTTATTTAGTTTAAGGTCTACAACATTAATACTGTCTAGATTGATGTTTTTATTAAGTTTACTTTCGTTTTTAAATACTTTCGTTTTAAGATCAAAACTGTACAAGCCTATATTCGTAGCAAGCATTAACTTAGATCCACTTACTCTTTCGGCATCTGTAATAAGTAATTTATTAGCTGGAAATTTATACGTTTCGAATGTGCCTTCCTGTGCATTATATTTTATAAGCGATTCATGAAACCCATAAAACCAAAACGTAAGATCATTCTCTTTGTAAAAATTATAAGAATTGGTAGAAATGAAATTATAAGTTTTAATATCCTTTATGCTTTCTATTTCTTTAAAAAGGTCATCTTCTTTATCAAGTTTAAAGATACCGTTATAGGTGAAGACATATAGATTCCCTTTAGAGTCTTCTGAGAAACCACGACAGCTAATATTTTTACCGCTAAGATATTTTTTAAAGCCTATATTATTGTATCTAATCTTAGTTATTCCAGCTTCGGTATGTAATAATAGATAACCCAATTTATCATACGTAGCATTTGTTATTTTGTTATTTAGAGTAAAAACTTCTTCATTATTAAGACTAAAGGTATTGTCTTCATTTTTGTTAAGTTTTAAAGCTATTAATTTAGTGTTATCGATAGCAATAAGATTAATCTTCTTATAAAAATTTTGATTGTCTTTAATAAACTGCGTGTTTTTATATGGGACTTGCGCTATTTGTTTATCTATTTCTTTAATGTATTTATATTGATAAATAATATTATTATGAATGTAATTCCCAGAAGATCCTGAAGGAAAAAAAGAATCGTTGTCTATTAATAAAGTAGATGTTTTGTTAGTGGGAGTAAATAGATTGGAGTCATCAAAAATGAGATAGCTTAACCCTCCTTTAATACGAAACCATTTATTTTCTTGATTAAGGATTAAAGAACCATCTTTAAGAATGGTTTCAATTTTTGAAGGTGCTCCGAAATAGGCATTATTTTTAGCCTTATAATCGCTTTTAAGCAATTTAGACCACGTTAATTCATTTTTGTTAGTATAACAGTAAAGGTAGTTTTTATCGGTAGACAACCATATATTTCCTTGTTTGTCTTCTTTTATTGATGTAAAGTTTACTGTTAGGTTTGTTTCCGGATATTTAATTGTCATCCAAACGGATTCACCAGTGTCTAAATCAATAATATTAATGCCTTCACCAGTTGAAGACCACAGTTTATTTTTTGAGCTTTTAAGAAGATCGAATGTATAAATATCTTTGTTTTTTGGAGATGCATATTTATATAAATGCGAATTACCTCCTCCCATTTCTTTAACGACTCCATTGTAGGTAGAATACCATAAGAAACCATCATCATCTATGTATAGTTTTTTTGCAGATGAAGCACTGTTATTATTATTGTTAACAGTTATTGTACTTATATCATAATTTTGCGAAGTAAGCTTGCAAAAAAACAATAGGCATGTAAAAAGTAGTATCTGTTTCAAAATATCTGTTCTACGATTTGGGTTTGTCACTTACAGTAGGTGTGTTTTGAATAAATTTTACATAATATTACAAAATTTCTAATTAATAAGCGAAAATTATATTTTGAATAATAAAACGGTGAAGTAGTTTTTTCGTTTAGAGTCTTTCACAACACCTATGCCAACCCTATTAAAATCGCCTTCTAGCACTTTTCTATGTCCAACACTTTTTAACCAAGCATTTACTACAGATTCTGCAGAAGTATAACCATAAGCTACCGTTTCAGCAACATTAATAGCTCCATTTTCTCTTAATATATGAGATCTCGTAAAAAAGTATTTATGGTTCGTTACAGCATTTTGTCGCATATATACGGCATGATTTAAAGCTAATTCATTGGCAAGATCTACACTAGATTCTAAAGGTTCAATGTTTATACCAATTCTATAATTATTAATTGCTGCAACTAAGTCATCGGCTAAATTATAATCAATGGCAAGATTTGGAATACTGTCTAAATTAAAATATTCGGCTTCTGTAGGTATTGGAACACTTATTGGGTCTTTTGCACAAGATGCGACAAGGGTAAGTAAGAGGATTGCGAACACACTTCTTTTTAAAATTTTCATAGCTATACTGTAATATAATTGAACAATCAAAACGACACGTTTATAGAAAATGTCGTTAGTTAATTTAGTTTAGGTTTTAATTTTTAGAAAAGGGTTTTTTTGCGAGTAAATGATTATTAATCATTAAGTTGCTTTAATAAAAGCGAGGATCTAAAGTTAACGTTTTATTTTTAAAGTTAAATATACAGGAAAATGATCGCTATATCCTCCTTTATAACGCTTGCCAACGTAGGTTCTATAAGGGGTTCCTTTATATTTTCCGTCATATAATTTTAAAAAATCTTCATCAAAGATATTAGCGTCTACATACCGTAAATTGCCTTTTTTGCGCTCAAAAAGGTTATGCGTAAACATAAACTGATCAAAAAGATTCCATTCTTTATTATAGCTTGTCGTTCCTCTATCATTAGAAATAAGAGTTTCCATGGGATTAAATAAACCATGACTTTTTACCAAATGCTCAACGCTTTCATTAGTGGGGTCGTCATTAAAATCTCCCATGACTATAACTTTAGCTTCAGCATTTTTCTTTTTAATATTAGATATAATTTCTACTACTTTTTTTGAAGCCGTCATGCGTTTATGATCGGTTTCTCCACTTCCATTTCGTCTAGATGGCCAGTGGTTAACAATTATATGCAACTCAAGCCCTTCAAATAAGCCGCTAACCAATAAAATATCGCGAGTATAATCTGTTTCTTCTTTTTCATTAAAAAGTTCGATAGAATAGTTTTTAGAATGTGCTACTTTAAAGCGATTCTTATCGTATAATAGAGCAACATCAATACCTCGTTCGTCTGGTGAATCGTAATGTACAAAGCCATAATCGATTTCAGCTAAGTGCTTTGAGCTAATAAGATCTTTTATAACCTCTGCATTTTCTACTTCTGCAAGGCCTACAATTGCTGGGTGCGTATTACTTTGTTTTTTTCCAATTTCAGAAATAACGAAACCTAATTTTCTTAATTTATTTTTATAGCGTTTTATAGTCCAACGTTTTTCAGCATTTGGCAAAAAATCATCATCTCTAGTTAACTCATCATCATAAATGTCGAATAAGTTTTCAATATTATAGAAAGCGAGTGTGTAAAATGTAGTAGTTTTAGTTTCCAAGAGTGTAAAGCGTAAAATTAATAGTAATAATTAGAGTAAAAATAAGGAATAGTACTCAATAGGTGTGCATTTATAATCGATTCCATTTTGTAACTTTGATCCTTTAATAAAAAATATGTTAGATAAGAAAGATATTGTACTTGAACGTGCTGTTTTAATAGGGGTGATCACTAAAGAACAAAACGAAGTAAAATCTAAAGAATATTTAGATGAGTTAGCGTTTTTAACTTTCACTGCAGGAGGTGAGGTTATTAAACGATTTACTCAAAAAATGGAAATGCCTAACCCTAAAACATTTATTGGAACAGGTAAGATAGAAGATGTAAGGCAATTCATTGAAGATAATGATATTGGTACGGCTATTTTTGACGATGAATTATCGTCTGCTCAAGAACGAAACATTAGTCTTATATTAAATTGTAAAGTTTTAGACCGAACCAATCTTATCTTAGATATTTTTGCGCAACGGGCGCAAACGAGTTATGCTAGAACACAAGTAGAGTTAGCCCAATGCCAGTATTTACTTCCAAGGTTAAGAGGAATGTGGACACACCTTGAACGCCAAAAAGGTGGTATTGGAATGCGTGGTCCTGGTGAAACAGAAATTGAAACAGATAGGCGTATCGTAAGAGATCGTATATCTTTATTAAAAGCCAAAATAAAGGTTATAGACAAACAAATGGGTGTACAGCGCGGAAACCGAGGTAAAATGGTTAGAGTTGCGCTTGTAGGTTATACAAATGTTGGAAAATCTACATTAATGAATGTAGTGAGTAAAAGCAAGGTTTTTGCAGAAAACAAACTGTTTGCTACATTAGATACTACGGTTCGTAAAGTGGTCATTCAAAATCTACCCTTTTTATTGTCTGATACTGTTGGGTTTATAAGAAAATTGCCTACCCAATTGGTTGATAGTTTTAAAAGTACATTAGATGAGGTTCGTGAGGCCGATTTGTTATTGCATGTTGTAGATATTTCTCATCCTAATTTTGAAGACCATATAGATTCTGTAGATAAGATTCTTGGTGAGATTGAAAGCTCGAATAAACCTATTATTATGGTGTTTAATAAAATAGATGCCTATGAGGCAGAACCTTTCGATGAAACCGATTTAATTGCAGAACGAACGAAAGAGCATTACAGCCTAGATGAATGGAAGAGTACTTGGATGAATAAAGTAGGTAAGAATGCTTTATTCATTTCGGCATTGAATAAAGAAAATTTAGAAGATTTTAAGAAACGAATTTACGATGAGGTTCGAGAAATTCATGTAACGCGTTTCCCGTATAATCATTTTCTGTATCCAGATTATGAGGAGTAAACGATTAACTATTGATCCTGATAACTATCGGTAAACGATTTTTGATTACTAACGTGGGTTCGACTTAAGAAAATCACGTCAGTTCGAGTGCTTCGACATTAGGAGAAGTGTATCGAGAACAGTGATTTTCGTATCAAAAACCTATTCTCGATACTATTTTTTTCCACTTTGTTCCAAAAAACCACTCGAACTGACGGTTTTTGATCACTAATATCTTTATATCGAACTGAGGTTACTAGATTTATGCGCTTCGAAGTTTGAAACCGAAGTATTAGTCTCGTTTATCGGTTTCTAAGATGGCGTATTCAAAATTATCAGACCAGCCAGATTTTAAAGGTAGTATTTGCCTTCCTCTTCCTTCTCGTATCATGCCTGCTTTTTCGATAACTTTGATTGATCCAATATTATCTACGGCACATCCTGCTTGAATTCTATGTAGGTTTAATTTATTAAACCCAAAATTTATCATTTCGACTAAAGCTTCTGTTGCAAATCCTTTATTCCAGTGTTTTGAATGTATTTTATACCAAACTTCACCTCTTCGGTGTTTTTTATTCCATAGTTTAAAGCCAAATAAACCTATGAATGTTTTATCTGATTTATTTTCAATTGCAAATGTGTAATTTGTAATTTCGAGTAAGTTGTTTTCTTTAATCCAAAGTTCAATTATAGATTTAGTTTCTTCACTGTTTTTTGGAATCCCCAAAGTATTAAACTCATCGGTTTCTGGTAACAAATGGAGATTATGGATTGCATCTAAATCAGAGAAATGAATCAATCTTATTCGTGTTCTTTTTGTTAGTATTTCGATGTTATTCATTTTTTAGTAGGGATATATAGTGTTTTCAATTGTTTACTAGAAAAACCTTGGAGACATAATTTTTTTTCTATTGTAGAAAATTTGATTTTTTTTGCTTTTAGGATATTTGATGCTAAACCTTAATATTATTTTCTTCGATTCATTAGGTGCTAGTTTTATATTCCATGAAACTTCGCCATTAAGGGGGTCCAGTTTGCCGTTACTTAAATTTATGGACTTTACTTCTACATCTTTACTGTTCGAAACAGGAATTTGATCCTTGATTTCAATTTCAGTAGCTTCATTTTTATTATTTCTTACAATGATTTCAAAAGTCATATTTTCTGTTATACTAAACCCGATTAAATTTTTTCTACTTCTACTGCTTACTTTTTTTCTAGATATAGAAAAGGAATTTTCTTTTCCTAGCGATATATCAAGAGTATCACTTACTTGTTGAGTTTTAAGGTTAGAAAAACCTTGATATGTGTTATTATAATATAAACTTGCGGTTCCATCAATTAATCCTAAGCTTTGCCAATCATTTATTCTAGCAACTAAATATCCACCATTTTTAATTTTTGGAATAGATAAATTATAAAATTCTACTTTCTTTTGAAACGAGGTGACATCTATTAAATGTGGAGTCGCGTCAGATGGTATTTTATGTAAATTCTCTAATTCAAACCGAGTACTTAAATCATCGATTCCTAACTCATTAAACTCTAGCGAACTAGTATCGTTTTCAGGTTTTTTTTTATCATTATTACGTCCAGTATTAGATGAAGAGTATCTTCGTTTCGAGTATTGATTTTCACTATTTTCTAGTGACCAGACATCTAGCTCTGGCATGTCAATATCATTTGAAGAATCTAGAATTGCTAAAGTCATAGGAATGTTATACCAATCAATTCCTGTGTCATTATATATTTGAGCTTGATATTCAATATCAATATTAGAATTATCTTTATTTGCTCTCATTGAGTATACTGGTTTCCAAATAGCATTTGTTACAAGGTATTTTAAGCTTATTTCACATTCAGTCGTAATTTTACTATCTAGAATGATTCTTAAAGTAGTATTTGATTTTTGTATTCTTTGTTTAAGACTATCTGCTTTATTTATTGATATTTTTTTGTTTTCATTAATCGTTTTTAGTTTGTTTTTTTCGATAGTAATTTTATTTTGAATTTCTCGAATCTTCTTTGAGAAATATTTTTCAGCTTCATCAATTTTTGAAAATGTAACTGAAGAACTGTTATTTATTTTCATGTTTGATTCCAAGAAAAGCATTCGTTTATTGAGAATTTCTAAATTGGATAAGAATAACTCTTCTTGATTACCAATAACTTTAATTGAATCAATAATTCTTTTATAAGCTTCATTTTTTTCAAAACTTTTTATCTTTCTATCTATTGAAATAGCGTATATCTTTACACCATTCGATGCATTTACTTTAATTCCTTTATCCATTATCCTTGAAGAAATATTTTCGAATAATATCTCCGATTTACCATTTGATATTGTAATTTTTCCTTTTCTATAAATTTCAGCATTATTCAAGAAAACCGTAATTGAAGATATTTTATTTGGAATGGATTGAGATGGGTTAACTTGAGCAAGGACAGGAAGCGTAATTAGGACGAAAATAAAAGTTAGTATGAAATTTTGAAAAAATGATTTGCTACCCATTAGACTAATAGTTTTTTGGAGTTTCTAATTTTTAAAGTTAACTAATTAAATTCAAACTGAAGAGGGGATTTGTATTGGTTATGGTAAGTGATTTTTTTAGGCGAGATTGGATGGAAATTTTTCCATTTTAATAGGTATTTGCCTTCTTATCCCCAGATTAAAGATAGCTAAACCATAGGTGTTTTTTCTTTTTCGTCTTGTTAATTCACCAGATAAACATTTCTTAAGGTTTGGTATTTGGTAGCTTCTTGCTACTCTTATAATATGATCGTAAACTTCTGCGATACACCAAGAATTAAGACTTGGATTTGTTTGTAAATTTATTTCATCTGTATTCACTAGATCTAACAACCAAGAATTTGGGATCAAGACAAAAAGTTGTGGAGTAACTAAAAATGGAAGAACTTTGCTATAAAAAATTCTATGTCCTCAGACGCTTTATTTTTAGCAGCTAATTTATTACTTCCCGAAGTATTGGTTAGCCATTTTGATTTAACCAAACA
>CALGLR010000017.1 GCA_937959395.1 uncultured Flavobacteriaceae bacterium | reverse complement strand
AATGGTTAATGAGTACTTGGAGCATCATCGAAGACCAGACGATGGTAATGCTACAAATTTCATAATTGAAAAATAACCATGGGGTGACTTTAAGTCACGAACCCGAACCTATGGACTTTAAGTCCATAGTGGTTCAGTTTTTGATGAGTTCAATGTTTTTATTTTTTGATGAGTTCAATGTTTTTATTGACTATTTCTTTTTTGTTGCCTTTTTAATTTTTTAGCGGCTCTTTCTTTTTGATATTTTCTTTTGTAAAAAGCTTCATTATTAGCGGCTCTAAGTTGGTATTGTTTTTTTTCTTCGGCTAGTTCTTCTGGAGTTGGAGTATAAACGTAATCTGAACTGTAACATTCAGTTATTACCATTTCTCCCATTATTTGGGCATCCATAAACATTCTTATTATATTACTATTCGAAACAACCACTTCTTTTGTTTCATAGCCAATAAAGCTAACTTCTAGAATCACTCCTTTTTCTACTTTTAATTTGAAATTTCCATCAAAATCTGTAGTGGTTCCAATACTAGCTCCTTTTACAATAACATTTGCCCCTGGAAGTGGTAAATCGTTCTCATCTAATATTGTTCCAGTAATTACGTGCTCTTTTAAAACTGAAGTCGCTATTTTACCTTTTATATGGTTTACCGATTTTATAAGTTCTGTTTTAGGAAGTAGAGGTTGGTTTTGTGCTTTACTTTTAAAGGAATTTAAAGCAAGAAAAGCCAATAATCCTGAAGCTGCCATGGATCGATAACTGTTTTTACTCTTACGACTAAATACAAGTTCTCGGTCTAATTGATTGGTTTTAAAATGGCCACATAATTTACCATTGCTTTCAAATGTTTTAACAATTTGCTCGTCTGTTTTATTAGTAAAATCTACAACTGTTTTTTCGCAAACATTACAATGACGTCCTTTTTCTTTTTGTGTCATTTTATTCCAGTCTTCATGGCAAGGTTCTGGAATAGATACTGATATTACTTTTCTCATGGTTTCTTTATTATACCATTTCTGAATAAAATAAACCGTAATAAATCGCCCTTTTTTCCTTTCTATTTTAATAAAAAAAACTAACTATACTTCGACTTCGCTCAGTACAAGCGGCTATGCTTTATTTTTATATTTCATATAAAGGATAAAATCATCAATTTCTTTTACAGTGTATTCTATTCAGAAATAGTTTTAGTTATCCAAAGAACCATAGAAATTAAAAGTTATAATAGTAAGATTGAGTGAACCGATTGTTTTATTGAGTGAAGTGTATTATTCGGTTATTTTAACTTCAAATAACTTGTTCCAATGTTTACCAGTTACAAAGATTGTTTTTGTTTCTGGGTTGTAAGCAATACCATTTAATACATCTAAATCTTTGTGTTGTTTTACTTCTTTTTTTAGTGGAGAGAAATCTACAACAGCTTCAGTGGCACCATTTTTAGGGTTTATAATTACAACACCATCTCTTTGGTAGATATTAGCATATATTTTTCCATCGATCCATTCTAACTCATTTAAACGTCCAATCTTTCCTTTATGCGTATAGACTTGTATATTATCTGTTTCTGCTAAGGTTTCAGAGTTTAATGTCCAGATACGTTCTGTACCATCACTTTTGTATAAGTTTGTTTTGTCATTACATAATCCCCAACCTTCTTTACTTTTTCCATATTTAAAACTACTCGTTTTCTTAAAGGTTTTTACATCATAAACAAAACCAGTGCCTTTTTGCCAAGTTAATTGGTAGATATTATCATTTAAAACCGTTAAACCTTCACCAAAGTAATCTTTATCTAAATCAACATTTTCTAATACGGTACCATTTTTATAATCTAACTTTCTAAGCTTAGACTTTCCTAGTTGTCCAGTACTTTCATAAAGCTCACCATTATAAAACTCTAGGCCTTGGGTATAAGAAGTAATATCATGAGGGTATGTATTTATAATTTCATAATTATAAACCTTAGGAGAAGTAGCACTCAATATCGAAATATTCTGAACTGCCGTTTCCGTTTCTCCATCATTATAATTAATAGTAGCTTTAATAGGGAACTTACCTAATTTGAAGGCCGATAAATTAGTGTTTGCATTAATTGGCTTGTCATTTAATGTATAGTTAACCGATTTAACAGTGAAGTTTTTAGGATTATTTAAACCAACCTCCAAAGTCTTATTATTAGCAATTGCATTTTTAAGGGCGTTAGTTTTTATTGAAAAGTTATTTTTTTTCTTGCTAGTATTATCACCACAAGCGATAACAAATAGGCTTAAAAATGTGATTGTAAGTAGTTTAAAAAAACTCATGTTTGTTTATAATTTTTAAGCAAGATATTTATTAAAATTCAGTTTAAAAAATCATTGCAATAAAATTAAAAGATTGTATCTTTGCATGGGCAAGTCCTACACAACCAGCTCCTGTTGAATCCTCCAGGTCGGGAACGAAGCAAAGGTAAATGGTCGTAGCGGTGTGATGTAGGTAGCTTGCCTTTTTTTTTAATCTTGAAAGCTAATGTGCATTCAGGATTTTTTGTTTTAATACATATTCTTCTAATATGGGAATGTATTTATTCTTTGCAGAATTAAAAAGTAACTTCTTATTTTAGTAAAATTAAAATTTCATCCAAAAAAATATGTCTAAAGTCGTTTTAATTACTGGTGGTTCATCTGGAATAGGTAAAGCAATAGGAGCGTTTTTAACTTCTAAAGGATTTAAAATATATGGAACAAGCCGAAACCCTGAAAATTATAAAAACAGCATTTTTCCAATTATTGCTTTAGATGTAAATGACGTATTTTCGATTACTAAAGCCATTGATGAAGTCATTTTAAAAGAAGGTCAATTAGACGTGCTAATTAATAATGCAGGTATTGGAATAACAGGACCTATTGAAGAGATCCCTCAAGCCCAAATACAGCATAATTTCGATACTAACTTTTTTGGACCTATAAATGTTATAAAAGGTGTTTTGCCTCAAATGCGAAAACAAAATTCTGGATTGGTTATTAATATAACCTCTATAGCGGGCTACATGGGATTGCCTTATCGAGGTATTTATAGTGCAAGCAAAGGAGCTTTAGAAACTTTAACCGAAGCTTTTAGAATGGAACTTAAAGATTTTAATGTTCATATGACTAATATAGCGCCAGGCGATTTTGCAACGAATATAGCTGCTGGTCGTTTTCATTCTCCGGTAAAAGAAAATTCGCCTTATAAAGAAAAATATGCTAAAGTTTTGAAAGCTATAGATGAAGACGTAAATAAAAGCAGTGATCCTATAGCTGTTGCAAAAATGGTTTTTAAAGTTATAAATACTAAAAAACCCAAAATTCATTACAAAGTAGGAGCTTTTATGCAAAAATTTTCTATTATATTGAAGTTTATATTACCAGATAAAACCTATGAGAAGTTATTGATAAATCACTATAAATTATAAGAAAACAAACGAGTAAGAACACTTAAAATTAAATTTTTAAATGTTAAGCTCACATATAGTATTTGGGATTGTTACATTTTTAAATTTGACTAAAGACTAAAGACTAAAGACTAAAGACTAAAGACTAAAGTCTAAAGTTATTGTTAATATCATTTTAGATTATTTTTTACAGTAAATTAATTGATGTCGTAACTTTGCGTTGCTTTAAACAAGCAATTAGACACAACTTAATAAAAACTAAAAAACAATTACATGAAATTTTTTATAGATACTGCTAATCTTGAACAAATAAAGGATGCCCAAGATTTAGGAATTTTAGATGGAGTTACTACTAACCCATCACTTATGGCAAAAGAAGGAATTACTGGACATGATAATATCTTAAAGCACTATGTAGATATATGTAATATCGTAGATGGAGATGTTAGTGCTGAGGTTATTTCTACAGATTTTGAGGGCATGGTAAAAGAAGGTGAAGCGTTAGCTGAATTGCATGATCAAATTGTAGTAAAGTTACCAATGATTAAAGATGGTGTAAAAGCATGTAAATATTTTAGTGATAAAGGCATAAAAACAAATGTAACTTTAGTTTTTTCTCCTGGGCAAGCTTTATTAGCGGCAAAAGCTGGTGCGACTTATGTTTCTCCGTTTATTGGACGTTTAGATGATATCTCTACAGATGGATTAAATTTAATAGCAGAAATTAGACATATTTATGATAATTATGCTTTTGAAACAGAAATTTTAGCGGCTTCAGTTCGCCATACTATGCATATTATAGATTGTGCTAAATTAGGAGCCGATGTAATTACGGGACCTTTAAGTTCAATTGAAGGATTATTAAGACACCCACTTACAGATAGTGGTTTAGCTAAGTTTTTAGCAGATTATAACAAAGGGAATTAAGAAATCATTTATTTTTTTTTTAAGTGACCTCATATAATAAAGCGAGGCTGTCTAAAAAGTTAAAAACATAGTTAATGTCTGGTTGAGCGCAGTCGAAACCTACTAATTATTGGTAGGTATTTAGTTCTCGACTGCGCTCGAACGGACAGAACTAAGGCTTTTCAGATAGCCTCTTTTTATTTTTTTAAGACTATTTTATTTGATCGCATGTTCGAAAAGCAATTGATCAAAATGTATATTAAATATATTCGCCTTTGGATTAATTATGTTTGCATCCTTGTCTACTAAAAACACATTATTAATAGGTTTTATAGCTAAAGTTTTTATTGCTTCATTTGGTGTTTTGAAACGGTATTCATTTACGTTTACTAAGTTTAACCGTTTTAAGATTTGATGTTGTTCTTGCGAAGAGATATCATTAGTAGATATCGCCATATAATCAAACTCCGGATGTTTTAATCGTAATTTTTTTATGCGTTTGTGGCTATCAATTAAATGACTTTTACTTTTTACATTCCAAAAATAAATAATAGTTGGCCTTTTTATAAGTCTAGAAATAGAAACTTCTTCATCTTTACTATTAAGTAATACTAAATTAGGAATAGGTTCGCCTGGTCTTAAGCGTTGATAGGTTTTAACCAATTGTTTGGCTTTTCTTATTTGTTTTTTATCTGAGTTTTTTTCTATAAAAGAGTTTAAAATTGGTTCATAGTCTAATGTGTTTTGAGAACCATTTATAAACATAATAGTATTGTAATTAAGTAAAGCATTTTTTATGGACTCATTTTTAATTAAACTATCTACGATATTTAATTTATCTAAATTGTAATCGAGAGAATATTCATTGTAGTTACTTTCATTAGAATGATCAAAATGCTTTTTTAATGCAATATTGTTAATATGAAAACGTAAAAAAGAATTGTATGGGATATAATTCTCTAACATGACATTATTATAATTAATCGTTTTACGATAACTATAAAAATCTTTTGGAATAGTATTAAAAATCTCTAGTTCATTTTTTCTATAATTAGCAAATGGATAAAACTCTTTCGCATTATAATAGTTGTAATTAATATTAGCTAAAGCAATTTCTTGAAATAATTTAGAGGTATTGTTTTTTAAATTAAAAATTTTTAAAAGTTCTAATTTTTTATCTCTAAGCGTATTAATTTTTTTTTGAAATAATTCAGGTTTTAATTGACTATAATTAAGAATAGTCCCTTTTACTTCTTTTTCGTTTTCAAGAAATAATCGCATTAAATAATTGTTTTCTTTTGATCCTTTTCCACCAAAAGCGATAGATTCATCGAAATCGTATGTGTTAAGTCTGATCATTAAACTATCTCCAGGCTCAATTAAGATACTTTGAAACTCTTTACCATGATGGAAATAATATAAACCAGCTTTTGCATCTTTAATAGTATACTCAAATCTGTTATTACTATTTAGTACAATAGAATCGATAAATTTTTTGTTGTGTTTTAGAACAATGTAATTACTTGTACGATTAATGATCTCTCCACCAAGAAAAGCATTTCCATTAGAATTTTTAATCTTATTATTCTTGCATGAACAAAAAACAAGAATTAAAAAAAATATGAATAAGGGATTTTTTTTTAACATTACTACAAAAGGGTTGAATATAGATTGTTAGTTAATAACAAAAGTATATTTTGAAACAGTGTATTGCTGTTAATTCGCTGTTAAAAATACATTATCCATTTTTTGAGGATCTTTTTTAAGAAAAATCAACTATTGTAAGCTTATTAAAAGGTTTTGTATTTCATGATACGACTTAAATTTTCTACTTTTGCCGCAAACTTTCAAAAAGGGTTTACGTCAAGGAGTAAAATGTACTTATTTGTAAGTTTGTTAAGTTATACCAGTTATTTTAAGTTATAAATGGTATTATATTTAAGTGAATATAAATCATCTGAGTAAAATTAAAATATAAGATAATGTTATCAGTTTCAAATCTTTCAGTTCAATTTGGTAAGCGTATCCTTTTTGATGAAGTGAATACAGTATTCAATAATGGTAATTGCTATGGTATTATTGGTGCCAATGGAGCAGGGAAGTCTACGTTTTTAAAAATAATTTCTGGGCAACAAGAAGCTAATTCTGGAAATGTGCATTTAGAGCCTGGTAAGCGTATGTCTGTTTTAACACAAGACCATAATAAGCATGATGCAGATACCGTTTTAGAAACAGTTTTAAAAGGAAATAAACCTTTATATAAATTAAAATCTGAAATTGATGCGCTTTATGCAGACTATACCGATGAAAACGCTGAGAAGATAGGGGAGCTTCAAGTACAATTTGAAGAAATGAATGGTTGGAATGCAGATAGTGATGCTGCTGCAATGCTATCTAACTTAGGGGTTAAAGCAGATCTTCATTACACAGTAATGGGAGATCTTGATGGTAAACAAAAAGTAAGAGTACTTTTAGCACAGGCACTTTTTGGTAATCCAGATGTGTTAATTATGGATGAACCTACCAATGATTTAGATTATGAAACAATTGGCTGGTTAGAAAACTTTTTAGCAAATTATGATAATTGCGTTATTGTAGTCTCTCACGATAGGCATTTTTTAGATGCAGTCTGCACACATATTAGTGATATAGATTTTGGAAAAATAAACCATTTTTCAGGAAATTATACGTTTTGGTATGAATCTTCTCAATTAGCAGCAAGACAGCATGCACAGCAAAACAAAAAAGCTGAAGAAAAGAAAAAAGAATTAGAAGAGTTTATTCGTCGATTTTCTGCTAATGTAGCAAAAAGTAAACAAGCTACTAGTAGAAAGAAAATGATAGATAAACTTAATATAGAGGAAATTAGGCGAACAAGTCGTCGTTATCCAGCTATTATTTTTGAACGAGATAGAGAAGCAGGAGATCAAATATTAAATGTAGAAGGATTAAGTGCTTCTATTGATGGTGAAATTTTATTTAAAGACATTGATTTAAATTTGAACAAAGGTGATAAAGTTGTTTTATTCTCTAGAGATTCTAGAGCAACTAGTGCTTTCTATCAAATACTTAATAACAAACAAAAAGCAGATTCTGGTAAATTTGCTTGGGGGGTTACTACAACACAGTCGTACCTACCATTAGATAATAGTGAATTCTTTAATAACGATTTAACACTAATAGATTGGTTACGCCAATGGGCGCAAACTGAAGAAGAACGAGAAGAAGTTAATATTCGTGGTTTCTTAGGGAAAATGATTTTTAGTGGAGAAGAAGCTTTTAAGAAATCTACAGTATTATCTGGAGGAGAGAAAGTGCGTTGCATGCTATCGCGAATGATGATGACAAGAGCTAATGTACTTCAGTTAGATGAGCCTACAAACCATTTAGATTTAGAAAGTATTACTGCTTTTAATAATTCATTAAAAAACTTTAAAGGCACCGTTTTGTTTACAACACACGATCATGAGTTTGCTCAAACGGTAGCGAATAGAGTGATAGAATTAACACCTAGTGGTGTAATTGATCGGTACACAACATTCGATGATTATATGCAAGACGCAAAAATTAAAGAATTGAGAGATAAAATGTATGCTGTTTCAGTATAAACTAAATTCTTAAAAACCGTCAGTTCGAGTGGTTTTTTGTAACAAAGTGGAAAAAAATAATATCGAGAATAGGTTTTTGGTAAGAAAATAAATGTTCTCGATACACTTCTCTTGAAATCGATCCCGAAGCTTCGGGACTAACTTATGTGATTTTTTCAAGCCGAACACACGCTAAAACATCAAAAAGTCCTGAAAAGTATAACGATTCAGGACTTTTTGTTTAACTCGTTTAAACTTTTTATATTTAAACGAAAATTAGTCATTTTGGTTTAAATTGATGACTTTTTTAAATTATAATTGGGTATTATATAGAGTTCTTTTAATTAGCATTCATAGCAAATCTAACTTGTTCTATAATGGGCACAGCTTTATCCAGTTCATTTACGTGAACAAAAACTTCTTGTTGTCCAGGAATTGGTGAGCCAAAACCTGCTAATCTTCCAGATTCAGATTCATCTTTTATAATAGCTTTAATTCCGATTTTTTCTAATCGTTGAAATACTTGTTGTACAATTATAAAATTGCCTGTGTATATTCTAGTGTAATTCGTATCTGTCATAGCTATTAAATTTAGAGTTCAATTTAAATATACGAAATAAAAGTCAATAAATTACCGTGTTTTAAAGTGTTAAATTAGTTAAAGTTGTGTGAAAGTAAAATCTATATTTTTTAATAACTCTATTAATAAGAGAGTAGATACAAGTTCTATCTTATAAATTATTTAAATAGAAAAGAGGCTTTAAAATATTTTGATAGATTTAATTTTATTGAGTAGCTGTGTGCTTCGTTTATATTATTTAGAAAATGGTTTATTCTGAAAATTAGGAGTCTGTGAATAATTTCAACAGGTTAATAATAAATTTCATCTATTTTAATGTGTATTTTGACGATAATTTTTTTGCGTAAAAATAAACAAGATTATATTTATAAATGTAAAATATACGTTTATTAACATTTTGATTGTTAATTTATTAAGGAATATTGATATTTTTTTTGTTTATGTTTAAATCTGTGTTGACGAAACATATAAGTAAAATTCTTATCTATTTTTGGTGCTTGTTCAACAAGGTTGAAATACTAAATATTTAAGATTAATAATTAAAAAACTTTTAATAAACGCTTTTAAAAAAAAATAAATCTTAAAACTAAAATTTTAGCATGAAAAAAAATACTATTTACATTTACAATGTTTTATTTATACTTTTCTTATTGTATGGTAATACTAAGATGCTTGCTCAAGTAGGAAGCCCTTTACCTGTGAATCTAACAGAAAGTGATTACTTTAATGATACATCATTAACCATTCCCTCTGATAGAAGAGTAAATTTTATAGACGAAGGCGGTATACCTAATGATGGTATTGATGATTCACAAGCATTAAAAAATCTTATTAATAGATTAATACCATCAGGATCAGGATTAAGTGCGGTAATTACTATTCCTGCTGGAGAATGGATTATAAGTGATATATTCATGAGAAATAATTTGCATTTAGTATTTGATAAGGACGCAGTAGTCTTTCCCATACTAGGTACTAACAATGGTGGAAATACCTCTATTTTTAAATTTGGAGCCAAATTTGGACTTTCTGAAAATATTAGTATTAGGACTTTAGGAGGTAAGTTTACAATAGATATGTCCAACTTACCACCGTTATCAAGAATTACCGTTTTTAACGTAAAATGGGCAGAAAACTTTATGGTTTCTAATTGCCATGTGATAGATAAAAAAACGATTCACGCCATACTTAACTGTTCAGTAGTGAAAAATTTGCAAGGTGAATGGAAAAGATCTCGAAACGGTTTAGTTAAAAATATTAGTCAGGAAAATGCTCATGGCGGTTACGGAGTGGTTCAAGTGCGGTCTGGTGAAAAGATGTTATTTAAAGATTTAAGTTCTGTAGGTGGAGGTGTAACACTTCGTTTGGAGTCTGATGATGTCACTGCTAGTGGAGCACCTCAAGACGTATCAAATTTTTCAGAAATTTCAGGGTATAATATTAAAGCAGAAAGAGGTAACTCAGCAGTTATGATACAACCATGGGGAGCTAAAAATGGTTGGTTAGATGTTCAGAAAATTGAAGCTATAGGTTGTAAATCGGCCGTTCGAATAGATAGAGCTTTTGTAGATTTAAATGCACCAAGCATTGGTACTTTTGATCCAAGATCAAGAGTTACAGATGTTAAATGTACATTTGGAACAAATGCTCAAGTTAATAGAGGAAGTTTTGACTGGGTTCCTTGTGGTCTAAGAGATCCAAGTATCTTAAGACCAAATCCTATACCAAATATGGAAAATAAATTTCATTTAGGCCCAACAATAGCACCTTTTTATTACAGAGCTAGTAGCAATACTGGAAACGATCCAAGGTATTATAGTATAAATATTCCATCATTACAAGAGATAAGAGCTAATTCTTTTGGATTTCCTAACAATTCAAAAATGATAGTTAGAAATGAGGATGGTACTAGAACTTGTACATTATCAGTTGATGATGTAGAAGCCTATAATTCGGTTAAATTTTATCCAAATCCTGTTACAGATGAATTAAATTTTAGTGTTCAATCAACTTCTGAGAATTTAGAATTGAAAGTGTACAATATTATGGGGAAATTAATCTCTGAAAAAACTATAAATGTAAATCAATCTAATCTTGATGTTAAGACATTTACTCAAAGTAGGAAATCATTACAATTAAATCAATCTGGAGTTTACATTGTTCAAATAAAGAATGCCTCTGGCTCTATAAATAATATTCAGAGAGTGATTGTTTTGTAATAAAATAATAACTTAAAATAATAACTAAATTTAAATTTTTAATGACATGTATTTAAAAATAAAAATCAACCTTTTGTTCTTACTTATATTTAGTTTTTATGCTCAAGGGCAGCGTAAAAATGTCTTATTTGTAATGGTAGACGATCTTAATACCATGATTGGACCTTATGGAGATCCGCAGGCTATCACACCAAACATGGACAAGTTAGCAAGTAAATCTACAATTTTTATGAATGCGAATTGTACAGCCCCAATTTGCGGTCCTTCAAGGACAAGTATTCTTACTGGTAAATATCCAACAAGCACAAAAATTTATGAGAATTCACCTCACTTTAGAGATAAACCAGGAAATGAAAATATAGTAACTTTACCTCAATACTTTAATAGTTTTGGCTATGAAACAATAAGTGGTGGTAAAATTTTTCACAAACCACGAGGAAATTCAGCAGTACCAAACCCTAAAAGTGATCCTGCTTCGTTCGACATACAGCATAAAGGAACAATGGGAACTAAGAAGCCTCCGGAGGCAGATCGATTTCAGCATGGTTTAAATTTAGATCAACCTGGGATAGGACCATTTTTTAAACAACAATTCGATTATTTTCCTGTAGAAATTGATTTTTCAGGAAACGTTCAAACACTAGAAAGCACATTTGATTTTAAATCATTAGATTTTGTTGCCGACTTAATTGAGAATAGACCAGCTAACGCTGCTCCGTTTTTTGCTGCGGCTGGTACATTAAGACCTCACATGCCTTTGTATTGTCCTAAAAAATATTTTGACATGTACGATATTAATACTATTATTCTTCCAGATATTGCTATGAATCCGAATATTGATGATATGTCAGATGTTCAAGTTAGTGATACATGGTCTGCTTTACATAATGAAGTAAAAGATAAGGATTTATGGAAAAATTTTGTTTTAGCTTATTTAGCTAATATTACTTTTGCCGATGATTGTGTAGGTAACTTGCTAGATTCTTTAGAAAACAGTCCATTTAAGGATAATACAATAATCGTATTTATGAGTGATCATGGTTTTCATGTAGGAGAGAAAGATTTTTGGACAAAACCTACATTTTGGGAAGAAGTGGCAAGAGTTCCATTAATGATTTATGACCCATCTAATCCTGTTGGACAAGTGGTAGATAGACCTGTGTCTTTAGTAGATGTTTATCCAACTTTAATAGATTTAGCAGAATTGCCAGAAAAAGACGATTTAGATGGTGTAAGCTTTAAACGTTTAATGGATTCACCAAATATGGATTGGAAACGATATGCTTTAACTTCTAGAAATGCAAATAATCATACGTTAAGAAGTCAGGATTTTAGGTATATAAAAAGAGTTATAGGAAATGGTTTAATTGCTGAAGAATTGTATGATCATCGTAATGATCCTCATGAATGGAATAACTTAATCGACAAAGCAACAGGGCTTCCTGATCCAGGCTATGAAGATATAGTAAGAGATCATAAAGAACGTTTAAATAAATCTGCGCTAAATGGTGATTACAGTGTTTTATTTGAAGAAGGTACCTTATCAGTAAATGATGTTATTAGTAAAACTAATGTTGAGTTTAATATCAATAATGTTGGTTTACGAGTATATAGCAATAAGGAGCTAGATAATAATGCACAATTATTAATCTACAATATGGAAGGTAAGGAAGTGATGTCTTCTAAGAGTATAGCTAATACGAACAAATTTGATTTAAAATTAAGTTTCTTAAGCCATGGCATATATGTCGCTAAGTTAAAAAACGGTATAAATGTAGATACGTTTAAATTTATTTGGTAATATTATATGTATTGATCGTCTTATTTTTGGCTATCAGAATTTTTAAATTTCAAAAAGCTCAGAATTGAATTCAATCCTGAGCTTTTTTTTTACAACAATGAGGCTGTCTCAAAAGTCTTAGTTCTGTCCGTTCGAGCGCAGTCGAGAACTAAATACCTACCATAATCAGTAGGTTTCGACTGCGCTCAACCAAACATTAACTATGTTTTTAACTTTTTAGACAGCCTCATCAGTAGTTTAATATGTGTTAGTGTCTATTTTTTAACTATTTGATTTTTCTGTGTATTAAAAAAATCCCTGTTGTCTGTTCGTTTGCTCCCTATGCCTATGCGAAAGAACTATTCGTTTGTTAAAAATAAGTTTCTAATCTTGTCTGAGTAATGACAAAGGTAAAAAAAACAGACATTTTGATACTATTTCAATTAAAATATAAGTAATCATCTACTGGCTATATACTTATTAATACTAATACGATACAAGAGGTAAACTTCTGAACGAATATTATCATTTGTCTAAGTAAAAAGACTAAAGAATACAATGTAAATATTAGTTTATTAAAGTGTTAAATTAGTTAAAGTTGTGTGAAAATGAAATCTGTATTTTTTATTTGCTCGTTTATAAGGGTATACATAAACTTTTAATATTTATATTATGAAGACAATAAAAAAAGAGATTCAAATTTTTATAGGAATGCTATTAATTTGTGTTGTAAATTTTAATTTTGCTCAGGAAAATATAATCGAAAATACAGAAGTTTCTAATTTAACTGTTACTCAAAAAGAGAATGTAATCTCTTATATAACAGATTCTAAAGAGCATACCACATTACTAACAGCAATTAAAGCAGCTGGATTAGAAGAAACATTATCAGGCAATGGCCCTTTTACTATTTTCGCGCCAACTAACACCGCATTTTCTGCTTTACCAGCTGGCAAGTTGAAAAGCTTATTAAAACCAGAAAATATAGAACGGTTGAAATCTATTTTAACCTATCATGTTGTATCGGGCAATAATAATGCTTTGAGTATAGCAAAATCGGTTAGGGATAATGATGGTGAAACCGATCTTAAAACAGTTAATGGAAATATAATATCTGCTTACACAAAAGGAGGAACCGTTATTCTTACTGATGGACAAGGAAATGATGCCAATATACAGTCTGCAGATATTAATCAATCTAACGGGGTTATACATGTAATAGATCGAGTTGTATTACCTGGAAATAATTAGATATAAAAAAAGAAAATAAGGATAAACTTGAACAATTTTCCTTTTAAAAACAGTCAATACTTTGAAAACGTTCCTTTTAACGATTTTTTCTAACATAAAAACGATTTCGTCGAAAAAATGAGATTATGTTAAAATTATAATCAAAATCTATATACATTTGTTAACAAACAAACAATTTAAATCAATAATTATGAGTAAATTTTTCAAACCCAAATCGATTTTAGGATTATTTTTAATAGCCATATTGGCTTTTAGTTGTAGCTCAGATGATAACACAGACATTTCTATTCCACCTCCTGGAGATGATGATCCAGTTGCAACTTTTGATGCAGAACTTAGTGTTTTTGAAGCAGGAGGAGACATGAGAGAAGTAACCGTTTCTGCAGACGGTAGTACAGGAATGGAGATCACATCTAAAGTATCGTTTCAATCAGAAACAAACATGCGTAGATTATATATTACAGAGCAAATTAATGGTGGAACTCCAGAACCTTTTCAATTTACCTCTCAAGAAGTAGATGAAAAACCAGATGGCTCTTTAGATTTAGTTGGAGATGATAAAAAAGAATTCGAATTTCAAATAAATTTACCGGCACCAATGGCTGAAGGAGAAAGTATAGTTTATACATTTTGGGCAACAACAGGAAGAGGTGATTTTAGAGATGTTACTAAAAGAAATGCAATAGACGATACAGCTCTAGGTACAATAACTTTAAACTTTGGGACACCTACTATGGGGAATGAGGGTGAAATTGTAGAATATTCTATAGAATTGAAAGCGCCACTTGGAGATGGTTCATCTCAAACATTTACATCAGTTTACAACGGTAATTTATATAGAATTAGTGAAGGAGAGGAAACTGCTGCTCTATGGGATTTTGGTTATTATTATTTTGGTACTACTGATTTAGCTAGTTTAGGTTCTACAGCTAATTATCCAGCGCTTTTTAATTTTGATACCATGACCAATACTGGTGAGAATGTTTCACAACTTACTGGAGTTCCTCAGGAAGAATTGAATTCATTTTTTATTGCACCATCTACTCTTGATTATGATACAGTTACAGATGTTGAAATAGATGCTATAGTTACACCAACTTCAGAAAGAGCTACAGGATTAGCAGTTGGAGATGTTTTGGAGTTTGAGGATGCATATGGTAATAAAGGAGTTATTAAAGTAGAAACTTTAACAGCTGGAGCAGGAACTAATGGTGTTATAGGTCTTGCTATTAAGGTGAAATCTTAATTCTAGTACTTTATAATATAAAATATGAAGGCTACCTTTTTTAGGGTAGCCTTTTTTTTTGAACTCATCTAGACCTTTTTTAGGAAAAAAAAGTGAAGATAAGTTTATTTACTATACTTACTATTCCAAATTACCGAGTTAAAATTCTTTCCTTGCGAAAACGCATAAAAAATAATGACCCCTATCACAGACTTAAACATAAATAAGAATAGTATTAGAAACTTAGAAGATATTACTTGATTTTCTAATAGTTTAAAGTTGAATATAAAAGTGATTAAAAAGCTGGCTAGTAAGGCAGATATTATTAAGGTCTCAAAAGTTTTAAAAGGTAACATTAACCATTTTCTTAAAGGATGTAAATCATTCCCCCATTTATGAATTAAATAATAGTAACCATTTCCTATGGGAGCAAATAATAATGGGTCGTCGGGATTTTTTAGTTTAAATAGCTTAGAAGGCGCCATTATTTTGAAACCTTGCAATTTAATATTGTGATTCTTTTCTAGTGCTTTAATTTTAGATAAAGCGTCTTGAGGAAACTCATTTTTAAATAATCTAGAGTCTAAAAATCGTAATCTATAATCGATACAAGTAGACTTAATAGTATCTATGTGGTAGATCTTATCAGATTCTAGGAGATCAAAGCAAAATGCATTCGTTTGTTTTTCTTTTCCGGAAGACAGTTCATTTAATATTAATGATTCTTTCTTAGATTCTGCCTCAAAAATAGAATACACTTGTTCAAGAATAGTTTCAGGATTAGAAACTCGACTTCTTTGGCCTCGTAATTTATCTTCTATATTTGTTGGTTTTAACAGCATGTCTATCTTTTTAACGTATTTTAATTCATAATAGGTATAAGTTCATATTTATATAAAATAATTTTGAAACTATTTATGTCTGGAGCGCAGTCGAGACTTTTTTAGATTATATAGTTCTCGACTGCGCTCGAACGGACAAATTAGTAGTATGTCTTATATAATGATTTATTGAATTCTAAAAATAAGGTTTAAACACCTTAAAAACAATAGATTAATAGTAATTGCTCTAATTTAAATTAGTGTTGATACTTACAGCGCGTTAAACATCCCTCTATATCTCCCTTCAAAGGGAGACTTTTCTCACTCCCTTCCTTTGAAGGAAGGGTTGGGGATGGATGTTTTTTATGACCGAAAGCAGTAATTATTAACGCTAAATAGTACTTACCTTAACTCAGCTCCAAGCTTAGATTCAAAATTAGCTTGCAATTTGTTCATTATTTTGTCGATTTGCTTATCCGTAAGTGTTTTGTTTTCATCTTGAATAGTAAAACTTACGGCATAACTTTTTTTGCCTTTAGGTAAGTTTTTGCCATTATAAACATCAAAAAGACTCACATTTTTTAAGAGTTGCTTTTCTGTTTGTTTAGCTATAGTGTGTATGTCTTCAAAACTCACATTATCATCTAATAATAAAGCAAAATCACGACGAACTTCTTGGTATTTAGAAATAGCTTTAAATTTAATGCTGTTTCGTTTTGCAATCTCTATAATGTTATCCCAATTAAAATCGGCAAATAAAACGTCTTGCGAAATATCGAAATACTTAGTAACTTTTGGTTTTACAATACCAAAATCAACCACTTTAAGTTTGCCAATACTTAGTTGCATACCTTCACTAAAGAGGTCGTTTTTAACAGGTTTTGATGCATAACGATTAATACCTAAACGTTGTAAAGTGGTTTCAATAATCCCTTTTAAATAGAAAAAATTACTTTTTTCAACCTTTAAAGTCCAATTTTCTTCCGTTTTATTGCCAGTAAGAAATAACGTTAGATGTTTGTGTTCTTCACGACTTTCACTATAATTATGATATGTTTTTCCAAATTCAAAAAGTCTTAAATTACTGCGCTTTCTATTTATATTATGTGAAATTGCTTCTAAACCAGAAAATAGCAATGATTGTCTCATCACAGACAAGTCATTACTTAACGGGTTTAGCATAACAACATTATGCTCTTCTTTTAATTGCTCACTAAGAGTAATATAATTTGGTGTTGTTAATGAGTTAGACAGAATTTCATAGAAGCCTTGAGCTGCTAATTGGTTGCCAATAACATTTTGTATTTTATGATCTTCAAATTTTGAAGAATTAGAAATCGACGCATTTAATTTTGTGGTTGTTTTTATATTATTGTAACCATAAACACGTAAAATTTCTTCAATAACATCAGCTTCTCTTTGTACGTCATTCCTGTAAGCAGGAACCGTTAATCCTAAACCAGCTTCTGTTACATTATTAACCTTAATATCTAAAGACGTTAATATACTTTTAATGGTTTCTTTAGGTATTTCTTGGCCAATTAATTTAGTAACCTTATCAAAGGCCAGATGCACTTGGAAATCTTCAATTTTATTTGGGTAGGAATCAGAGATATCACTAGTAATATCACCACCAGCTATTTCTTGAATTAATAGCGTAGCACGTTTTAAAGCGTATTCGGTGATATTTGGATCTATACCGCGTTCAAAACGAAATGAAGCATCAGTATTTAAAGCATGCCGTTTTGCTGTTTTTCTAACACTAATAGGGTTGAAATAGGCACTTTCTAAGAATATATTTGTAGTAGATTCTGAAACACCGGAATCTAAACCTCCAAAAACACCAGCAATACATAGTGGTTTTTCAGCATCACATATCATAAGGTCATCTTCGTGAATTTCTCTTTCTATACCATCTAATGTGGTGAATTTAGTTCCTGCTTTAACGGTTTTAACTTCAATTTTGTTTTCGGCTATTTTATTCGCGTCAAAAGCATGTAAAGGTTGCCCTAGTTCATGTAAAACATAATTAGTAGCATCAACTATATTATTTATAGGGCTTAAGCCAATAGCTTTTAAACGATGTTGTAGCCAATTTGGAGATTCTCCAACTTTTACTCCAGAAATAGTAACACCACAGTAACGAGGAGCTAGGTCCTTGTTTAGAACATTAATATCGACTTTTAAAGTTCTATTATCTATATGAAAAGAACTAACGCTTGGTGTTCTAAGCTCTAGGTTGATGTCTTTATGTTGTAATCCCGCTTTTAAATCTCTAGCCGTACCGTAATGACTCATGGCATCAGCTCTATTTGGAGTTAACCCTATTTCGAAAACATGGTCATTTTCAATATCAAATAGTTCAGCAGTAGGAATACCAACTGTTGTATCTTCAGCTAATACAAGAATACCATCATGAGACTTTCCAAGTCCTAATTCATCTTCAGCACAAATCATTCCATGACTTTCTTCTCCGCGAATCTTACCTTTTTTTATGGTCCATGGTTCGCCTTCGTCTGAATATAAAACCGTTCCAATAGTTGCTACGGGAACTTTTTGCCCAGCAGCTACATTAGGAGCACCACATACAATTTGCACAGGAGCGTCTTTGCCTATATTTACGGTAGTTATTTTTAGACGATCTGCATTTGGGTGTTGTACACAGGTTAGTACTTCTCCAACTACAACACCTTCTAGTCCGCCTTTTATGCTTTGGTAGGTTTCTAGTCCCTCAACTTCAAGGCCCAAATCTGTTAATAATTCACTCGTTTGTTCTGGTGTCCAATCTATTTTTAAAAACTGTTTAATCCAGTTGTAAGAAATCTTCATGTTAATCGATAATTAAGAGAACAAATATACTAATAGTTAAAGTTTATGGAAATAGAACATGATGCTTTTAATTTTAAAAAGCATTACGGTGTTAAATATTTATGATTAATTCAATTAAGTTAATAAAATGTTAAGCAATTATTAATATTTTACTTTTTTGTTGTTTTATTTTTGGTATTTTGTGGTATTATTTTAGTATTTGTTAATGGTTAGAAAACTATTTAGTAATACTATGATTTTAAATTTCAACCAACTTTAAAACATATTCTCATGAAAAACAAATTACTATTTTTTTTAGCATTAATTTCCTATTACACTTATGCGCAAATCCCTTCTTACTATAATAATGTAGACATAACATTGTCTGGTAATGCATTAAAAAATGTTTTATCTAATAAAGTTTCGACGACTCAATCTACGATTCTAAGTTATACACCAGGTGTTTGGGACGCTTTAAAACAGAGTGATTTAGATCCAAGCAATCCAAATAAAGTATTGTTGATTTATGGATATAATGATAATGACGGCGATGGAAAAACAGATAGAAGTAGAAGTAAGAATAATAATGGTGGTGGAGCAGGAGAATGGAATCGCGAGCATACGTATGCCAGGTCTTTAGGTCTACCCAATTTAGGAACAACTGGAGCGGGAGCCGATGCGCATAACTTACGACCAGCAGATATACAAATGAACTCATCTAGAAGTAATCGTAAATTTGCTGCTGGAAATGGGAATGCAAAAATAACACCTCAAGGAAATTGGTATCCAGGCGATGAATGGAAAGGGGATGTAGCACGTATGATGTTATTTATGTACATACGCTATGGAGAGCGTTGTTTACCTAAAAATGTAGGTGTTGGAAACGCAGTAACATCAGATCCAAATATGGTAGACGTATTTTTGAAATGGAATGCTGAAGACCCTGTAAATGCTTTTGAAGATAATAGGAATTCTGTTATCGCTGGGATTCAGGGGAATCGTAATCCGTTTGTAGATAACCCCGCTTTTGCGACAAAAATTTGGGGTGGAGTTCAAGCAGAAGATCGTTTTGGTACTGGAAATGATGATCCAACTGATCCTGATAATGATGGAGCTTCTGAATTGTTCATTTCAGAATATGTAGAAGGATCTTCATTTAATAAAGCATTAGAAATTGCTAATTTTACAGGAAATAACGTCAATCTTTCTGGTTATAATTTAAGAAGGCAAGGTAATGGATCAGGAAACTGGGAAGCGGCATATAATCTTAGCGGTACTTTAAATAACGGACGTACATTTGTAGTGTCTCATAGCTCTGCAAGTACTACAATTAAAAATAAAGCAGATCGAACAACTTCTAGCTCTCCATTAACTTTTAATGGTAATGATGCGATAGGTTTATTTAAAAACAATGTTCTTATAGATATTATTGGACGTTTTAATGGAGGAACATCTAATTTTGCTAAAGACGTTACACTTAGGCGTAAAAGTAGTGTGAGTTCTCCAAGAACGACTTACTTAGCTTCACAATGGACACGTTTAGGAATTAATACATCTTCAGGTCTAGGAACTCATGTTTTTTCTGGAGATACAAATGATTCTCTAAATTATTGCGTCTCTAAAGGAAATGATTCAAGTTCTGAGTATATCGATTACGTAGGGATTGGTGGTATAAATAATTCATCTGGATCAAACAATGGATATAAAAATAATACAAGTCAAGTTGGGAATGTTAGTTATGGAAGTAATACCGTTGTAATAAGCGCTGGATTTTCTGGTCAAGCCTATACAGAATTTTGGACAGTATGGATCGATTATAACCAAAATGGCACTTTTGAAAATAGTGAAAAAGTTGTTAGTGGTTCGTCTTCTAGTGCGAATAGATTATCTGGAACATTTACAATTCCTACATCGGCAAAAACTGGAAGAACAAGAATGAGAGTATCTATGAAATATAATGCGGCACAATCTGCTTGTGAAACATTTACTTATGGTGAGGTCGAAGATTATACATTAAATATTTCATCTAGTCTTAATTTTTCTGCTAATATATTAATAGCAGATTCTAATTTAGAAAATGAAGAACCTCTATTTAATGCTAAAGTATTTCGTTTAAATTCAGCCTTAGTTATTAAAATGAGGGATTATAGAGCGGTTAATTTTACAATAAACAATAGTGTTGGTCAACGTCTAGCTAAAGGCCGTTTTAAAGAACAAATAAGTATTAACGATTTGCCTTCAGGAGTATATGTTTTAAGTATAAATGATGGACAACATACGTTAATTAAGAAAGTAGTGATAAAATAACTCAGAAATACTACTACGATAAAAACCACTCAAGCTATTTAATTTTGAGTGGTTTTTTTTGTACTTTGACTTGAATATATGTTTTTAATCGATAATATGTTTTGGGATATAGACAATTTTAAATTTTGTTAATTAAGAAAGATATATTTAAAAAGAAATCTAACTATTTAATAATAAACAATGAAAACAATTTTTAAATTAGTATTGGTGTGTTCTATAGTAGCATTTACGTCATGTAGAGACACGAAAAAAGAAGAAGCAGAAACAAAAGCAGTAGTTGAACAAATTGAAACTATTGAAAGTGAAACTGAAAAAGCATCAGAAACTATAGAAAAAGATGCTAAAGATTTAGAGAACGAATTAAATGAACTAGATAATTTATAGACCATGAAGAATTTAAAATACATAGTGTTAGTATTGATTTTACTTTTTGTTGGAGGGAATCAATCTCTTTTTGCTCAAAAAAAGATGAAGGATAAGCATGAAAAAGTGCTTAAAAACAAAGGGCAAGCCAAAAAAGAAGAAATGATGGCTAAGAAAGAAGAAATGCAAGGGGTAAAGGAAGAAGTTAAAGCTAAGGCTGCTGAAATTAAAGAGAAAATGAAAGAGGCTACTCCAGAAGAACGTGAGAAGCTAAAAGAAGAAATGAAAGCCATTCGCGATAAGGTTAAAAAAGATAAAGATGATGACGATGACGATGATGACGATAATAATCATGACGGTAAAGTAAAAGATAAGAAGGAAAAGAAGGAAAAGAAGGAGAAAAAAGAGAGGAAAGAAAATGATGATGATGATGATGATGAAAAATCTGGAAACGCATACGGTAAAAATAAAGGCGATTTAAAAGGAAAAGCTTTTGGTAAAGCTAGAGCAGAAGAGGCTAAGGCAAAACTTAAAGAAAAGGAAACTAAACTAGCCAAAAGAGAGGATTTATTGGTTAGAAGTAAAGAACGTGTTGCTGCAGCTAAAGAACGTCTTGAAAATGCAAAGGGTAAAAAGGAATTAACTCCAGAGCAATTAAAAATGAAAGAAGAAAAAATTGCGAGAGTAGAAGAAAGAATAAAAAAATTAGAAGCGTCAATTAAAAACGGAAAAGACAAATTTAAAGCACAAAAAGAAAAGTTGTCTAAAGTCTATAAGCAGTAATAAAAAGTAATATTTAAAAAGTTTGAAAAGGTGTTGTTTTTACGACGCCTTTTCTTTGTTTATATCGTTAAAAAAAAAGGTTAAAAAATGCTAAATAGTTAGTTTTTATGATCTTACATGTTGTTTTGTGCGTATATGTTAGTAAGTAATATTAATCCATATAAATAATAAAACCATGAAAAATTTAAAACTAGTAATGTTCTTTACGGTCTGTTTTCTATTTGCAGGAATGCAATATGCTACAGCTCAAATTAAAGATAAAGTAGAGGAAGTAAAAACTACTACTGATGAAGTTAAAGAAGAAATTAAGCAAGAAGCTTCTAAACTTAATCCAGAGGATGATAAACGTGTTTATACAACCAAAGCTACTGAAGCAAAAAAAGTTGAAACAGCAGTTAAGTTGGAAGAAACACTAGAGCAGCCTAAAGGTGTAAACGGTGAAGCAACAACTATTAAGGAATTAGATAGTGATGATCTTGAAGAAGATGAATTAGAAGGTGACGATTTAGACGACGACGATAATTAAATTATTATTTATTTTTATTTTTGCAAAAGCTCAACTATATGTTGAGCTTTTTTATTTGTAAGTATTTTGTCGTTACTTCGAATAATATTTTAAACTATAATTTATGCGTCATATTTTAATGCTTCTTATTCTATCTTTTTTGTTGTCTTGTAATGCCGAAAAAAAAGAACAAAAACTAGAATTAGGAGTTTATAGAGCAGATTTACTTGTAAGTAAGACTGAAACTCTACCATTTAATTTTGAGTTAAAAACAGTACATTCTCTTAATATGTTTAATGCGGAAGAGGTTATTGAGGTAAATGATATTACGTATAAAAATGACTCTATATTTATACAAATGCCCATTTTTGAAGGTGTAATTGCAGCAAAAATTGAAAACAATAAACTTAATGGTCATTTTATTATTGAAGGAAAAGATAGAATAGTGCCTTTTAAAGCTGAAAAAAAAGAAACTCGTTTTGATGTTTCTGCGACTTCTAAAGCTAACGTTACTGGTAATTGGGAAACGGTCTTTAGTCCAAATATTGAAGCAGATAGATATATTGCTAAAGGAATTTTTAAACAAAATGGAAATAAAATTCTTGGCACTTTTAGAACAGAGACAGGAGATTATCGTTATTTGGAAGGTGTCCTTAACGGAAATGAAATGAAACTTTCAACTTTTGATGGCGCGCACGCTTTTTTATTTACAGCCACAGTTACAGACTCTACAATGAACGGCATGTTTTATTCTGGAAACCATTGGAAAGAACCGTTTGTGGCAAAACGTAACGCAAATTATGAATTGCCAAGCGCTAATGAGTTAACCTTTTTAAAAGAAGGTTATGATAGTTTAGAATTTACGTTTCCTGATGCAAATGGTAATCAAATATCTTTAAGTGATGATCGTTTTAAAAATAAGGTTGTTGTGGTTCAGATAATGGGAACTTGGTGCCCAAATTGCTTAGATGAGAGTAAATATTATGTCGATTATTATAAAAAAAATAAAAATAAAGGCGTAGAATTTGTTGCATTGGCTTTTGAGTACGCAAAGACTAAAGAAAAAGCGTTTAAAGCAATAAATAGACTACAAGAGAAAATAGGAATTAATTACCCAATACTATTGGCGCAAACCGGAACTACAGATAAGGCTAAGGCTCAAGAAAAGCTACCCATGTTAAATCATGTATTAAGTTATCCTACTTCTGTATTTATAGATAAGAAAGGAAAAGTACGTAAAATACATACTGGGTTTAATGGTCCTGCGACTGGAAATAAATATTTAGAATTTAAGACGGAATTTGAAGGTTTTTTAGATTTATTATTAAATGAATAATAGTTTTTCTTACTTATAACTTACAAAACATGAAACACTTCCTTTTCTTAATACTGCTTATACTTTTAGTTTCTTGTAAAAAGGAAAAAAAAGTTAAAACAGAGTCAGAGACTAAGACTTTGTCTTCTGTTTTTACTAAAATTAATGTTCCTACTTCTGGTTTTTCTCATTTGCCAAGATTATCAAGTAATAATGGGAGTCTTCATTTATCATGGATGGAAATGAAAGATTCTGTTGCGACTTTAAAATATGCAAAGTATACTAAAAGTAGTTGGAATGATTCTGAAATAGTGAGTTCTGGTAAAGATTGGTTTGTAAATTGGGCAGATTTTCCCGCTCTAGCTGTAAATGGAGAACATGTACTCATAAATACGCTTCAAAAATCTACTTCAGGGACTTATGATTATGATATTAAGCTTCATTTATTTTCATCAAAAACCAAGAAAGAGAATTTTTTATTGCACACAGATGGTGTTTCTGCTGAACACGGCTTTGTTTCAATGCATGTTTATGATGGTGGCTATTACATAAGTTGGTTAGATGGTAGAAATACTAAAAATAAAGACGCTGAAAAAAATCAAATGACTTTACGTAATGCATTCATAGATACGGAAGGTAAAATATCTGAAGAAGTAGAAATAGATGAGCGGGTTTGTGATTGTTGTAGTACAGCAACTGCAATTTCTAATAATGGACCAATAGTAGTGTATAGAGATCGTTCTAATGGAAAACAAGAAATTAGAGATATCTCTATTGTGCGCTGGGTAGACGGAAAATGGACAGCTCCAAAACCGGTACATGAAGATAATTGGAAATTAAATGGTTGTCCAGTTAATGGATCAGCTATAGATACAAAAGAAAGTAACGTTGTTGTAGCTTGGTTTACTGCAGAAAATGAAACACCAAGAATTATGATGGCTTTTTCAGATAATAATGGTGAAAATTTTAAAAATCCAGTACGAATAGATGGAGGCAATGCAATAGGAAGAGTAGATGTTAATTTTCTAAAAGATAATAGTGCTTTAATAAGTTGGCTAGAACCAAAAGGAGAAGATGTTGTATTACAAGTTGCTCGTGTTTATAAAGATGGTCATAAAGATGAAAATATAACCATAGTAAATACTTCAGCAGAAAGACAAAGTGGTTTTCCTCAGCTAGAAGTTATAGGTGATACTGTATATGTTGCTTGGACAGATTTGAAAAAAGAAAAACCGACTGTAAAAATGATAAGTTATACCATTTCTGAATAGAATTATAATTGAGTTTATTATAGAAGTCATTTAAACTTTTTCAATTAGCTAAAAAATTGCCCTTTTTAGCCATTTTATAATCTTTTTTTCCTTCCGTAGCAAAGCTATGCAACTCAAAAAAGCCTCTAAACTGTCTCAAAACTCCTAATTTTCGCTATAATCCAAAAAGTTTAAATGACTTCATAAATAAAAACCACTTAATTAAAAGTTTTAATTAAGTGGTTTTTACATTACATTATTAGGTTTTACCTATTAATTATGACTTTAAAATTTTGCGTTTGTGCGTTGTCTTCATCTTTTATTTTTAGAAGATAAGCCCCAGGACTTAGTGAAGACGTATTAATTGTTAATTCTTGTTCTTCACTCATAGTTTTATGCTCATTTAGCAAAACTACTTTTCCTGTTAAATCGTAAATAGTTAATTTTATGTTTTTGGACGTATTTATATTCTGAATGGTTAATAAGCCATCTACAGGATTGGGATATATAGAGAAGTTATTTGCAGATATATCTTCATTATTGGTACTTAGTGTTCCGCTTAATTCGTAGCGAACTGTAGTGATACTTCTGCTATCTGTAAATGTATTATAAATAAATCCATCATGTTCAAAAAGGCGCGCTACAAAACCAGAGATACTTAGATTGTCTTCTATGTTATTATCAAGAGCTTTCCAGTTGTCAATATCTCTGTCGAAAACATAAAGTCCGTTATCATCATAAGTGGCTAAGTATAAATTGCCATCAGAAGCTTTTAATATATCACTTGAGCCAAAATTTTCAGTAACTATTACTGGAGTACCTATAGGTTCAAATGTTTTACCATCATAAAAGTAAGTTTGAATATTAATATTTTCTATAGAAAGTGATAAATAAACTTCTGTAGAAGATTTTACAAGAATATTAGGGTGATAGCCTTCACCTGGGCTTGTAAATATATTCGTCCATTCATTGCCATCAAATACAGCAACCTTACCTTCATTCGTATTATTACTTCTGTAAGCAACATAAGGATTTCCTAATTCATCAAAATCCATATCTATACCATAAACACTACTTACACTAGTATTATCTACATCTGGCAATTCTATCCATTGTCCTTGTGAATATTTTTGAACACGAACACGGTCTAATCCAGCGCTAGCATAATATAATTCTTTATTTACAGGATTTATTGCCATGGCCAGATGCGAACCTTGACTATTTGTATTCGCAGGATTTCCTATATCTTCAAAAGTTCCATCTGGGGAAAGCTTGTGAACGTATTGAAAACGCCCTCCTGAACAGGAGATAGTTACTGTAAAAATACTTCCATCTATCTGACCAACACCAGTAGATCCACAGGATCCATTTGGTATTGTAAAAGTATTGTTAGTCAAATTATCCCATGAATTTGTATTCGAATTGTATCGAATTAATTCATTTGAGTTAGGTCTAGAGGCTTCAGTTAAATAGGTGTAAATATTTCCTTCTTCATCAGTGTACATTTCTTGAGCTACAGGAATATCCCAATTTGAATTTGAATTTATATTTCGCTCACCAACTAAATTAAAATTTTGAGTGAATGATAACGAGGTAAATGCCAAGAAAGTAAAAAATAGCTTAATCTTTTTCATTTTTAATTGTTGTTAATTTTTGTAAGACAAGTTTATGTATAATGTAGATCTTGGAGCTAATAAAATTAAATACTTTAAAATATTTAATTTTTGAAAATGTAAATTTACGTTATATGTATCAATTATTAGTTGCTGTATGAGGTATTTATGAGGTTTTTTATAGTAAAATCAAGGGGTTTTATCTTAATAGTACTATTTATAAAAGGCGACTATCCATGAATCGTTTCAGATTTACCATATCGTTTAATAACTTCAGATTCAAATTGTACTAGTTCTTTCCAACGTTTATCTACATTAATGTCTTTTCCATATTTTCTAGCAAAAGTGATAAAAGTTGTATAATGGCCAGCTTCACTAATCATAAGTTCATGATAAAAGCTAGACAGTTCTTTATCATTTATGTTTTCAGAAAGTACTTTAAACCGTTCGCAACTACGCGCTTCAATCATTGCCGAAAAAAGTAATCGGTCTACAAGACTTTGGGTGCGATTACCACCTTTATTCATAAATTTAAAAAGCTCATTTACATAACTATCTTTACGTTCGCGTCCTAAAGTATAACCGCGTTCTTTAATAATATTATGTACCATTTGAAAATGCTCTAACTCTTCTTTTGCTAACTCCAGTAATTCGGTAACTAATTCAGGGTATTCTGAGTTATTGGTAATAATAGTAATGGCATTAGTCGCTGCTTTTTGTTCGCACCAAGCATGATCTGTAAGAATTTCTTCAATATTTGATTCTACAATATTTACCCATCTTGGGTCGGTTTCAAGTTTAAGATGTAGCATGTTCTTTGGCTATTGGCCTCTAGCTATTAGCTTTTGGCAATTAGTATGTTTTTGATCAATATTAACGATTTTTTCTTAAAAAGATCGTTTAAAAAAAATATTTTAGCCAACAGCCAACAGCCAACAGCCAACAGCCAACAGTCAACAACTAAGAAATATAATTCCAGATGTTCTTGTATTTGCTCATTTGTCTGTACGTTTCTAAAATAACAGCATTTTCAGGATGCCCTATTGATGGGTCTTTTTCTAAAAGTTGTTTTGCATGATGTCTCGCCTGTTGCAGTATGTCGCTATCCTTAATAATATCGGCAATGCGAAGATTTAAGACGCCACTTTGTTGCGTACCCATTATATCTCCTGGTCCTCTAAGTTTTAAATCTACTTCTGCAATTTCAAAACCATCATTAGTTCGAACCATGGTTTCTAAACGCGTTTTGCTATCATTAGAAAGTTTGTGGCTCGTCATGAGTATGCAATAACTTTGCTCTGCACCACGACCAACTCGTCCTCGTAATTGATGCAATTGTGAGAGTCCAAAACGCTCTGAGCTTTCAATAATCATAACCGAAGCATTGGGCACATTTACACCTACTTCAATAACAGTAGTGGCGACCATAATATTAGTTTCTCCTTTAACAAAACGTTGCATCTCGTATTCTTTATCTGCAGGTTTCATTTTACCATGAACAATTGAAATTTGATACTTAGGCATTGGGAAATCTCGAGCGATACTTTCGTAACCATCCATGAGATCTTTGTAGTCCATTTTTTCGCTTTCTTGTATTAATGGATAGACTAAATAAACTTGTCTTCCTTTGTCTATTTCATCTCTAATAAATTTGAAAACTTTAAGCCGGTTTGAGTCGAATCGATGTACTGTTTTTATGGCCTTTCTTCCAGGTGGTAATTCGTCTATAATCGAGATGTCTAAATCACCATAAACAGACATTGCTAAAGTTCGAGGAATAGGTGTTGCCGTCATCACCAAAATGTGTGGAGGCGATGTGTTTTTTTTCCATAGTTTAGAACGTTGAGCAACACCAAAACGATGTTGCTCATCGATTACTGCAAGGCCTAAATTTTTAAATTTCACCTTATCTTCTAGTAAGGCGTGGGTACCAATTAAGAGATCTAATTCGCCATTTTCTAAAGCTTCATGAATTTTTTTTCGTTCTGAAGTTTTACTTGAACCTGTAAGCTTTTTTATTTTGATATTTAGATATTTACATAATTCAAGTAATCCATTATAGTGTTGGACTGACAAAATTTCAGTCGGAGCCATTAAACAAGCTTGAAAACCATTGTCAAGTGCTATTAAAATTGACATTAATGCAACAATGGTTTTTCCTGAACCCACATCACCTTGTAAAAGACGATTCATTTGTGCATTACTTCCTAAATCGTTACGAATTTCTTTAAGTACTCGTTTTTGAGCATTGGTTAATTCGAAAGGCAAATGGTCTTTGTAAAATGAATTAAAATGGTGACCAACCTTTTCAAAAGGAAAGCCTTTTATTTTTGATTTATGTATTAAATTTTTTAAAATTAATTGCAGTTGAATGTAAAATAATTCTTCAAATTTTAATCGAAATTCAGCTTTAGAAAGCACTTCTAAATTTTGTGGAAAATGGATGTTAAAAAGGGCTTCAGATTTTGAAATTAAATTAAGATTTTCGAGTAGTTTTTTTGATAATGTTTCTACAAATTTCCCTTTGGTTTCCAAAAATAAATTTTGCATAATTTTAGTCATTACGCGATTGGTAATTCCTCTGTTCGATAATTTTTCTGTAGAAGGATAAATGGCTTGCATCGCACTTCGTAAATTAGTATCGTGTTCGGTTTTTAACTCAACATCTGGATGCGGAATATTAAACTTTCCATTAAACCAATTTGCCTTCCCAAAAACAACATATGTTGTGTTTAGTTTTAAGCTTTCACGAATCCATTTCTGACCTCGAAACCATACCAATTCCATGGTTCCTGTTTCGTCTTTAAAAGTAGCGACTAATCGTTTGCCTCTTTTTTGACCCACTTCCTGAAATTTTGTAATCATTCCAATAATTTGAATGTCTGCAGAATTACGTTGTAAAGTGTTAACCTTGTAATATTTTGTACGATCTAAATAGCGATTAGGAAATAAATTAATGAGATCTTGATACGTATGAATACCCAACTCTTTACGAAGCAAATCTGCTCGATTTGGCCCGACACCTTTTAAATAATCAATAGGAGTTTGAAGGTTGGTATTCATAAACAACGAAATTAAGTTATTTCTCTTGAAAGTGAAAGTAAATTCCTGTGAACACAGTAATCTTTGAGTTTCAAAATAGGAGTATAGTATTTTGTTAAAAGTTTTTGGGAAACGAACAAAGTATAAAGTGAGTATTCATTTTTGGTGAAAAACACCAAAAATGGCTTTAAGTTTACAAATGACGATACGTAAAGCACTTTCATTCCCAATAGCTATTGGTATTACGTATATTTAAATGATTTACATCTTTGCTAGTATATTCAAGAGGTCTTTGTTGGTGTTTTTCACCAACAAATTTAGGAATCTATGTAGTTTATAACTTACTACTTAATCAAACAATTTTGTTATAGATTCCTCCGTATGCATTAATTTTATGTATTTTGGCTTAGCCTTTGCTAGAGTCTATTTATGAAATACTTCTCAATATTATTAATTTGTTTTTTATGTCTTTCCGCGAAAGCGCAACAGACAGACTTTATTGATTTTAAACACTGCAGTGCAGAAGTTGCATTTAATCTAGAAGAAAATGAAGTTATAGGAAAAGTAACCTACAAATTCGACATTCTTAAGCCAGTCGATTCTATATTTTTAGATGCTAAAAATATGAAATTAGGAGAAGTAATCTTAAACGGTAAATACATAACTCTTATTAATGATGGGAAAAAGATTTGGATTAAAAATAAGTTTAAGATATCAAAAGGTCAATTAGTTTCAATTGAATATACAGTCAATCCTAAAAAAGCATTGTATTTTCTCGATAAAAAAGAGGATGAAAAACAAATATGGACTCAAGGGCAGGGTAAATATACAAGTAATTGGTTGCCAAGTATAGATGATATGAATGATAAAATTGAGTTTGATTTATCGATTGCGTTTTCAAAAGATTATGAAGTGATTGCGAATGGTAAACTTATAAATAAAGAGAATTTAGGTGATTTTAATTATACGATTTGGCAATACGACATGGAAAAACCCATGTCTAGTTATTTGATAGCATTAGCAATAGGTAAATACAATAAAAAAATAGAAACGTCTAAAAGTGGAATTCCATTAGAAATGTATTATTACCCTGAAGATTCTGCAAAAGTAGAACCTACGTATCGTTACACGAAAAAGATATTCGATTTTTTAGAAGAAGAAATAGGAGTTAATTATCCTTGGAAAAATTACAAACAAGTCCCAGTTAAAGATTTTTTGTATTCAGGAATGGAAAATACGAGTTTAACCATTTTTTCAGACGATTTTATGGTAGATGCCGTCTCATTTATTGATAAAAACTATGTTAATGTTAATGCACATGAATTAGCGCACCAATGGTTTGGAGATTTAGTTACCGAAACCTCTGGAACACATCATTGGTTACAAGAAGGCTTTGCTACGTATTATGCTTTGTTAGCAGAAAGAGATCTATTTGGAGACGATTACTATTATTGGAAACTTTACGAATCTGCTCAACAGCTTTTAATGCAAGATAAATCTGGTCAAGGAACCTCGCTTTTAAATCCGAAGTCTAGTAGCCTTACTTTTTATCAAAGAGGCGCATGGGTGTTGCATATTTTAAAAGAAAAAGTAGGGGAGAAGCACTTTAGAAAAGCAGTTAAAAATTATCTAAACGAATATGAGTATAAGAATGTTGAAACTAATAATTTTATAAATGAAGTAGAGAAAGTATCTGGAAAAAGCTTAACAGAATTTGTAAATACTTGGTTAGTGGAAAAAGAATTTCCTTATAACAAAGCGATGGAAAATTTGAAAAAAGAATCTGTATTTATTCAAGAATACTTAATAGTAGATTGTGCTGTAAAAACATCAAAATGTGAATATTATATCGATTCTGGTGCTTCAGATAAAGCGAGAGTTAAAATTATAAATCAAGTTCCAGATAAGATTACAAATAATGTGTTTAAAAGCAGTTTAGAGGTTAGACAAGCCATAGCTAAATCGTTAAAACAAATCCCTAATGAATTAAAGACCGATTATGAAAGCTTGCTTAATGATCAATCTTATATAACAGTAGAAGCTGCTTTGTATAATTTATGGGTTAATTTTCCTGAAGATAGATCTAGTTATTTAGATAAAACAAAAAATATAATAGGCTTTAATGATAAAAACGTAAGATTTTTATGGTTAATTTTGGCATTAAACACGAAAGGTTATGAAAATGAAAGTAAGCAACATTTTTACGACGAATTAGTGGATTATACGTCTTCTAATTACTCTGTAGAAACTAGGCAGAATGCATTTTCTTATTTAAAGACTATAGAAGCTTATAATAAAAAAGGGTTGAGTAATTTAATCGAAGCATCTAAGCATCATGTATGGCGTTTTAAAAAATTTGCTAGAGCGTTGCTTAAAACGCTAGAAGAAAATAAAGACTATAAATTAATAATAGACGAAATAAAGAAAAAAGATTAACGATTGTAGATTTTTTGATTAACGACTGTTGAATAGATAATGTGGGATATAAAAAATTAAACAATTTTATAATTTTAAAAAAAAAAGTATAATAATTAACTAATAAACAATTGAAAGCATTAGTAATTTCTGGAGGAGGTAGTAAGGGTGCATTTGCAGGTGGTGTAGCGCAGTATCTTATCGAACAAGAATGTAAGAATTACGATATGTTTTTAGGCACTTCAACAGGGAGTTTATTAGTTCCTCATTTAGCTGTTAACGATATTGGTAAATTATATGATATTTATACCAATGTTAATCAAAAAACAATTTTTAATGTTAACCCTTTTTTTATAAGAAGAAAAGATAATCGGGAGTTTGTCTCTATTAACTTTTTTAATTCTTTACTTCAATTTATAAAACGAAGACGAACTTTTGGAGAAAGTAAAGCATTATTACGTCACATTAAAAAAAGTTTTACTAAAGAGGAATTCGAAAAAATAAAATTAACTAAAGAAGATGTTGTAGTTACGGTTGCTAATTTGTCTAAAAATAGAACAGAATACAAATCGATTAATGAATTCGATTATGATGAATTTTGTGAATGGATATGGATTTCTTGTAATTATATTCCTTTTATGTCACTAGCAACAAAAAATGGATTTGAATACGGTGATGGTGGTTTGGGTTGTGTTATTCCTATTAGAGAGGCAATTAGAAGAGGAGCGACTGAGATTGATGCCGTTATTTTAGAAAGCGAAGGATTAGATTATCATAAAGTTTTGGGTAAAAACCCTTTTTCTTTAATAATTAATCTGTTTGGACATTTAATTGATCAAATAGAAAAAGGAGATATTGCCATTGGTAAACTGGCAGCCAAACATAGAGATGTAAAACTTAATTTATATTATACGCCAACACGACTTACTGAAAATTCTCTTGTTTTTAATAAGAAATTAATGGAAAAATGGTGGTTAGAAGGTTTTCAATATGCTGAAAATAAAAACAATAGAGGTCAAACTATGAATGAGCTAAAGGTGGATAACTAACAAACAATCTTTGTAAACATCTATTTTTTTTAAACTCGTTTAATTCCACATTTTACTTACTTCATTTCTAACAAAAGATAACGCAATATTAGTAGGGGGAATTTTTTCCATGAGTTCTGTTAAAACAACTTCTCTTAATTTATCTGCTGAATTTGTTTTTTCAGACATTGCTGCCTTTCTAATTAATTGTATGGTTGCATTTTTTGCTGTATTTATTGTGTTCCAACAATCATCACTTACATAGATTTGCTGCGACAAATTGTGCTCATACTCTTGTTCAATACTTTGAATTAATAAATTCTCATATTGATCTTTGTCTTCAGAAAGAGGGGAGACTCTTATTAGAAGTTTGTTTGGAGAGATGCGCTCTAAAAATAAAACCATGCGCTCGTACGCTTGCAAACGAATAGGCATAGCTTCAGATTGAAGCCCTTTGCTAATAATATGATCTCTTCTATGATCTTCGTTTTTTACGTGTTCTTTAAAGAAAAAATAAGCAATTATACCAACAATAAAAGTAGGCACTATAGCGAGTATAACAAGAGTAATATTTTCAGCAGTCATATATTAAAGTTTAGAAAAGGTCTATGAACTTGTTTATTTTTTTTGGATTTAAGCGAAAATTAGTCATTTTGGATTTGGTTGACGGCTTTTATGAATTGCATAGCATCGCTACGGAATGAAAAAAAGACTAAAATCATATACAAAAAGGCAATTTTTTAGCAAATTGAAAAAGTTTAAACGAGTTCTATAACAAACTTAATTACTTTTTAATTATTGCGCAAGCATTGTTTAATGCTAATAAAGTCAAAGGTTTCTGATTCGATCAGAAAAAGGCCATATTAAAAATGGATTCATATTGTTACTTTAGGTTCTTTTTAACGGATTTTAAAAGCTTTCAATGAATTTGTGAACGTGTTTTGGTGTTAAATTTTCATTGTGATACAATTTAAATTTATTCTTCATTTGCACAGCATTTATTTTTATTACACTGGCAGTATTTACGATTGTATAAATGCAAGACTATTAATGTTAATGCTGGCACATAAATTAAATGATGGTTTAAATGTAACCACTCGTTTTTTTCATTAACTATTATTATTGCTAGTATAAACCAACTTATCCATAGCAAGGGTTTTATGAAATTTTTTGAAGTGTTTTGTGTTGTTTTATAAATAGCAAAAAACGAAATAACTAAAAAAAAGTAATCAATATATTGCCACCATAAAGGTGTTTCTTGACAGCGAGTTAAAGTACACGTTTGGGCTATAAAAAGAAAGGGAGTAGCAATACAATGTATGAGACATAATGCACTAGCAAAAGCACCAATACTATCTGGTTTTTGTTTTATGAGTATCATTTAAATAGTTTATCGTAATTTTTTATAGATATAATAGAAAAGGTTAAATTATTACTTTTTGAAAAGTAATAGAGAGATTTAATTATCAAGTGAAATGTTTTTTGTTTTTTAAAATGGCAAAGCCTATTAGAAATAAAATAATGAGAGTTATATAACTCGTGTTTTTAAAAAAACGAAATTCATTTTGAGCTATAAAAAACTCAGGATTATAGTTTTTCCAGTTTACATTATCTGCAGATTCATTATCAAAAATCTTAGGATAAAATTGTAAACGAATAGATTCATGAAATTTAGTAGTTGCATTTAAAAAATCTATGTGATGTTTTAAGCTTGTATTAGCAATCTCATTCATCGATAATTGTATTTGTAATGGAGGTAGAAATTGAGAAATAGCTTTGCTTAATGCTTCTCTTTTTTCAATTTTTTCATACATCGCTTCTCGTTCTAGTTTTGATTCATCATCTCCCATTTGCTGCATTGCATAATACCACAACCAAGAAAAACCTTCCTCTTTTATTCCGTATTTAGTAAACTGAGGGTAATGTTTATAGAATTTATCTAAAGTTTCTTTTTTATCTGTATCCCATTTTTTGTGATATTCGTCTCTTTGTTTTATGGTCATAGAAAAAGCCTCACCTATAGGGTATTTATGAGTAACATAATTATTTACCAAAACAGGTAAGAAAACAACCAATATTAACCAACTAGTTAATAATACAATGGCATTAATATTAGATGATTTTCTTAATAGAATAACAAAAAAGCATAATGCAAACCAAAATAGCATGTATAAATAGCTAATAGATATCATGTAAATAAAATCAAAGTTAAAAGGGATGCCTAAAGCGAATTTGGTTAATAAGAATAATAGCGCTAAAACTCCAAAAATAAATAAGATCCTTATAGATAGTTTCATCACTAAAAACTTAAAAGAAGATTGCCCTTGAATGGTTACCATTTTCCAAGTTCCTTTTTCTTCTTCCTCAGATAGAATATTAAAGGTTAATGAAATAATAACTAAAGGAAAAAGAAAAATAATAAGAAAGCTAACATCTAAATTTCCCACATGCAAACGCATAGGGTTTATTAAATCGGTATCATATTTCTGCCCTTCAAGATTTAGAATAGTTACATTTTGAATATGTAAATTCAAATCGCTTTGCCCAATAGAAATACCAGCTAAAGGAGTAATATTATTAATAAAAGAAAATTTTAAATAGTATAATAACAACCCTAAATCATCCTTATGGAGATTTGTTTGCGTTTCTATATGCTTTTGTTGTTGTTCTATTGTTTTTGTAATAGCGGTTTGTTTTTGAGTAAGAAATTGTTTTCCAGTGCCAATACTTAAAAGGCCTAAAACCATAAGCAAGACAAAAGCTAATGTTACCGTTTTTGTTCTAAAAAAATGTTTAATTAATATGCTATACACTGCTAAATAATTTTAAAACGGTTAGAGAATTTGCTCATAAAAACTAGTGTTAATAGTAACCAAACAAAAAGAGAAACAATAGCAAGTAGTTGTTTTATTATGGTTTTATTTATGGGAATATATTGATAGTTGAAAGCTGGTAATGCTTTCCAATTTTCTTTACCAACGACATGAACTTTACCTTCACTACTTTTTGCCTTGTTACTTATATATTTCATTTGTAAATCGTTCATGTATTGAGATTGTTGGTATCTGTAATTTTCAGTCTGTGATAAAAAACTCACATAAGTATCGAAATCGGTTCCAGATAAACTCATTGATAAATTTTTGATGGCCAAGTATGGGTTTATTAATACTAGACGGTTGGTAATTCTATTCTGTTTTCGATACGTTTTAATTAGTTTTTGATGCTGATTACTATAAATAATAGCTGATTGCTTTTCGCCTTTACTCATCAAGAAACCGCTATAATTAAAAGGTAAATCTTTGACATCGGTGATTTTATTAGCTTTTAAAATTGAATCTCGTAGACTATTAAAATAGGGGTCGTTAGGGTTATGACTATCTCCTTTTTTTGAAACTTCTTCTTCTATAGCAGCTTTAAATTCTATTTTTGAAAGATTAGGATATGTGTAATTTCCTATAACCTGAGCTGTTTTTGGAATAATTATAAAAAATAATAACCAAATACCTAATAAGCTTAGTAATGCTTTATTAGAGTTTTTACTTAAACCAGATAGTATTACAGTAATACAGCATAATATGATATAAAATAATAAGTAACTTATGGTTATTAATGTCGCTCTAATGACTATTGAGCTATTAGCGGTAAAGTGTTCTAAAAAAGAAATACTCCACAAAGCTATTAATCCAGGTATAAAGAATAATGTGGATACAAAAAATAGGCCTAATGACTTACCTAAAAGTATTTCTTTTATTTTAGAACCTTGTATATGCATTATTTTAAGCGTTCCGTTTTCTTTTTCGGAAGTAATAGATGAATAACCTAAGAAAAATATAATCAATGGTAAAATTAACTGTAGCAACATGGCGATATTTAAATCACCAAAACGAACCAAACCTGTAGACAAACTTGCCTCAGAAAAATTAGCAGTATGCTGCTTGTGTGCTTCTAAAAAAATAGAATTTCCTGTATAACTTTCTATTCCGGAATCAAAAATACTTAAAGGGTGTTGCAAACGAAAAGCGAATGACCCAAAATGCGCCATTCTGTGTGGGTGTTTATCTGGGTTGTCTTCCCAACTTTGTCTAGATTTTTCTTGGTGATGCTCAACGACATGATTGTGTTTTTCAAAAGCATTCCAACTATTTATACTTACATAGCCCAAAATTGTTAAATAGATGAATAAAAGCACAAAAAGACCTTTGTTATTAAAGGTCTTTTTGAAAAATTGCTTTGCTATTAAAACAACAACTTGCTTTTTCATATATTAAAATTTATATGTCGCGTTTAATAAAATATTTCTAGGTGCTCCTGGACCTAATCTAGAAGGATTAAGGCCGCCTAACCAATACGTATCATTAAACAAATTGTTAAATTTAAGTGTTAGTTGCATATTTGTGTTATTTGGCTTGTAATATACTGCAGCATCAAATACGGTATATTCTGGTAATAGTACTCTATCAGTAGAATAAGAAGGGTTATACCAAGTAAATCTTTCGTCTACATATTGCATACCAAAACCAATTCCAATACCTTTTAAGGTTTTATTCATAAAATCATAACGTCCCCAAAAATTTGCATTATGTTCTGGAGCTCCTCCAATTCGTTCTCCAATAAAATCTTCTATAAAATCTTCTTCAATTTTAGCATCATTATAGCCATAAGACGCTGTAAGTTGAAAGTTTGGTGATAAGTAACCAGAAATATCCATTTCAAAACCTCTACTACGTTGTTCTCCTCTTGTTGTTAAGTTATCTGGGTCAAAGATATCTCCAAGTAAAATGTTCTTTTGAGAGATATCAAACAAAGCAAGGTTTGCAAATATTTTACCATTTAAAAACTCCCCTTTTGCACCTATTTCTAATAGGCTACTTTCTAAAGGATCAAATCTGCTTGGTGAAGCGGCCCAGAAGAAACCTTCCGCAGTTGGTGATAATGATACAGTATTTGTATGAGGCTGAAAACCTTCTAAATAAGTAGCATAAGCACTAATATCATTAGTCACTTCATAAGTTAAACCTATTCTGGGTACAAAAGCATTGGTTTTAAATTCTTCTTCATTTGCCCCGTCATAATCAAAAATATCTGTGAACCACTCATACCTTAAGTTTACTAAAGCTGAAAATTTTCCAATCTTAAATTGGTTTTGAAAATAGATACCACTTGAAGTTGTTAAATTTGCAGGAATTTCAAATTGTGAAATCACATAATTATTAGTGTTTCTAATTCCGTTAAAAGGATTAGTTAAATCTAAATGAGGTATAACAGGAACTAATAATCCATCAGCTGTTTGCTGAAAATCATTTGGATCACTTGTTCCGGGTCTAAATCTTGCAGCAGAACCATCATTTAACAAATAATTTCTTGCGCTATTTGCGCCACCCGTTTTTCTTTCCCAACTTGATGCATCAAATCCTACTAATATTTTATTTGTAATATTATTTTTTTTAATGTCGTAATTAAAATAAGTGCTAAAATTATCAGTATTCCAATTTTGTTGTCTTTCTGCATATCGCATGGCTATAAGATTTGGAACAACATTGCCATTAATATCATAAGCTTGACGAAATGCATCTGCTCTATGCTCTTGTAAATCTTCATCCCAAGTTTGTTTCATGTATTGAGCATTGAAACCAAAGTTTTTAGTAAATTTTTTACTAAAGCTTGTCATAAATATGAGTTCTTTAGTTTTATAAAAGTCGTTAATTGCGCCTGGGTTCAAAGTAATTGGTGTACTAAATGGATCATAATTATCATCAACAGCATCGAAAATTGGTTGTCCTCTATCTACATTACCTTCAGCATTATTGTAAATCATTTCCACATTAAGTGATGTTTTGTCGTTAGGAATATAACTTAATGATGGGGTCACCAAAATAGCATTGTTATCTACGACATCTCTAAATGATCCCCCTTCTTGAACTGCTGCATTGAAACGATATAACAATGTTTTAGATTTATTTAAAGGACCTGTAAAATCAGCAGTAGTTCTTAATGTTCCAAAACTACCTGCCGAGACTGAAACTTCATTACGCTTTTCAGTTAATGGTTTTTTAGTTACCATATTTACGGTTCCGCCAGGATCTGCACTAGAAAATGTTACTGATGAAGGCCCTTTAATAACTTCTACGCGCTCAAGGTGCGAAGTAATTGGTTGCAAAAAATAATACTGACGTGTACGCATACCATTTAGTATTTGTCCATCATCTGCTTGGGTAATCCCACGAATATTATAATGGTTATATAAACCTGTAATCGAAACATTACTTACTGTTTTAACAGCATCTGGTAATTGAAACGCTAACCGATCGGCTATAAGCTCTTTTGTTACCGTTGCTACTGCTTGAGGTAATTCTCTATTCTTAATAGCTACTTTAGTCGCTGAAAAAGAATAGTCGCTATTATAATCTTGACGTTTTCTCCCTATAATTTCTACAGATTGTAGTGATTCAATAGATTCTAAGAGTGTAATTGATCCTAAGTTTATGTTCTTAGTATCTGTAATATTTAAACTTTTAGTAAAGGCTTCATACCCTATAAATGTGATACTAATTTTATAGGTGTTGCTTTCTCCTATTTCAATGCCAAAATTTCCATTTTTATCTGTTGTTGCTCCTTTTTGTTTTTGTGATTCGTTGGTTAAGACAACATTTGCACCTTCAATGGCTAAATTGTTAGAATCTGTAACTATACCTGTTATTTTTGATTGGGAGAAACTTAATTGCATTACCAATAAAAGAATTGAGAATACGCTATTTTTAAAATTCATTGCTTTTTTATTAATTAAATGGTTTTTATATATAAATCTTGAAGTTCTTGAGCGGTTATATTAGTAGTATTGGTAGAGTGTACTATGGTGCCTTCTTTCATGATTCCAATTCTAGAACCAATATTAGCGGCATTAAATATATCATGAGTAGCCATAAAAATACCCACACCTTTTGCCGATAAGTCTTTGCATATTTTTGCGAATTCTACAGATGATTTAGGATCTAAACCAGAAGTAGGTTCATCCATAAGAATAAAGGAAGCATTTTTTGCTAATGCAATTGCTATTCCTACCTTTTGTCTCATTCCCTTAGAATAAGTAGATAGTTTTTTTTGATAAGCGTCTTCTTGCAAGTTTACTTGTTTTAGAAAACCAATTAGTTCTTCTTTTTTATAACTAAAACCCGCTAATCGACTAAAAAAATCTAGATTTTCAATACTTGATAAACTGCTGTATAGTTGTACAGTTTCAGGAATATAAGCAACCGAACTTCGAGAAATTTTATTATTGATTACAGAAGCATTATTAATTAACGCTTCCCCTGAAGTTGGTTCTAGTAACCCTAAAAACATATTTATAGTTGTCGTTTTACCAGCTCCATTTTGTCCAAGTAAACAAAATATTTCTCCTGGGGAAACTGAAAAACTTAGATCTTTGATTGCTAATTTATCATTAAAACGCTTGCAAAGATTTTTTGCTTCTAACATTAGTATTATTTATTAAAATTTTTGAATAGTAATAGCACATTACTAGTTTTTTTTTTACTAAAAAATTGGCCTTTTGAATCCGGTTTTTATTTTTATAGCTCCAGCTATAAACTTTAAAAACGTAATTGGATTTAAAAGGCTCAATTTTCAATTCAACCAATATTCAAATGCATAATGATTTAATCCATAATATTCAGCCATTAATGCAACTTGGTTGCAAATGTAATTAAAATATTATATTGTTGCAACTAAGTTGCATTAAAATTATATTATATTTGTATTATGGGTATTGTAAGAAAAACAAAGTCAGTTAAATTGTTACTTAATGAATTCGATAAGAATTCAAGTGCTATTTCTGTAATCACTTTGATAGAACGTCTTAGTTTGAAGATGAATAAAACTACCGTTTATCGTGTTTTAGATAAGCTTGAAGAGGATAAGATTTTGCATTCATTTCTTGGGAAAAATGGATATAAATGGTATGCCAAATGTAATGGATGTTCTGTTTCTGGACATCAAGACGCTCATCCTCATTTTCAATGTTCGGATTGTGGGAAAGTAGATTGTTTACCTACAAATATTCTTATTCCAAAAATTCCAAATCGTAAAGTAGATATCTCTCAAGTATTATTACAAGGTAAATGCGATGATTGCTATGTTTAATTTATATCACTATGGTTTTATATATGTATTATAACAATACAACTTCGTTTAAGGTGCATTTTAATTTATAATTGGTATTAAGATAGAAAAGTAAAGTGAATTGTTATTTATTTAGAAACTATAAGTTTTATAGTTTCAGTACGTTTATTTAAAATATTTTCTACGTTTTTCATTATTCTATTAAATATTTTGAAAATACGTTTGCATAACGGTCGTCAAAACTCAATTTTGTAATATCCTTAAAATTATGTTTAGTATTTTTTTGTCCAAAATCCCTTGAGCGTTAAAATATCTTATAGAAACGGATTTTTTATTTATTCGCTTTAAATGTCCGATACAAAAATAATTTAAATTGTATGTCCGTAAACATCCCTAATTTCATTATAATTACGTATATTTAATTGATTTTTAAATAGTTAACCATGAATATATTTTCTTTTGGAGTTCATTTTACAGACGAGCAGAGTTGTCGATTACATTTTAAGCAAGAAC
>CALGLR010000016.1 GCA_937959395.1 uncultured Flavobacteriaceae bacterium | reverse complement strand
AGGTTTATTTGCTGAAGGCCTTTTACAATATGCAACTGGTAAGACTATCGGTTTTACTAATACACCTACAGATTTTATAGAAACTACAGAGCAATGGAGAAAAATTGGTTATGGGTTTTCTTTGGGACAAAAATGGGTAAGTCGAAATGGTTTTGTTATTGAAATTTCTGCTGGAGGAGGACGTTATTTTGCTACTGAGAATCAAGAAATTGCTCCAGAAGGTTTCTTTAGAGGAGGCGTTTCTTTTGGTTATCGTTTCTAACATTAATCTGGCTAAAAAATATATAAGCTATTCTTTATAACAATTCTTTAATAATTGTTATCTAAACCCTTTCGGCTGGTCTCAAGACGTAGCCGAAAGGTCTTAAAAACAAAACTATTAAATAAGTTTCTCCCGACGATTAGTTAACGATCAATCATACAAAACTTATAATTGAAGTGATTTAAACTTTTTCCATTTGCTAAAAAATTGACCTTTTAAGCCCATTTTTTGTCTTTTTTTACTTCCGTAGCGATGCTATGCAACTCAAAAAAGCCTTCAAATAAACATAAAATTTCTAATTTTCGCTTAAATGTTAAAAGTTTAAATCACTTCATTAAATACATTACTATTACAAAAAATTATTGATAATTTTCTTTTCCATATTATTAGGAAAAATGGAAGATTTATAATAACATAACCCTATACTATTTTATGAAATTATAATAGAAATTAATCTTGTATTCATTTTTATTTCTCTTTATTATAAAATTACAACAATATATAGTATATTAAAATTGTGTAAATAAGGCAAAAAAAATAATGGAAGTACAAAGTGAAGACTATTTAAAACAATTAGAGATTATTAAAAACTATAAACTACTAATTGTAGATGATAATAGAATAAACCAAATTGTAACAAAAAAATTATTAGATCAAATTTCAGTTGAGTGTGATGCTATAGGTTCAGGAATTAAAGCAATAGAATTGGTAAAAACAAATCATTATGATTGTATTTTAATGGATTTACACATGCCTGAAATTGATGGTTATGAATCCTCCAGACGTATCAGAGAATTTAATGATACGGTAACAATAATTGCTCTTACTGCCGCTTCTTCAGAGGAAATTGACAAGAAAATAAGTGATGTAAAAATGAATGGTTACATTCTCAAGCCTTTTTTAATAGATGATTTTGTTTCTACAATAGTTAACACTGTTGAAAAGAAAAAAGCACAATAATAGTCTGTCCTGTTAAATACTTTTTTTTAAGGCAATTTACAAACGCTCCAGAACTAAATTGCACTCTAAATATCTTTTTCGGTTTCGGTATTTGCACCAAGGATGGATAGGTTTTTGATAAAACGAATTAAATTCTTTTACCAAATCGCAAGTATAATCAGCAACTAAGGCTAGACTATGTTGGATTGTTGCGTTTTGAATTACCTTAAATGTTAGAACAAATTCAGAAAGAGAAATTCATAATATTGGTTATTTTCATATTAAGTTGGATGAACTTGAAGCACGGTATATTGAAGTCCCTTTAGAAAAAACACTTATAAAAACAATTGACTAAATTTGTTTCCTTTTCTTTAATATTTCAATATAAAATAGAAGCGGGACTATAATCTGCTTGCACTCCACACAAAAGACTATAATTAGATTCTATTTTATCTCAATAAAAAAAATCAAATTTATACCAATAATTTATAAATTCATTTAATCTAAGGCTACTTTTTTATAATTCTCCTAGTATTAAAACCCTTACCTGCATGCACTTGTATAAAATAAACGGCAGATTCTAAAAAACTCAAATCTACTTTAAATTTCTTGGTTATTTCTGTGGTATATGTTTTAATTATTCGCCCATGTACATCTAATATTTTAATAGACTCAATAGCAGTACTCTTACTGTTAGATGAAATATTTATAAAATCTGAAGTTGGATTAGGACTTATAACAAATCCTTCCCAAATAGAACCAGCAGCACTAAGCACTTCGCAATCTGGAAGACCTCCAATATTTCTAGGCAAAGTATTGTCGCCAAGGCACATACTTATAATATTTTCAGGCTGAATGTTGGGGTTGGTCAAATAAGAAGCACCATTAGCCACTTGCGCAAATGAAGACATATTTACACTAGGAATGTGCTGATTATTTCCGCTACCCATTAAGGGCAATCGTACTTGCTTAGTATTTGTATTCGTATTAGTACGATAAAATATAGAGTTATTTAGTTGAACTTTTGAAGGAATATCGCCAGTCCAAAACATAATATCATTAGCTAAAGCTCCATTTCTAGGTTCATTTTTATAAAAAGTACAGTTATTAAAAGAACCTGACATATTAACTTTTTGAAGAAAAACAGCACCTTGTTGAGTAGCATCAATAATATCAAGATATTGAGTATTAGCAAAAATACAATCACTAATTTCAAAATCGTTAATCATTCTAATATTTGCTTGTCCTACTTCATTACTATCAAATACAGAATTGGTTAATTTCATTTTACCCCCACTAAAACTACCATCGATACCACCAGAATGAAACACAATACATCCTGAAAAAAAAGCTCTTTCAAAATTACTTACTCCAGCATAATTATTATAAGTATTCTCTTTAAATAAACAATTATCAATAATAAGAGATGGCCCATTATTTGGGTAACTAGGGTTAGCTCCTGATACTGGCCTAATAAAAACCTCGATTACCGACACTTTTACATTCGCAGAATTACGAATAAATTCACTCCCATATATTTCAACGGGTTTTATTGTTCTATCTAACCGTATCGCTCCAGCACCTTCAACAACATTCATAAAACCTGTAGTCGATTTATAACCATTAGACAGGTTTCCCTCAAAGTTACTATCGATAACAGTAAGCCTATTAACCGAAGTTGCTCCAATAGCTCCTCCAGTAACCGCTTTATTATTTTTAAAAACACAACCAAATACCTCTCCAGTAGTTTTATAATTAAATCGTATTCCTGCCCCATTCTGATTTTCTCCCACACCACTAAAATGAGACACAGTGTTATCAATAAAATGACAGTTTCGTACTCTTAACGACGCAGAATATGAACCTACTTGTGCTACTTCTATAGCACCACCACCAGAACGAAATATAGAATTAAGATGAGATTGAGAGATTCCTTGAAAATTAGCATTTTTGAAACCTGCATCTTGAATTATTAATCTAAGATTTCCTCTAACGACAAAAAGACTGTTATTATTTTGACCGTTGAATGTGATGTTTTCACCTTGTATAACAATTGTTCTCTCTTTATCTATATTTTGAAATAAAGGTTTAATTTCAATAACGTTATTAAAATTAATAGTAACTGGAGTCGTGTTATTAAATCGTAAGACTCCACCATTAGTATCTACTAGAGCTTTTAATGCAACTTCTAAATCTCTAAAATTAGGATCTATTACTATTTGATCTACATTCGCATCCAAATTTAATGGTACTGCATCTGGCATTTGCGAAGGATTGTCATTATCTCGTCCATATGTTTCCCATAAAGCGTTTGCTGCGATTCTATGGGATTCTATTATTTGACTAAAAGATACAAAAGAGCAAAAGAGCGTAAATAGAATCAAAAAGGTGTATTTCTTCATAATTTAGTGGATCTTATTAAAATAATTACTACATAGTAAGTAAAAAATTTACAAAAACACATCACTTTAACAAGTGAAACGTTAAAACACAAATATAACAGGACAAACGAATCTTAAATTAAATATTTTTTACTAAGCAACTATCAATAAGTACAGTAGCTTTAAAAATTTTACTATTGATTATTTTATTAGACTCCATTTTTAACTAAATCTGATTTAAAAAACCTACATTCTCTCAGGAACCACAATCCCAAGTAACAAAAATGCATTCTTAATCGTATTTGCTACTGTTGTAGATAATTGCACTCTAAATATTTTTTCGGTTTCGGTATCTGCACCAAGAATAGATACGTTTTGATAAAACGAATTGAATTCTTTTACTAAATCGTAAGTATAATTAGCAACTAAAGCTGGACTATGTTGGTTTGCAGCATTTTGAATCACTTCTGGAAATAGCTGTATTTGTTTTAATAATTCTCTTTCTTTTTCGTGTAGCTGCACTTCGTCTGCGCTCAGTGTGACATTCTTATCAACATCAGCTTTTCTTAGTATGGATTGTATTCTAGCATAAGTATATTGTATAAATGGCCCTGTATTCCCTTGAAAATCGATAGACTCTTTAGGGTCAAATAAAATACGTTTTTTAGGATCAACTTTTAAAATATAATATTTCAAAGCACCTAAACCAATCATGCTATATAACGTTTGTTTTTCATCACTACTGTAACCATCCAGTTTACCTAATTCTTCAGAAATTTCACCAGCCGTTTTTGTCATGTCTTCAACCAAATCATCAGCATCTACAACAGTTCCTTCTCTACTTTTCATTTTTCCGCTAGGCAAATCTACCATACCATAACTTAAATGAAATAAGTTTTTTGCCCAATCGAATCCTAGTTTCTTTATAATTAAAAACAACACCTGAAAATGATAATCTTGTTCATTAGCTACCGTATAAACCATCCCTCCTACATCTGGATAATCTTTTGAACGTTGTATAGCAGTTCCAATATCTTGTGTCATATAAACCGCAGTTCCATCGGCACGTAATACAATTTTTTCGTCTAAACCTTCTGGTGTTAAATCACACCAAACCGAGCCATCTTCTTTTTTAAAAAAAACGTCTTTTTTAAGCCCTTCAGCAATAAACTCTTTCCCTAATAAATAGGTTTGACTTTCATAATACAAGGTATCAAAATCGACACCTAGGTTTTTATAAGTCACCTCGAAACCATCATAAACCCATTGGTTCATCGTTTTCCATAGCGTAACTGTTTCTTCATCACCAGCTTCCCATTTCAGCAATAAATCTTGAGCTTCTATTAAAATTGGTGCTTGCTTCTTTGCTTCTTCTTCAGTTTTTCCTTGTTCAATTAAAACCTTTATTTCTTTCTTATATTCTTGATCAAACTTTACATAATAATTACCAACCAATTTATCTCCTTTAAGCGAAGTAGATTCTGGTGTTTCATTATTTCCAAAACGCTTCCAAGCCAACATACTTTTACAAATATGAATACCACGATCATTAATGATTTGAGTTTTATATACTTTCTTTCCGGAAGCTTTAATAATTTCAGCTACAGAATATCCTAATAAGTTATTTCGAATATGCCCAAGGTGCAATGGTTTATTAGAATTCGGCGAAGAATATTCGACCATAACTGCCTTATCATTTTTATCGACCTCCTTATAACCATAAGTGGTATTGTTTTTTATAGTATTGAAAAAATTAAGGTAATAGCTGTCGTTAATTTCTATATTTAAAAAACCTTTAACCACGTTAAACCCTTTAACCTCATCAACGCTTGAAACTAAGTATTCGCCTATTTGCTCTCCTATTTGTACAGGATTGCCTTTAACCACTCTTAACATAGGAAAAACAACAACGGTAATATCTCCTGCAAACTCTTTGCGAGTTGCTTGAAATTCTACGGATTCTAAGTTAGCATTGTATATTGATGCTACTGCCTTTTTTACTTGCTCTGTTAGTGTTAATTGAAGACTCATTATATGTACATTTTTGAATGTGCAAAGATAGTATTTTTTAGTCCGTTACTACTCACACTTCAAACTCATTTAAGGAACTCATCTTGATATTTACTATAATTATCATTACCTTAGAAATTGTTAGTTTATTTGCCTATGAAATCTATTCATTTTTTATTTTTAGTAGTGTTCATTTTTAGCTGTAAAAAAGCTAAAAAGAATGATATTATTGCTACTAAGGATAAAGGTTTGGAACAATTACACAACTATATGCAAGGTTCTTTTAATTCGGCCAACCAAGCAAAAACTGATTCTAATTATTACAATATTCTCTTACATATGTATCCCATATGGGAAACGAAAGGAACATTTTTATACGTCGAACAATCGCTTAGTAGTATGAGTAATAATCCATACAGGCAACGTATTTATGAGCTCGCTCGTGTTTCAGACTCTACAATATCAAGCACTATTTACGAACTGCCAAATGATTCTTTATATATTGGCCAATGGAAAAACAAAACGTTATTTGATTCCTTAACTATTACCGATTTAAAGTTACGCAAAGGCTGTGATGTTATACTAAAACAAATTACAGAAAACAGTTATAAAGGAGGCACAATAGACAGAAACTGTTTAAGTAATTTTCGGAAATCGGTTTATTCTACTTCTCAAGTAGAAATATGTGAAAACCAAATTATATCATGGGATCGTGGTTTTGATAATGATGATAATTACATTTGGGGAGCTGAGAAGGAAGGCTATATTTTTGATCGTATAATTAATAAAAACAAGACCGAATGATTTTATTCTTGAAGACTTCTTCAGAAAGTGCACTTCATCGATGTTATGTGTTTTTAATCATAAAAAGAATGTATTTCATCTAAATTATTTACATTTTATCGCCTTTTATTAGTTTTAGAGGATTCATTTTTCCATTTTTGTATAGTAAATGTAATTATTGAAAATTTAATTAATCCTAATCTTTAAACCCTTGCACAACTACATGTCTGTCAATTAGTTTACATAACATGCTACCTGATTTATTGATATAAAGTGCCGTCTATTTCTTATGAAAAGACTTATAGTCCTCATATTACTTATAATAACCTATTCTAGTTTTTCTCAAACAGAAAAATTAAACGATTTATCTTTAGATCTCGATTTACAAAATCAAGATACTTCTAAAGTAAATACCTCTATAAAAATCATAAAACTTCTTTATAATTCTGAAGATCATTTAAACGCATTAAAATTTGCTGAAGAAAGTGAAGCTTTATCTACAACATTAAATTATACTGAAGGCTTAGCAGAAATAAAATACATCAAAGGATTAATTTATTATAAGAGAAAAGAATTTGTTCCTGCATTAAAGTATTTAAAAACTTCAAAAGTATTATATAGTAACTTAAAAAACACTATTGCTGTCGCTAAAGTAAACAGCGATATGGCTGTTTTACAAATAGACCAAGGAAACCATCCTCTAGCAATAAAATATGCCTTAGCTTCAATTAAAGAATTCAAAGATGGTCATCATTATAATGAACTAATTGAAGTTTATGATAAATTAATTAATAGCTATGAAATTAATAATATTAACGAGAAGGCAATCGTTTTCAGCTTAAAAAAGTTAGAGACAATAGAAGCCTTAAATGATACTGATGGTTTAATAAAAGTAAATAAAGAATTAGCACTTCTCTATAATAAAGAGGAAAATTACCCTAAAGCCATTAGTTATTTAAATAATGCCTTAAACTATGGTGAAAACAATGCGGAGTTACAAAGCCATTTATTTCCAATTATTGGTAGTATCTATCTAAAAAAAGGGGCCTATAAAACTGCTACAAACTATTTAAAAGAAGGACTTAAATTAAATCGAAATGCAAATAATATTGACGGAATAGTTACTACTTTAAGTCATTTAGGTGAAATTAATTTCAAATTTAAATATTATAAATCTGCCGAAAAACAATTCTTAGAAGCTAATAAATTAGCAAAGCAAATTAATGATAATGCTGCATTATTAAATAACTACAAAAATCTTATCGCTTTAGATTCTATTAGAGGTAATTTTGAACGTGCTTTTAAGAATCAAACAGAATATTATGCATTATTAAATACTATAAAAACTAAGAATGATAACCCCAAGATAAGTTTTGAAACCATTACGTTAGACACAACTCAAATTAATACTACTATAAGTGAAGCCTCAAATGAAAAGTTATTAATCACTAAAATAAACCACGATGCCACTGTAGTAAGTAAAAATAAATTTGATCGTTTTAGAAAAACATTATATGCTTCTCTAATTGGCTTTTCTATTTTAGCGATATGTTTAATAATTGCCTATTTTAAACGTAATAAAGGCTTAAAATATACTCGAGATTTAGAATTAAAGAATAAAAATATTGAGCTTCAAAAAGAAGTTATCTTAGAAGAGAACAAACATTTCGAAAATATTAATAAAACAAAAGACAAACTATTTTCGATTGTTTCTCATGATTTGAAAGATTCTTTAACCTCAACAAAAGGACTTATAGATTTACTTAAAGAAGGATCTATTACAAAAGAAGAGTTTAATTCTCTAATTCCAGAATTAAGTGAAACTGCTAATAATGCTTCATTGCTCCTTTTTAATCTTTTAAACTGGTCAAAATCTCAAATGAAATCTTTAGAATCTAAGCCAATAACTTTTGATATTAAAGATGTATTCCAAGAAAAAATTAAACTGGTTGAACAAAAGCTAATTGCTAAAAACATAACACTCATTAACGAATCCAATTCAAATTTAGTTTTTGCAGATAGAAGCATGATTGAAATCGTTGTTCAAAATATTATGGCAAATGCGATTAAATTTTGTAATTCTTTAGATAAAATAACTATTGCTAATAACATAAAAGAAAATCATTTAATAATTAGTATTTCTGATACTGGTGTAGGAATCTCTAAAGAAAACATCTCCAAACTATTTGGTGGAGATACAACTTATACTACTACTGGGACACACAACGAAAAGGGCACCGGATTAGGGCTTTCTATTTGTAAAGATTTAATAGAACTTAATAATGGCAGTATATGGGTTGAAAGCATCTTAGGTATTGGTAGTACTTTTTATATCGAACTTCCTATACACAAGGAAGAACCTCAATTTTTAAAACCAGCTAGCGCTTCGGTAGAAATACTTCAGCCATCATACATCGAGCACTCCCGCCCCCACAGGCTTCAATAGTCTCTAAAGAACTACTTATAATATCACAATGTTTTTCAATAGCATTTATTTGTCCTTTATTTAAAGAATCATAAGCTGCCTGGCTCATTATTAAATAGAGCTTGTCGTCTTTTCCTTTAACCTGAAGCATATTTCCTGCGAAATTATCAACTTGAGCTTCAGTGATCGTAATGACTTCTTTTCCATCTTCTTTTAAGTTGGAAATTACATTTTTACGCTCTTTTTTATCGTCTATACATTCTAAGCAAACTACCGCAAAAGTTTCAGCTACGCACATCATAACATTGGTATGGTATATTTCTTTACGTTTACCATCTACAGTTTGGTAGGCTTTAAAAATAACAGGAGTATATTCAAAATCTTCACAAAACTCAATAAATAGTTCTTCATCTGCTCTTGCAGATAATGCGCAGTATGCTTTTCTATTTACGCGATCTAAAATTAAACTTCCAGTACCTTCAAGAAAAAAACCTTCTTCTTCAGCACCTGTATAATCTACAACATTTTCAATCTTAAACCCTTCCTTTTCTATAACCTCTAAAACGTCTTCTCTTCGCTCTAAACGCCTATTCTCTGCATACATTGGATACAAGCCAATGTTGCCATTTTCATGAAATGAAATCCAGTTATTTGGAAAATGGGAATCTGGTGTATCTAAACCGTCTTTACTATTATACACAATAACATGAACGCCTTTATTTCTTAATTTACTTACATAATCATCAAATTCCTGTTCAGCTAATTGCTGAAGTTCGGTAGCCGATTTCCCTTCTACATCCTTTTGATAATAATTGTTTGTCGCTGTTTGCTCGTTAGACCTAAATTGTGTAGGCCTAACCATTAAGATGGTGTTTGTAGTTTGCTGCATTCTAGAAAAATTTATGCAAATGTAATTTAATACGCGTTATTATTTAGAATTATAACGATAAAAATTAATTTCTATTCTAAATAAAAAGCAGTCCTTTTATTTCCATTTAATATTACAACCAATACTTGGTTTTTGAATTTCTAAAGAAGCATTATTATTTAAAATAGCCTCTATTGCATTTCTTATATCTACTCCAGTAACTGGTAATCCATTTCCTGGTCTTGAATTATCTAACTGGCCATGATAAGTTGCTTTTAAATTCCCATCGAACACATAAAAATCTGGGGTACAAGCTGCGTCATACGCTTTAGCGACTTCTTGTGTTTCGTCATACAAATACGGAAAAGGATAGCCTAACTCTTCAGCTTGTTTTTTCATTAATTCTGGACCATCTTGAGGATAATTATTTACATCGTTACTACTTATTGCTATAAAACCAATTCCCTTTTCTTGATAATCTTTTGCTAATTTCACTAATGCTTCATTTACATGAATTACAAACGGACAATGGTTGCATATAAAAAAAATTACGGTTCCTTTTTCTCCTTTTAATTGCTGAAGTGTTAGCGTTTTTCCTGAAACAGTGTCAGGAAGCTTAAAATTTGGTGCAAGTGTCCCATTTGCTATTGGGTTAGATTCTGTGAGTGCCATGATATTGTTTTTGTACAGTATAAAATTAAGCTAACCTATCCTAAAATCCAATATTAATAGAAAAAGCAACCCTAGGGTTGCTTTTTCTATTCTATGACTTATATATTATTAATCGTATTTAAGAATTTCAAATTCACTTCTTCGGTTTAATTGATGCTCGTCTTCTGTACAATTATTCATAGGACAAGGAATAACATGTTGTTTCTCTCCAAACCCTTCAAATTGCAAACGTTTTGCATTTATATAACCTTCTAAAGCAATATAGTTTCTTGTTGATTCTGCACGACGTTCAGACAGTACTTGATTGTAGCGTTCTGAACCTCTACCATCGGTATGCGAACCAATTTTCAACTCTACCTTAGGGAAACGATTTAACTTTTTAATTAGATCATCAAGAATAAGTTTAGAGTCCTCTCTAATATCCCACATATTGAAATCGAAATAAATAGGCTCTAACTGAAAGTACAATTTACCATTTTTCTCAACTACTGGCGGACCATCAGTATCTGTTAATAATTTAAAACGCTCAGGATCTTTTTCCCTCATGTCTTTATCAATCCCTTTTTGATCTGCTATTGCATCAAGTGGATCTACTGGTGGCGGCGGTGGCGGTGGTGGAGGTGGCGGTATTTTCTTTAAATATAACACATGTGTTTTATCTTGCTTTTCAATAGCTTCCACATTTATCACACCTGGTTTATAAGCTTCATTTTCAGCTTTAAAAACATAAGTTCCTGGTAATAAATTTGCCGTAAAAGAAGACTTTATTCCTAATTTATTATTATACTTCATCTCCCCTTTTTTAGTGGTTAAAATAACTGAGGAATTTGATATAAACTCTTTTGTATCTCGATCTCTAACTTCGAAAATATTAATGTATTCTCTTATAAAAATTTGGCCAATTTGTTCAAAAGAATAGATATCATCATTTTTATTTTTTCGATTAGAAGCAAAGAAACCTTCTGTTTTATTAAAGTAATTTAAACTAAAATCATCATACCTTGAATTTACTGGCACTCCTAAATTAACAGGTGTTGTAAATTTATTCTTTACGAGTTCTGAAGCAAAAACATCTAACATTCCTAATCCTAAATGACCATTAGAAGAGAAAAACAAATTACCTTCTTCACTTATAAATGGGAAATGCTCTCTATTTACTGTATTTATGGTTGGGCCTAAATTTGTTGGTTCTCCAAATGTACCATCTGCATTTACTTTTACATAGTAAATATCAAATTCTCCAAGACTTCCTTGTCTATTTGATGAAAAATATAACTTTTTACCATCTGGACTTAATGCTGGGTGTTGATAAGAAGCACCAACGGTATTAAAGGCTAATTTCTCTAATTTAGACCAAGTACTATCTGTTTTAATAGACTTGTACAAGTGAATATTGTTATTAGAATCATCATCGAAGGCTTGTTTACCATCAGAAAAATTACTTCTTGAAACATACATCGTATTTCCGTCTTTACTAAAACAGAAATTACCTTCATGTAATTTTGAATTTACCGATTTTGGAAGCGCTCTTGTAGTACCTATAGTATCTAACTTTTTATTTACATTTACAGAATGGATATCTAAGAACGGCCTATGTGTCCATTTATAGCTCTTGTAGAGTATTTGTTTATTTAATCTGTCTGAAGTAAAATAAACACTATCACCGAATTTTACAGCTCCAAAATCTGAAGACTCCGAGTTGTATTGCGTTGGTTTTACTTTATAATCAGGGTTTTTTAATTTAAACTCTTCAATAGTCTCTATTGCTTTTGCTTTGTCTAATGATGCGCTATAGTTTTCTTTAAATAATTTAAAGTAATCTAAGCTCGTTTCATAGTCTCCTAGCGCAGATAATACTTGATACAATTTAAAATTATATTGGTTATCGTAAGTCTTATCTTCTTCAGGAAAACGACCATTAGCCAATAGTTTTAAATAACGTGACGCTTTTTTATATTGAAATGTATTGTAGTAAGACACTCCAATATTTTCAAGTGCTTTTTTACTAACACCAGTTTCAAGTTCTTCTTCGTAAAATTGCGCAGCATTAAGATAATCGCCTTTACTAAAAAAACGATCTGCTCTTGTTCTCTTTTGTGCAAAAGACAGCTGCAAACACAATAACATCATTGTTATAATTACAATTCTTTTTTTCATCTGTCTATTTTTATTGCTTTTTAAATGGTCTGATGCCATTCGCCATTTAATAATTTGGGGGATATTTATATCCAATATTTTAGCTCTTGTCATATTAGTAGAATCTTGGAGATGAATACTTTTTACTTAAACCTAGTAAATCAAACTTATACAGTAGTACAAATTCATGACTTCCATTATTAAAGTCATTTAATTCGCTAGTACTAAAATCATAAGCGTAACCAAGTTTTAGACTTGGGGTTATATTAAATCCTGCTAAAGCAGAAATTGCATCTTGGTATCTATATGCGGCACCAAGTTCAAATCTATTTTTATATAACGCATTAATAGAAACATCAAAAGATAATGGTGAACCAAATACTTGTTTCACAACTGTAGATGGTTTTATCTTAAGATCGTCTGTCGCTTCAAAAACGTAACCACCTATTAAAAACAAATGCGGTGAATTTGTAAAAAGGCCATCACTATTTTCAACATCTATTGCTGTAGGAATTATACTAGGTGATGATAAACCGACATAAAATTGCTCTTTAAATACAAATACACCAGCTCCAAAATTAAATACCGTTCGTTTGGTATTAGGAAACTGCGCATCATTAGAAACATTAGTATTAGAAAAGTCGAAACTTAGATAATCTACACCTACTTTAACTCCAAATGAAACATTTAGATCGTTATTAAGCGTGATTTTATATGCGGTATCAACATTAAATGCATTTTGAAATAAAACACCTCCAATTTTATCGTTCGTAAAGTTTAGTCCTAATTCTATTTTGTTATTTAAAGGAATGTTAGCAAAAATATTTGCTGTTTTAGGAGCTCCTTCTATACCTACCCATTGCGTACGATACAAACTTCCTACTTGAATTAAAGAAGGCTCGTTTATCATGTACCCAGGGTTAACGACACTCATATTGTACATGTATTGAGTGTACTGTGGATCTTGCTGCGCATATGTAGAAATACTACATATAATGGCTATTAAAAAGATTTTAAATTTCATATATAGTAGGTTATCTGCTTAAATAAAAATTACCTTGAAATGGTTTTGTTATATTATCCTTAGGATCAAAAATATAGAAATAATTACCTGAAGGTAAATTGTTACCTATAGATAATGAGACATTAGATTCTCCATTAAAAAAGGCCGTATTAGTGTTTCCTATGAAAACTGTAGTTCCATATCTATTAAAGATCTTAATTTCATAATTTGGATAGATTTGTGGTAAATTACTCAAATCTAAATCGTCATTTTGAGAATCATTATTTGGTGATACACCATCTGGAATCTCAACAACACAACCTTGTTCTCCAAAAGGTATTATGCTTGCTATTATTACTGTTCGTGTAGAGAAACAAGTCGCACTAGCATCTGTAGCAGCTACAAAATAATCTTCTCCATCAATTAATATGGTATTGATATCTAATGGCGTGTTATCTGTTGCAGTATCATACCATTCAAAATCTGAGGCTCCATTAACTGTAAGATCTGCTAATGTTGCAGCTTCTAGGACACAAAATGTTTCATTATCTACAGTAGGTGATAAGAGATCTGTAACAATTAATTCTAAAGTAGCTGCTTGTAAAGCACAAACAGTATTTCCTTGTGTTTGATACTCGAAAATATAATCGCCTTCTGCTAACAACGTTAAATCAACAATGTTTCCAGACAATGCTCCTGTTGGTATTGGTGGCATCGTAACATCAACAAAGGCTCCTCCAGTATCAGCTGCAGGATCTACTAATGTTAATAAATCAAATTCCAAATCAGACTTACACGCAACTCCGTCATTATCTGCTCCAGGGTTTGAGTTTTGAAACACATTAATTGTTAATGTATTAGAACTTCCTGAACAAATCTCTATAGTAGGATCTATAGTAGACATGTTTGGTGGTACCGTATAAATATAGACGCCAGCATCTGAAGTACTAGGGTCGAAAGTAACATTATTATTTGTAGACATTGTACCATCTGGTAATGTCCATGTACCATTAGTACTTGGACTTCCATCTAACTCATCGAATATATTAAAGTTTGCATCAATAGCACAAACATCATGATCTGTGTCTGTACCAGATGTGAATTCTTCAAATATAGTAAGTGTTAATGTCGCCGTTTGAATAGGGCACACTATATTTCCTTGCACTTGATAATCGAACTCATAGACTCCAACTGCAAGTAAAGTTATATCTACTATACTTCCAGACAATGCACCTGCTGGTATTGGCGGCACTGTAGCATCAATAAACATTCCTCCTGTATCCGCAGCAGGGTCTAATAATGTTAATAAATCATATTGCAGACTAGATTCACATACCTCACCAGCCATATCCATTCCTGGGTTAGCAGGCTCAATAATAGTAATTGTTAAAGTCGCTTGGCCGCCAGGACATATTACTGTTGTACCATCTGTAATTGAAAAGTTATTAGGCACGGTATAAGTGTATACCCCTCCATCATCAGTTGATGGATCGAAAGTAGCCATACTACCACTAGACATTGTACCGTCGGGAAACGTCCACGTACCATTATCGTTTATATCACCAAATAATGGATCAACATCTAATTCGTCAAACAAATTAAAACTTGAGTCAGTTTCACAAAACTCTCTAGTAGTTGGAATACCAGGCGTGTATTGTTCATACACTGTAAATGTTAAGTCTGCTGTATCTGTACAATTTGCAGGTGTTGTCGTGCTGTAATTAAAATTAAATGTCATTCGATCATCAATCTCAGGAAAAGTGTATGGGTTTGTTATTGTTAAACCTGTATCTAAATCTATCCACGTTCCTAATGTTCCTGTATATATTGGATCATTAATACCATCTGTATTTAACAGTGTAATTAAATCGAAAGGTGAAGTTATATCTGATTCACAAAATTCTAATGCTGGAGCTGTTGGAGCTGGAGTATCTTCTCCAGCGTAATTAAATGGGTTAATTACTATGGTAACCTGCTCTGTAATACTTGCACAAGTATAATCTGGCCCCGTAATAGAACTACAACCATCTGTAGCTGGATTGGCTAAAGCACTAATCTCCATTGCCTCACAGCTACAATTTATTCCTGGGTTTACAGTATACTCAAATATATAGGTTCCTGCGTCTGCATTTGTTAAATCTTCAAGACTAATCGTACCAAGATATGTATAGTCTGCCTCTTGCGAACCCGCACTAGTATCTACATCGCTACATATATCATTAACTCTATCTACAATTCCAAGATCTGACGGGCCAGACACAAAATTCCAGTCGGTACAACAATTACTACCATATTCGAAACTTGGTGTGAACTCTAAAAATTCGTATAAATTAACAGTAGTTGGATTTGTGTCATCCTTAACGCAATAATCTGGAAAAGTCACTTGACTAAAAGGTTTTAGTTCTTGATATATTGTAAAACTTACAGTGCTCTCATTATCTTCGCACACATTAGTTCTACTTGTTACCATGAAAGTAAAATCATAAGTTGCACATCCGAATGTAGGATTAGCAGCAACTAAATCATTATAAATTTCTACTAAATTAATCATTGAATCTCCTGGACCGCTTATTTGCCCAGTAGGGTCATCGGCAGCTAACCAGACACCTTCAATATCTTCATTTACGAGATACTCATCATTTCGTAAGTCTATATTTTCAAATATGCTGCCTGCAACCAATTCGGTCTCACAGATATCGAATGTATTTGCAAATCCAGCAAACACTTCTCTTATCACAGAAACTCTAATTGAAGTTTCCTGCACAGGTGCGTCACAAGGTGTTAATCCATCTACAATATAGAACACTTCAAAAATTTCTTCATCGATTAAAGGTGGACCTGGGGTATAAGGCACTTCTGCCATGAAAATACCGTCATTGCTCAAACTAATAAAGTTTGGACTTGTGCCACGGTATTCCCACCTTCCATTTGAATGCGGACTGGGTAACGATAAGAACGTAAGTTTCAAATCGGTCTCTGCCATAGAGCCACAAGGGTCTTCTCCTAAATCACATATTTGTACATTCACATCTGTCGTTCCGATTGTTGGAACAACATCGCCTGAGTATGGACCTAAGATTACATTTAGTGTAATTGTGGGACCAGTTGTACAATTTGGATTAGTCAATTCGAATTGATAATCTGTAATATTTACAGAAGCATTATTTAAATCCCACAGAAAAAGATCTCCTGTAGCTTCATCTAATGCAAAATTAAAGCCTGGATCGAACCAGGTTCCTGGAGCGAGTGTGCCACCAATTTGGCTAGTGTACTCATCGTATAAATTTATTACACCATCTGGAGTACCATCCGTATTACCATCTATTGTTGTCATATCACAGAAGATTAAAGTTTCAACACGATCGCATTGAGCACTAGCAAAAAAAGTGATAAAAAATACGACAAACGGTAAATTTTTTAAATATACTTTCAAAGATTTAGGTTTAAGTTATGGGACAAATATAGTAATTAATCGGAAAAACGCAACTTTTTGTCGAATAAATTTACAGTTCAACGAATTTATGGTGTGGAATTCGACACCTGTAGGAGTTTTCCGTTGAAATATTTATTTCCATTAATTGAGAAATCTGCAATGTATTTTGCCATTTCTAATGCTGTTGTTGGTGCTTGGTAACCCGGAAAGGCTTCAGCTAACATTTCGGTTTGCACAGCTCCTAAAGCTAGAACATTAAAACTTGGACCTGTTTCTTTATACTCTTCAGCCAACAACTCGGTTAACGTAATCACTGCGCCTTTACTAGAACTGTATGCAGATAGCCCAGGAAATTTCACGCTACCTTGAACACCACCCATAGAACTTATAGTTACGACGTGACTTTCTCTTTTCATAAAAGGCAAAACAGTTCTCGTCATTTGGGCTACACCAAGTACATTTGTTTTATAAATTAGCTCAAAATCATCCATAGACGTTTCTATAAATGGCTTATTTAATAGTGCTCCTGCATTATTTATGAGCACATCTACTTGTTTCCATTCTTTCTTAATATAATTTTCAACTTTAGTATAATCCTCACTTTTAGATAAATCGAAAGAAAACGAAAAAATATTATCAAAATTTAAATTGCTTACTGGTTGCTCATTTCTGGATAAGGCCAATATGTTATGTCCTTGACTTGCTAATAAGTGTACCAATTCAAACCCAATCCCCCTACTTGTTCCTGTTATTATAATATTTTTACTCTCCATACATGTATATTTCTTTTTCTGGCGTATTTGCCATGGTTTCTATAGCAGGAATGATTTTATTTATAACATTGGCCATAAAATTGAAATCCATATGCTCTGCTTCATCATCTACATGATGATAATAATCATAATTTGTAAAATCGAAAGTTGATATGGTTTGACAAGCCACACTAAATGCATTATGAAATGGGTAGTTATCTGATCGTTTAAACAAATTGAACGCCTTAGCCTTAGGTAATAAGCCTACTAATTTTGTTTTAGTATATTCGTTTATCTTCTCTGCCATATTAGATAATTCATAGCCTGATAAATAAACAGTATACTCTTTATCTTTCATTGGCACGCCTATCATTTCAAAGTTTACCATAGTATATAAATCAAAATTTCCTTTTTCTCTTAATAAACTTGATAGATGCTTAGATCCTAGAAGCCCTTTTTCTTCAGCAGAAAATAATACGAACATAATACTACGTTTATTATTTTTTTTAGCAGAAAAATATTTTGCTAAGGCTAATACAGCACTCGTTCCAGCTGCATTATCATTTGCCCCGTTAGCAATAAGATCTCCCTCTACAGCTTTTCCTTCACCAATATGATCGTAATGGGCACCTAAAATTATTATTTCATTTTTCAAAACAGGATCACTCCCTTCTAAAAAACCTACAACATTAAAAGCCTTTACTTCTTTATTCATTTCACTAACATCTTTTGGTCTAGTATTAGTAAATTGAAAATGGTCTCTATAGGTTTCAAAATAAGGCTTAACGCCTAAATCTTTGAATTGTTTTTCTATGTAAGTAGCAGCAGCATCGATTCCTTCACTCCCAGTATTTCTCCCTTTTAAATCATCTGAAGCTAAATAAGAAACTGTTTCTTTTATCTCCTCACTAGTAATTGTTATTGTTTTAGAATTCTCTCTTTGGGCGGGTTTACATCCAAAAATGAATGTAAAGAGTAACATTATTGCTATTTTTTTCATTGGTTTTTATGTTTATTCCTTCTTAATCTAAAAAAACAAGAAGTATTATTTACACCTTCTATTTAAGAGGAATTTTATACTTTTTATGAGTTTTAAAGATAGAAAAATCCCAACTCAAAAAATGAATTGGGATTATGATTTTATTTTTTATAAAACTTAAGTTTTTAGATTATGAGATTCCTTCATTCAAAGGAATTTATTAAACCAGCATCGTTACTGGGTTCTCTATATATCCTTTTAACGTTTGCAAAAACTGTGATCCTGTTGCACCATCTACTGTTCTATGGTCACAAGCTAGCGTTAGCTTCATAGTATTACCAACTACAATCTCTCCATTTTTAACTACGGGCTTTTGAATAATAGCACCTACAGATAATATTGCGGAATTTGGTTGATTAATAATAGAAGTAAAACTTTCTATACCAAACATTCCTAAATTAGAAACTGTAAACGTACTACCTTCCATTTCTTGAGGTGTTAGTTTTCTATTTCTAGCCCTTCCTGCATAATCTTTAACTGCAGCTCCTATTTGAGGTAATGTTTGCTCATTTGCAAAACGAACTACTGGCACAACTAAGCCATCTTCTACGGCAACAGCAACTCCTACATGTACGTGGTTGTTTAACTGCATTTTGTCTGCATACCATCTAGAGTTTACCTGTGGATGTAGACGTAATGCTAAAGCGCAAGCTTTAACAATCATATCGTTATATGATATTTTTACATCGGGAATAGAATTAAATTGTGATCTAAATGCCATGGCATTCTCCATATCAAATTCTACATTTAAGTAATAATGCGGTGCAGAAAATTTAGATTCTCCTAATCGCTTTGCGATTACTTTTCGCATTTGAGAATGCTTAACTTCATCAAAATTCTCTTCTCCAGAAGGAATAAATTTTGCTACTGGAGCTAAAGATTGTCCGGCAGCCTTTCCTGGCACAAAATTCTCAACGTCCCTTTTTATTATACGCCCGTTTTCTCCTGAACCTTTTATTTGAGAAACATCAAATCCTTTTTCTTCAGCAATCTTCTTTGCTAAAGGAGAGACAAATACACGTCCGGTGTTATTAGAAACTGGAGTAACTTGAGGTTTCTCTATGTTTTTAGAAACTGGATTAGGTTTTACTTGCTCTGTTTGTTTAGGTGCTTCTTCTACAGAATTACTTGTATTCGCTGAGAAATTTTTAACAATATGAGATACATCTGTTCCTTTAGGTCCAATAATAGCTAACAAATCATCAACCTTTGCTGAATCTCCTTCATTTAATCCCACAAATAATAGTGTCCCTTCATTAAAAGATTCGAATTCCATTGTAGCCTTATCGGTTTCAATCTCAGCCAAAATATCTCCCTCTTCTATCGTTTCACCTACTTTTTTTAGCCAAGTTGCAACAGTGCCTTCTTCCATTGTATCACTTAAACGAGGCATTGTAACTACAATAACTCCTTCTGGCAGTTCGGCTTCGCTCACTGACCCGGCTTCGCTAACAGCATCACCTTGATCCGTTTTATTATTTATTTCTTCTTTAGAATCTGACTTGTCTTTTTCTGCAATACTCTTTTTCAAAATACTAGATATATCTTCTCCCTTTTCCCCTATTATTGCTAATAGTTCATCCACTTTAGTGGTTTCTCCTTCTTGAACACCAATATGAAGTAAAGTACCTTCATTGAAAGATTCAAACTCCATTGTTGCTTTATCTGTTTCGATTTCAGCTAAAATATCGCCCTCTTCAATTTTATCTCCTACTTTTTTTAACCACGTAGCAACTGTTCCTTCTTCCATGGTGTCGCTTAAACGCGGCATATTAATTACTTCTGCCATAGCTTACAATTTATGCTGAATGAATGGATAATCTTCTTGTTCGTATACTGCATCATACATCACATTCTTTTCAGGATATGGTGATTCTTCTGCAAATTTCTCGCATTCTGCAACTAATGTCTTAACACGCTTATCTATAACTTTAAGCTCATCTTCTGTTGCATATTTTTTCTCTAAAACAATGTCTTTAACCTGTTTTATAGGATCTAGTTTTTTATACTCTTCGACTTCATCTTTGGTTCTGTAATGCTGTGCATCACTCATAGAGTGTCCTCTATATCGATATGTTTTAACTTCTAAAAATGTTGGTCCTCCTCCTTTACGAGCTCTTCCAATTGCTTCATCAAAAGCTTCTGCTACTTTAACTGGATTCATACCATCTACAGGTCCGCAAGGCATTTCGTATCCTAAACCTAACTTCCAGATGTCTGTATGATTTGCTGTTCTTTCTACAGAGGTTCCCATTGCATATCCATTGTTTTCACAAACGAATACGACAGGTAAGTTCCAAAGCATTGCTAAATTAAAAGTTTCATGTAAAGAGCCTTGTCTTGCCGCTCCATCTCCAAAACAACAAATAGTAACGGCGTCTTTATCATGATATTTATCTCCAAACGCAATACCTGCTCCTAAAGGGATTTGTCCTCCAACAATACCGTGTCCTCCAAAAAAACGATGCTCTTTAGAAAAAATATGCATAGACCCTCCTAAACCTTTAGAAGTTCCTGTTGCTTTTCCAAATAATTCGGCCATTACTCGTTTTGGATCGACTCCCATTCCTATTGGTTGGACATGATTACGATAAGCTGTGATCATTTTATCCTTAGTTAGATCCATTGCATGTAAAGCTCCCGCAAGTACTGCTTCCTGTCCATTATATAAATGTAGAAATCCTCTAACCTTTTGTTGAATATATACTGCTGCTAGCTTATCTTCAAACTTCCTCCAAAATAGCATGTCCTCATACCATTTTAAATATACTTCTTTTGTTACTTTTTGCATTTACGCATTACTTTTAAAACGAATAACAAAAGTAACACATTAGTTAGTAACTATAAAACTGAAATTCGTTAAATGCGATTTAAAATCACTTAATTTTTAACGAAAACGTTTTAGTTGGCTAGAAGTTATTTAAACGACTTCTATAAAAAAGAACGATCGAATCCTAAAGGGAATAAGTTGGACAAAGAATGTGATTGAATGACTTTCCCCGTTGTACCCATAAAATAAATTTCGATATCAGAATCTTGCTTTATTTCATATTCAAGAATTGCTTGTCTACAAGATCCACATGGCGGTATTGGTCTATTTGTTTGACCTTCTTGAGAACCTGCTATTATTGCTAATTTCAGCATTTTAGATTTAGGATATTTTGAACCCGCATAATAAATTGCTGTTCGTTCTGCACATAACCCAGAAGGGTAGCAAGCATTCTCTTGATTATTCCCAGTAACAACTTCATCATTATCTAGTAAAATTGCTGCACCAACCAAAAACTTAGAATATGGTGCATAAGCATTTAAACGTGCTTGAGAAGCAAAAGTCATTAACTCTTGAATATTCTGCGGTAAATCATTAATAGAATCGTAAACTTTTAGGTGTGTCTCTATTTTTACTTCTTTCATTTGTAGTATTTGATTGAACTTATACTATTACTCTAATACCAAATAAACATCTAAATAATTTATCAAACCAGTTTCTTTTTCCTTCATATTTCAATATAAAATAGAAACATAACTAAGATTATGCTTAGGCTTTTTATTTCATCTGAATAAAAAATAATTCAAATTTAAAACAATCATTTTTTAAATTCATTTGGCATGATAAACAATAACGGGTAACTTCTATCATTTTACGAAACACCCTTAGACAAAAAAACTATTGCAATGCAATAGTCTTTTTATAATTGATATAAATTACTTTCTAAAACTCTTCATAAGTTCCTGCTCCTAAATTAAATGTCAAAGAGAAACGCAATGTACTTTCTAATGGGCTTTGCACTTGTGATGCAGAGAATAAATAAGATAAATCTATATTCATAACATTATATTTAAACCCTGCTCCTAAAGCAAAGAACTTTCTAGCTCCTTTAGTTTCGTCTTCATTAAAATAACCTAATCTAAACGCAAATGAATCTTGATATAAGTACTCTGCTCCTAATGCAGCAGTAAATTCTTTCAATTCTTCTTTACCTCCCCCCGGTGCATCACCAAATGATTGAAAAACACCAGAGATAAAGTTAACATCTCTATTCTCTTTACCTTCTATAATATAATCGCTATCTAAACTAATTGAATTGTCTACTCCTGGATCATATACTCCGTTTCCATTAAGGTCATCAAAAACTCTTCTTTCTCCTCTAACTGGTGGTGTTGGTACTAATAACTTAGCTAACTCTGCGGTTACTGCTAATTTATTAAACTCATCAAATATAAAATCGAAACCTCCTCCTAAACGTAACATCGTAGGTTGAAAATTTTCAATACCTCCTTCGTCATATTTAAATTTTGGTCCTAAGTTCTGAATAGCAAACCCACCTCTCCAACGGCCATTAAAGCTATTGAATGCTTTCTCTTCAGTTTGATAGAAACCACTAATATCTACTCCAAAAGTACTTGCCGCTTTGGCATCTGTATCTGCTATATTAAGTTTCAAATCTGAACTTAAATACCTCATTGCCACAGACATTGAAAATTCGTTACTTAATTTTAATCCGTATGAAACATCAAAGGTAAATTCATTTGGTCTTTGAATTAATGCTTCAGAAAATTCATCTTGTACAAATTCTATATCTCCTAATGAGAAATATTTAAAACTTGCTGCTACTGCACTTTGTTCATTTAATCTATTGAAGTAAGTCACATTTCCTAGGAAGATGTCTTTAACTAATTTACTCAAATATGGCGTATAACTTATTGCAACTCCCGATTTTGCTGTAGATCTTAAATATTTAGCTGAATTCCATTGTTGAGAAAAAGCATCTGCCGAGGTAGCAACTCCCATATCTCCTAAAGCCGCTGCTCTAGCATCTGGCGCAATTAATAAAAATGGAACTCCTGTTGTAATCACTCTAGAGTCTTGAAATGGTGTAATTACTTCTGATTGAGCCTCAACTGTATTATTAAAAGTTAGAGAAAGAAGTAAAGTAAGTGCAATTAAGATTTGATATTTCATATGCTTGTATGTCATTTTTAATTTAGAAGTCAGGTTATGATTTCCCAATACTATTTATGGTTCATTAAACCTTTTAGTTCTGGCTTTTTATTTTATTTTTTTGAACAAATATAATTTTTATTTAGAGTATAACCAATTTCTCTATTTTTTCTGCGGTTTTATTAGTTGTTTCAGAACGCACTTTTAGTTTGTATACATAAACGCCTTTTCCTATTCTATCTCCAAAATCATCTCTTCCATCCCAAACAATATCTCTCGATACTGATGCTGTTGATTTACTTCCTACACCAGTTGTTTGTCCATTTAAAGTTCTAACTAATTTACCAGTTATAGTAAATATTTGTACAGAGACATCTAAAACTTCTGAACTATTATGGTTAAACCAAAACTCGGTATAATTTACAAAGGGATTAGGATAATTAAGAACGTTATCTATAACAAGGGATTCGTTTTCATCGAAGACCATAAACTGTAACTCTGATGTTGAAGAATTATTGTACACATCCCATGCTTTTAGAGTAAGTGTATGCAAGCCTGGCTCTAAATCTCTGAGCGGAAAACTTAGACTTCCTGAGGTATATACATCTAAATCTGTAACATAATAATCATTAAGAACGATTGGGTTTACCTCATCTCCATCTATTATTGCTACGATATCATGACCAATACCACTAGCCGTATTTATACCATTACCATCTTCTAATTTTGCTAAAAGTGTTGGTGACTCATTTGTAATACCGCCTGAAACAAAATTTTCATCATTCATGAATAGATTTATCACTGGGCCTATATTATCCTCTTCAGCATTTTCATTTATACCACCAATTTGAACTGTATTTAATGAGGCTCCAGTTTTATCTGTTATTGTACTTTCATCAAAAGCATAAAAACTTGCTTTTCCTGTTCCTACAGGAATACCTACATCTTTAGGCACTATAAAATCAATTTCGAATTGCCCATTTGTTACAGTAGCTTGACCTCTAAAAATAACCTCTCCTAAAGTCTTATAATTAAGCTTTATCAGTTCTCCTGATAATTGAACACCATCATTGGCTAATGTTTCTCTTTGTATATCTTTATCATAAATAGTAGTTACTATTTTACCATTATAATTTGTGATTACGTTCCCTAATTCATCGGTTACTTCTCCACTTAATTTCGCATAACTTAAGCCTTCCAATACATCGGTTGGCCCCGTTATTGGATCATCATTAATTTTTGTTAAACGCACATTTGGTTCTGGAATTGCTAATTGCATGGCTGGATCTCCAATAAAAAACACCAAACGTTTTTGATTAATATTTGTTATTGATGGGTCGTTTTTTGATAAACGTAAAGCCTCAGCCATTGTAGGGTATTCAAACTCCCCAAAAGGATCATCATCATTATATGAAAATAAATACTCACTTATTGTTTTATTAAAAGTAACTCCAACATTTACAAAGATCTGACGTGTTGTTGTGATTAGACCAATGGCACCACCATCTGGATTCCAATACACTAACTCTCCACCAGTAACTCTTAACGGATTGTCAAATCTACTATATTCACAAGTTACAGTAACAATACAACTCATTCTACACACATTACGCAACGCTATTGCATCTGGGTTACGAAAAATACGCTCTCCTGCAAAACCATCTTCTCCTCCATGTCCAAAATAGTTAACAACCAATGCTCCATTTTCAATTGCATTATTAATTGCATCTGTAACTTCTGGATAACGATCGCCTCCTGCAGAAGATTCTTGTTGGTAAGAATCTGCGTGTATTTTAATTACATTTACAAAAGGTCTCTCATCTTCTACAGTATCACCTATAATATCTGTTGTTTCCTGTATTAATTTCTCCCAAGCCTCATCGACATCATCAGATATTACTAAAAAATTATTTCGCCAGCTTCCTAAAGCTTCTTTACTGTAATAACGCTCTATCTTATCTACCATTTGTTTTGCTCGCAAAGGCGAATCGGCCAAAATACGTCCTACTGCGATATCTAATTTATCTGAAACATTTAAATCTCCTTCATTTGGGTCCATAATTCCAAAAAAGTCATCAGACACATAAGAACTTGTTAAATCAAAACTACTATAGGCATTCCATGTCGGAAAATAATATTTATTAGTTGTTCCTCTTATTCTTCCTTCTTTATAATCAAAACTATTATCGCCAAACAAACATAAATACTTCACTCTATTATCATCAGTACTAGCATTGTTATAAACATAACGAACAAAGTTTCGTATTGCAGAAATATCGTCATTACCCGTATTAAATTCGGAATAAATAGATTCTATTGTATATACTTTTACGTTAAGATTATATTTAACTCTATTTATCGCCGCTAAACGCTCAGCCTGGGCTAAATGAGTTGCAGGGGTTAGCATTAAATAATCCACATCCTGGAAATCGCCTTTATCATTTTGAAAAACAGTTCCTTTTATATTTTGATTCCCTACAACACTTGATGATGGAATTGTTGGCTCATAAAAATCGGCTTCAGTTACCGTTATAAATGTTTTTAATGCACCTAAAGAGCTTTTAAATACAATTGATGAGCCTGCCGTATTTTCAATAGAGCTTGCATTATATTTATCACTTATATCCCATATTTCACTTACTTGCGAAGCATTAGAAAACGTATACTCTCCTATTCCTATAGATGTTGTCGCTTCATTATTATAAAATTGAAATTGATTTCCTGCATAACTTAATCCTCTCGTAGCTTCTAAAGCGATATAATCAAGATAACCTATTGCACTTGGCACTCCCAATTTATCATAATCTAAATTAAGAGTCACATTATCGGATGCTGAAATAACTGGTCCTGTAAAACTTCCTTCTGGACTAGCTCCTCCTGGAATATTAATACTCGTGATTTCAGTATTATTTAATCGCACCCGCATTCTTGAGCTTGCAGTAGAACTCGATGCAGCTACTATTTTAAGATCTATTGGTGTTGTCGTTACTAAATTTGGAAAAGCAAACTGAAAGACTTTAGATACCTCTGTATCAAACCGATCTCCAAACCAGCGTCTTCCAACAAATTTTAAATTCTCCTCATCTACCTCATGGTAACGGTAATCTTGAAAAGTATTAATATTAAGAGTAGCTGCTCCTGTTGGCTCTACAAATTCTCCTATTCGTTTTCCTTGAGCTTCGTTTATATTTATATAGTAATGAGTAATTGTTGTATATAAATTAATATTAGTATTACTCACTTCGTCAAAACCATTAGGTCCTTCTCCATAAAATAAAACATAATCGCCATCATTAAAAACGCCATCGGCTTCTCCTACTACTTTAATTGCATTTTCTGTAGGATCTATAGGAACCTCTATCGCATTAGCGTAGGGTAGAATATGCCCGCCATTACCAAAGATTCGTATCGTTTTAGGATCTAATCCATCTGTATCTATTCCTAGATCATTCAAAAATTGTTTAGATAACTTAAAGACTCCAGAGCGGTCTATAGTAAATTTATACCAAGAACCCGAACTTAAAACTGAATTTACAATGTTACGACGAGGTCTTCTATTGATTCCTATATTGGAGTTCTCATAGTTTACTGTAAACGATTCTAATTTCTTATATGTATTTCCTTCTTTTATTATCGCAGAAACCGATAAAAAACCATAATGCTTATTTCTTGCTTGAGAATTCTTTAAACTAAAATTTAACTCCGAAGGGATTTTAGAAATATCAATATCTCTTAAATCCTTTTTTGATATAGCTGAATAAACAACGTTAGTAATCGAGGCAGAACTTTCCTTTATTAAATTAGTGGTTTCCCATTGTTCGACATACTCTAAACCTTTATCAAAACTATATACATAGTTTTCAACTGGTGTAAATGACGGAATAATAAATTGTTTACTATCTGTAGCTATTGTTTTTTGGCCATCCCAGTTTACACTCACTTTTTTTTGTTGCGAAAAAAGTAGACCACTGGTTGTTATTGCTAAGGCTAATAATATCTTTTTCATTAGTTAAATAACGTCATTAGTTAAATGTTATTATTAGTTAATTCGATAATTTAATCAAAACCTTTCAAAATTACGATAATAAATTTAAAAATCACACGTTATACATTTTGTAAACAGCGATTCTAACCAAAGAAGTGTCGATGTAAAGTAAATAAAACGGATGAAATGCATATTTTTTTATTCAAAACTTGCAAAATTACTTGTAAAGTTGGGTAGAATTCTTATATTGCGACTCCAAAAAAAATAATATTAGCTTACTTAAACGCATGAATATGAAAAAAGTATTATTATCAAGGGTTTTGCTAGCAGTAGCAATTTCGTTAACCTTGGTTGGTTGTAAAAAGGGTGATTCAAACACTTCTAGGGCAACAGGATGGGACATCAACTCTAAAGATGGTGGTTTCCAGTACAATACAAAATTTAAAGAGCAAGAGACTCCTCCTGGGATGACTTTTGTCGAAGGAGGAACTTTTACTAAAGGTAAAGTTCAAGATGATGTGATGCATGATTGGAATAACACTCCTAATCAACAGCACGTTCAATCTTTCTACATGGACGAAACAGAGGTTACTAATAAAATGTATCTAGAATACTTAGATTGGATTAAAAGAACTTATCCACCATCTGAAGAAGATTTTAGATTAATATACAATGGCGTTATCCCTGATACATTAGTATGGAGGAATCGTTTAGGATACAATGAAGTAATGACAGAGAATTACTTACGTCATCCAGGTTATGGTGAATATCCTGTAGTTGGTGTTAGTTGGATCCAGGCTGTAGAATTTGCAAATTGGAGAACAGACCGTGTAAATGAGATGTACTTACAAAAAGGAGGATACCTTAAACAAGGTTCTCAATTAGAAGCAACTTCTGATGCTAATTTTAATACTGCTACTTATATTAACTCTCCAACTGAAACATTTGGTGGAAATGAAGAGATCATAAAAGGCGGAAAAGTTAAACCAACAGTAGATGCTGAAGGTAATGAAACTAATGTTTTTGCTAGACGTGAAACAGGTATCATTTCTCCAAATTATAGACTACCAACAGAAACAGAATGGGAATATGCAGCTTTAGGTTTATCTGAAATTAGAAGTTATAATGTATATAGAGGTAGAAAAAAATATCCTTGGGATGGTCAATACACACGATCAGGAAAACGTAAAGTTCGTGGAGATCAATTAGCAAATTTTAAGCAAGGTAAGGGTGATTATGGCGGTATTGCTGGATGGTCTGATGATGGTGCTGATATTACAAACAGAGTTAAATCTTATGAACCTAACTCTTTTGGTTTATACGACATGGCTGGTAATGTTGCAGAATGGGTAGCTGATGTTTACAGACCTATCGTTGATGATGAATTTAATGATTTTAACTATTACCGTGGAAATGTATATACTAAGAATGCAATTAATGATGATGGTACAGTAAAAATTGTAACAACAGATGATATTGTTTACGATACTCTTCCAAATGGAAAAGTAATTGCTAGAGATTTACCTGGTGAAATTGCTACTGTTCCTGTAGATGAAAACGAAACTTATTTAAGAACTAACTTTAGTACTAGTGATAATAGAAACTTTAGAGATGGAGATAAACGTTCTTCTCGTCACTTTGCAGATGCATTTGATGATGAAGTAGAAGAAGGAGCTGAAGAAGAATCTGTAACTGGTAAAATGTACAACTCGCCTAAACACAATGTAGAAATGGATTCTATGGGTAATTTAATTAGAGAATGGGATAAATCTGGAAAAAGAACTTCATTAATTAATGATGAAGTAAGAGTTTTTAAAGGAGGATCCTGGAAAGATAGAGAGTACTGGTTAGATCCAGCACAAAGACGTTACTATTCTCAAAACAGAGCTACTGATTATATTGGATTTAGATGCGCAATGTCTAGAGTAGGTTCTAAGTCTAAAGGTGGTAACAAGAAAAAAAGTGACTAAATATTTTTATAAATAAAATTACAAGTCCTAACACTAGTTGTTAGGACTTTTTTTATACTTTTATTTCATGACAATTAAAAACCTGCATGCTCTATTTTTAGAGTGTAATAAAATTTCTACAGATACTAGGAGAATAACTAAAAACGATCTTTTTTTCGCTTTAAAAGGAGATCAGTTTAACGCCAATTTATTCGCTGAAAAAGCAATAAAGCAAGGCGCCAAATTTGCTGTTATCGATGAAATAAAATATAAGACATCAGATCAAATGATACTCGTAGATGATGCGCTTATAGCGTTACAAGATTTAGCGCGTTTTCATCGCGATTATTTAAAGATCCCTATTATTGCATTAACAGGTAGTAATGGAAAAACAACAACTAAAGAACTCATTAATGCTGTATTATCTCAAAAGTATAAAACCACAGCTACTTTAGGTAATTTAAATAACCATATAGGAGTTCCATTAACTTTGCTCTCTATGACTAAAGAAACAGAAATTGGCATTGTTGAAATGGGAGCAAATCATTTAAATGAAATTCATTTTTTATGCACTATTGCAAAGCCAAGTTTTGGTTATATTACAAATTTTGGTAAAGCCCATTTAGAAGGGTTTGGAAGTCTAGAAGGTGTTATTAAAGGAAAATCAGAGCTTTATAATTATATTAATGAGAATGATGGACTACTATTTATAAATAATGAGGATAAGTTACAAGCAAAACAATCTATTAATGCTAATAGCTACTCTTTTGGTCTTAAAGGAGTAAATACTCCTATTTATAACACAGATAATCAACCTTTTGTAAAAGTTTCTTTTAATAACGTAATAATATCAAGTCATTTAATTGGAAGTTATAACTATAATAATATTGCAGCAGCAATATGCATCGCTTCCTATTTTAAAGTTGAACAGTCTAAAATAAAATTAGCAATAGAAAATTATATTCCTGCTAATAATAGGTCACAAATAATTAAAAAAAAGACTAATGAAATAATATTAGATGCCTACAATGCTAATCCAACGAGTATGGAAGCAGCCTTAATAAACCTTCATAAACTAAAACGAAAACATAAAATTGCTATTTTAGGAGACATGTTTGAATTGGGAAAAGATACAAGAATAGAACACCAAAATATCGCTAATTATGCTGTCTCTTTAGATATTAATAAAATTATATTAGTGGGTGAAAATTTTAGCGCTATAACATCTAATTTAGAAAAAGTTGTAATTTATAAAACGTTTAATGATTTAGAAAACAGTATTCAACTCATTACTAATTCTACGATATTGATAAAAGGCTCCAGAGGCATGGCTCTGGAGCGTATTTTGGAAATTATTTAATCAAATACTTCTATTGTAACTAATTCTCTAGCTAATTCTTCTCCTAAACGATCTTTTAATATAAATGAGATTCTATAGAGACCACTATCTGATCCAAAAAACTCAAACTCTGTAATCACTTGATTAGGCACAATAGGGATTTCACTTCCATTTGTATAAGTCACTCCCTCATACTTAATCGTTGCACCGAAACTTAATGAATTAAATTCAATTGTATATGGTCCAGAACTTGGATTTGGACCTTCATCTATACTGACAAGCAACGGTATTGCTTGATTAACTTGACCTCCACCAGGTGGTGCAATAATAGATAATCCATAATCTGTTGTTGCGTTGTAATTCAATATCTGTTTTTCATTAGCAACCTCTACTCCTAAATTATTTGTTAAACTGAATGTTAGTTCATGCTCTCCTAGATCAAGACCAGCATATTCAAATGTAATATCAGAGCTTGCCACGTCCATTATATTTTCAATTCTAAAAGGAAGTCTTTGAAGGATACCATTATAATAAAATTCTCCAATTTTATCAGAAATCACTGTCAACCTATATATGGTCCCATTAGAATAATCTCCATTTACTTTAGCTTGCAAAGGGATTTTTTCACCAACGTTTGCTGTAGTATTTCCTTGCGGTATAATCTCTAGAAAACTATTTACAAACTTTAAATCGACAGTAGCTGTTTTTGTTACATTACCATCTGTAATGGTAAATGTTAAATTGGATACTCCTGGAGAATTTCCAGTAAACTCCATAACGGAGTTACCATCTGCTAAAATAAATTCTTCTCCTTCCATAACAACATCTCCAGAGGATTGTTTAATAAAATCGCCATCAATTGATGCAGACCATTTAGTTTTATATGCTACTGAAAAAGTAACATCTCCAACTATATCTAATTCTACTTGGGCTGTTTCACCAACCAATAGAGTCTGAGGAGATAAACGCACAGCTTCAAATGTATATGGAAAAGTAGAAATATTCATTTCTATAGTTTGCTCCTCTCCAATTGGAGTACCATCACTTCCAAATAATCTAAATACTAAAGAATGGAGACCTCCTTCTACAGCGTCATAAGAAAATGGTAATGACAAATCGGTTATTCCATTGAAACTATTTGGTAAATCCTCTGAACTACCATTAAAATAAAAAATAGAGCTTTTGTTTGGCGTGAGAGATCTAACATCTAACCTATACGGCGCCAAACTCGCTCCATTTTCTATAATTGAAGCACTAAAATCAACATTAGTAGTTACATCTGTATTAATAGAATTAGTACTTAACTTAAAATCGATCCTATTTTGAAAAACAACATTGGTTATGTACGTCTGAGTCATACCTATATTATTTTCATATACCCATGTAATTTGTTCGTTTTCCGTACTTACAGATTCAAAAAACAAATCAGTATCTCCAGAAGGTAATTCATACGGATTATCTAATGTGTCATTGTTATCTCGTCTAACTATTCTAGTTCTTGACGGGATTGTATAAGACAACCTTGCAGAAACATTATCGGTACTTGAAGGATTATAATTAATCACAAAATTAACAGGACTAGCATCTCCAAAAACTATAATTTCATCTGGAATATCTAACATAAAACTAAACTCTTCAATAGTTAGATTTATGTCTATTGTTTTAACTACTCCTTGAGCTTCTACAGAAAGTTTTAAATTAGAAACACCAGGAGCAAGACCTTTAAAGAAACCGACAAAATCTCCAGTAGGAACTGTAAATGTTTCTCCAGTATTATAAGCAACAAGATCATATAAAAAGCTTCCTGCTACTGCCGCTTCCCATTTCATTTTATATTCCACATTACTAGGACCATCAATTTTAAGCTTAATAGGTATATTAGTATCTTTAAGTGCTATAAGTGGAGGTGTTTCAGTTAAATCGAAATCAAAATCGAAAGGTTCTTCAACAACAATAGTAGTTGAGTAAGTCTCAACCGAACTAATTAAATTTTCGTAAGTCCAGTTTATAACATATTCCCCCTTGGATAAATTAGACATAGATAACTCCATAATTGAATTTATATCTAAACTAGATGGCGAATCTAATATCATACCATCATCTTCTCTACGAAGTTCTGCAATATCTCCTCCTACTGGCGATACAATAGAATAGGATAACTTCGCACCAACATTTGTTTCGATTGTTTGATCATATGAAACAAATAATGTTATTGGGTTTCCCACTGTAGTAGTATTAGAGGTATCAGGAAAAATATTTAAATTAGATGAGAACTCTTCAATAGTTAAATCTATTTCTGCCTCTTTTTGCTGACCTCCATCTACTTGAACCACAAACTTGAGGCCTGAATCACCTAATCTATTTCCAATATATTCAACTGTTTTAGTTCCTGCCGACAAAATAAATTCATCACCTGCATTATAAAAAACACCATCAATAGATATTTGTCCAGATAAAGCATCTGAAAATACTCCTCTATACTGTAAGTTATTTGGTCCATTTATAATGAGATCAATATTTGTTGGGTATCCATTATATTGATTCGTTAAGCTACCAATTGCATTAAAACTATAATCGACTGGTTCTTCTATTGTAATAGTAGTGGTATAAGTATCACTAAAACCTAAATCATTTGTGTAATTCCATGTAATGGTAAAAGTTTCTGGCCTTGTATAACTAAGCCTTAATGGAATAGTGCTACCAGTCCCTAAATCATAATCTTGAGGTAATGATGTATTAGTTAACTGATTAACAATTCCCCCACTTGGAATACCAATTGAATTTACTATTGAATAGGATAATTTAGCATTTAAATTCTGAGTCGAATTTGTGTCATAAATTAAATTAAAATTAACTTCTTCACCAAATGCTTTGCTAATTGGACCTTCTGGATCTGTACTTAGATCATATTGAAACCCTGCTAATGCATACGTAACACTTATTGTTTTTACATCTAATTCAGCACCTTCTTTAATTAATGTAAATTTTAAATTGTGTTCGCCTTCTGCCAGCCCCACGTAATTAACATTAAAATCTAAATTAGAAATGTCGTTAATTGTATGACTGGTTCCAAATGGTGCACCATTATATATTATATTTCCATTATTATCTGACTCTATTTTTAAACTATATGGAGCTGCACTATCCCCTGCTTCAATAATACGTGTTCTAAAGGTTAGTTCATCATTAACAACAGGAAAATCTATAACGGATATATTCTCTAAAGATAGTGTCGGTTTATCTATTATTGTTAAATCAATATCGATTGTTTCAGTGAAATTACCATCAGATACTGTAAACTCCAACTCTGTAACTCCTAATTCTAAACCTTTGTATAATGCTTCAAACTCATTTCCAAAGAAAATAAACTCTTCGTTTTTAGGAACATCGCCTATAGTAACTATAGAGCATTCACTTAATTTAGCACTATTCCATTTGGCCCTGTAAAGTACTGCATCAGAGCCATTATTTAAATTAATGTTAACCTGAGCTTGTTCATTTATAAATACTGTACTTGGGCTTACCGCTGTAAGATTAAACTCTGGTGTATTAACATTTACGGTTACTTGTTTATCTCCAATAACCTCACCTATATCATTTAGCAACTTAAAATCTAAAACATTTGCTCCTCCTTCTATTGAAATATAAGAATAAAAAGGATTTAAAACTGTTGGGTCTACATCAATTTCGACTGGTAACGTCCCTAATGAAACTCCTGCCAAGAAAATAGTGTTTTCTTCAATACCATTATCGTCAATTAAGATTTTATAAGGCCCTTGACTAGTTCCATTTTCTGTAATTATGGCATTTAATGAGGTAGGGGAACCAGCATCAACCGTTATTTCATCTGTGTTATTAGAAGTTTTAACATCGAAACTTATATTACCATCAATAATCAATAATTGGACAATACTGGATTGCTCTTCTGTTTCACCTGTTCTTCTTACTGTGAATGTTAAATTAGATTCCCCTAATTGTGTCCCTGTAAAACACCCTATTAAATCTATAGGATTAACATCTACAAATGTATCTGCTGGCATGTTGTCTGGGTTGCCCTCTAAGCGAAAAGTACCTTGACCAATAGTATTCCATTTCAATTGAAATAAATCTGAAGGATCACTGCCTTCAAAACCAAATTTAATATCTGTACATGCATTTATAATTGCTGTAGTTTGATTAGTTGTTACAGTTTCTGCATTAAACGTATAATTATTAGTTGTAATAAAATCAATAAAGATTGTTTTCACTTCGCCTATTGGCATTTCTGAATCATCAAGCAATGTAAAATTTACTTTATGCCTTCCCGATTCTAAATCGCCAAAATATTTAAACGTAAATTCTAAATCAATTTGATCATCTGCGTTTAATTCTATATTACCTTCATTATTATAAACATTAGGCCCGTATATTATAGAAGACGCCATATCTGAAACAAACTTGATACCATATGGCCCTGAATTAGGCGTACTTTCAAGAATAGATAAATCTAAATCAATACTCCCTCCTACATTATCTACAGTAAGTGGTCCTGTAGGCACAATAAGTTCTGCCGCTGGATCTGAAGAATAATTGATCTTTATCGTTTTTGTATCATATTCAACATCTCCAGGTCCAATTAAAGTAAAGGTTAATGTATGAAGACCAGCTTCGAATACGTTGTATGCAAAAATAAATCCTAAATCAATTTGATCTTCAGCATTTAAAGTTATAATAGCCCCAGAATCATTATTTGTATTGTCTCCAAGATATAAGAGCTTTCCATTTTTATCAGTTTCAAATTTAACTTTATATGGCCCTGCATTAGAACCTGCTGGGGTTTCTAAAATAGACATAACTAAACCTACATCATTCCCTACTTCTCCATCTGTTTCGCTAAATGGTGTCACTAATTCTGCAGGTCTTAAAACCTCAAAATCAAATAATTTAAATTTAGTATCACTTTGGTAAGTCACACTTAATTTTAATTCTGAAACTCCAGATGACGTTGCAGTGAAGCAAGCATTTGCATCAATATTATTAATATCAATTAAAATTCCTAGCCCTAAATCGGCCTCATTATAATCTACACCTTCATATGTAAAAAAACCAGAAACTGCCGCTGCCCATTTTAATCGATATTCTCCATTAACAGGACCTGTTAAATCAAGATTAATTGGTGTACAGGTATTTATTATTACTGTATTATCTGGAGTGTTATCTTGTGTAGTATCAGCTGTAGCATTAAATGTAAAATCTACTGGATCTGCTTCTGTAAAATTAAGCACTATAGTTTCAGTATTAAATACTTCGCCTAAATCATCTTCTAATGTAAATATTAACTCATGTTCACCAATTGTTGTACCAGTATAAAACAGTGGAAAAGTAACATTAACATCTGTAATTCCTTCTATTTTTTCTCCAGAAGTATAAACGATTCCATTATAGGTTATAAACCCATCACTATTAGATTCGAATTTAATTTTATAAGGAGAACCAGACGCTACATTTTCATTAATAATCGTATTTAAATCTACCGCCGTATTTACAGGAAAATCACTAGGGTCTGGTTGTTCTACACTTATAGCTGCTTTATCAATAATCTCGATTATTACAGGTGTACTATCAGCAAGTGTAACGCCATTGGATACCACTGTAAATATTAAATTTGCTTCTCCTAATGCTTCTCCTCTAAAACAACCGGAAAAATCACTATCAGATAGAATAAATGGTTCGCCAGGACCATATTCAATAGCATTTGGACCATATACAAACTTACCCGCTACACCAGCAGCAAAAGAAACAGAATATTCCTCATTTACTGGACCATTTATCACAAAATTAATTTCACTACAATCTCCTCTAAAAGCAGTTGTTCCAACAGCAGTATCTTTTTCTGCATCAAAAGTAAAACCTCCTGTAGAAGTTGTTAGGGATATTGTTATTATTTGTGTATTTACTAATATTCCAAAGCTATTAAAAAGGGTAAAAGTTAATGTATGAATTCCATCTTCAAGTCCTCTATAAACTAAAGGAAAGGTTAAATTTGGTACTCCAACATTTTCTATATCTGTATCTGTGGTATATAATATGCCGTTATAATCTAGTACGCCTGATTTATCTGAAGAATAAGATAACTTGTAAGGCGCGCCAGATGTTCCGTTTTCAGAAATTTGTGCGATTAAATTTATTGGTGAATTTACTAAGCCCCCAGTATCATTAGGTGTTACAGAGAAACTAAAATCTCCAGAAACAACTTCTATTGAAATAGTTTTAGAAACTAGAGAAGGTATAGCTTCACTATTTTCTAAGATAAATGTTATTTCTATATTTTGAGCAGTACTCACTTTTCCTTTCCAAGAAAAATTCCCAAAAAGTGATACCTCTTTAGGTGTGTCTTCAATTATTGCAGAGTCATCAATATCTGTTACAATTACGTCTCCTTCATTTATAACATAACGCATGGTATTTTGTCCTCCTAATCCATCAACTTCAGGTATTACAAAATCAAAATTAAAATCCTGATTTTCAAATATTGTACTCGGATTAAAAGCTACTGTGAAATCTAAACCAGGTTTTAGCCCATTAAAAACAAGTGTAGCTTCTTTTATTTGCCCATTGCTATCTTCAGTTTTAATTAAAAACTTGGCTTCTGTAAATGTAGAAAACTTAAGATTATAATTCGTTTCCCCTACATTAATAGGTAATTCTTCTTCTAATGGAATTACTACGGTTTCATCCTCAGTATATAATTCACCTTCTCCTTCTAATAAGAAAAAAGTACGCTTATAAGTTACGGATTGATCTATACCTGTATTTAATAAATTCACCTTTACCGGTACAAACTCGTCTACATTATATTCTGTAACCGTAGATGTCATTTCCAACACATAAGGATTGTGCTTTACATCATAAATAAGTTCTAATTTTTTAACAACTTCTCCACTATTATTTACAGATATACGTACTTTATTAATTCCTAATGTACTGCCTACAAAAAAGACACTTGAAGTCGCTTCAGAGAGTTTATTTTCTGTATTTTCCTCTAAATCATTACCATTAACAATGAATTTACCAGTTCCTTCTAGTATTTCATAACTAAAATAATAGTCGCCAGCTGCAAATTCGCTATCAGAAATAATATTTACTGCTGTTAACTGCGGATAGTTAATAGTTGCAGATTCTTCATGCGCTTCTGAGATTTCAAATTCAAATGCGTTAATAATTATCGCCTCTTTTTCACAACTCACAAATGTGATCACTAATACTAAAACTAATGATAATATTTTATATAAATTCTTCATAATCTGTTTTTAAAAAATATGATATTTAACTCCTAAACCGCCATAAAACACAGCCTTTCCTAAATCACTACCTATGTGATAATATTCATTAACAGTTGCGGAAACTGAAAAATGATCTGAGAAATAATAGCCAGCTTCTAAACCTACAAATGCGCCATAAATAAATTGATTTTCACCATCTACAATTATGCCCTCTCTTATTTCAGAGTTTCCACCATTAATAATTTCATAACCAGCTATACCACCTCCGCCTATCGCAAAATGAAATTCTCGTTCTAAACTAGTTATGATATTATGGAAATAACCAATGTTAAGGCTCATATCATTATAAGGCACCTTAACATTATCATTGGATTGATCTTCTGCTATTGAATAATAACCTCCTACTTGAATATAACTATTATCATTAATAGACTTATTATAACTTAATAATACGCCGATACCGTTTGTTGTATATCCTACCGATATTCCTATCGAATCATCCTGAGCTTTTGCTAAAAATGGTAAAATGATTAAAAAGCAGATAAAAAAATGCTTCATTGACTTTTGTTTTTGATTTGGTTAAAAACTTTTAATTATTATAATATCCCATACCATGTAATATTTAATACATAAAAAATGCAATTATATTCTTCGGACAAATAAGTAAAAACACTTATCCAAAGCAGAGTAATTGCCTAATAATCTTTTAATTATGAATTTTAGTTAATAGCTGATATAAAACATATAGCGAAATAATTTCATACAAATATTGTTTAAATTAACCTCTAATTGAAAAAAAATAGATAAGACGTATATAAATACTTTAAAAAGACAAAGTTATAATCAAGTTTAAAAACTTAAACGCTTTTTATACCGAATATAGACTAGCATTAAATAATTTTTAGGCACATAAGATATCACTTTTAAGGTGTGAAATTCATTTTAAACGTTTCAACGTTAGACGATTCACCTATCGCATTAACAGCTATAAAATTTAATTCGTGTTCACCAGGCTCAAGACCTTTATAAGTCATCGTAAATCTTAAATTACTATCAAGAGTTACCGGAAAAGCAGTTCCAAGAGTAACAACAGCCCCATTATGTGTTATTTCCCCTAGTTTATCTGATGTTACTGTTATAAAATGATTTCCACCTGGCGTACTACTTTGAGAGATTGTACCTGTGATATTTATGGCTTCATTAACAGAAGCGTCAATAGAATCAGGAATCATCTCCAAATTAAAAGCTCTTGCTTGAAATGATAATACCAAATCTCTAGATATTTGATCACCTCCACTTTCTAAAGTGAATGTTATTGTTAAATCTTGCTCAATATTACTTAAGCCTGACCACGAAAAATTCCCAGAATCTGGAACATCGACCTGCTCATTTTGCGCTATCAATGCACCACCAAATTCTATTTCAAGATCACCAGTATCTATAACATAACTCATTTTATTTCCAGAAACCCCAGGTATTACTGGTATAGAAAACTCAAATGCAAAATCAGAATTCACAAACAAATTGCTAGGATTGGTAACCACTGTAAATGTTAAATCTTGAGAAATTCCATTAAATTCTAAAATGGCCTCTTTAACTTGACCATTACTATCTATAGTTCTCACTAAAAACCTAGCCGTACCTAGTGTAGACATTTCTAAACTATAATTCGTTTCTCCTTCTTCTATAGGAAGAAATTGTTCTAAAGGAGTTGGATCTGTTTGACCTTCTCCTGTTAATACTCCCTCACCTTCTAATAAGAAAAAAGCACGTTTATAAACGACATTATTGTCTACTCCAACATTTTGCAAATTCACTTTAATAGGGATAACCTGGTTTTCAGTATAATCAGTTACTGGAGAGGTCATTGTTAATGAATAAGGATTATGCCTAACATCGTATACAAGATCTATTTCCTTAATTACTTTTCCATTATTATTAATTTCTATTCTTACTTTTTTTATACCCAATGAACTACTTACGAAATTCATATTAAATTCAAGCTCAGGGCTTTCTATTTCTATATGCTCATTTTGAGAAACTGGACTCCCGTCTATAATAAATGCTCCTTGACCTTCTAACATAATGTAACTAAAGAAATAATTATCGCTAGCCAATGGCTTTTCAGCAAGTATAGACAATTTAGTCTCTTGAGGGTAATTAATAGTCGTTATCTCTTGATGAATCTCTTCAATTTCAAAATTAAATGCATCGATTACGACTATATCTTTCTCACAACTAGTAAAACTTAAGGATACAAAACCTATGATTACTAATAATTTATATAAATTTTTCATAATTAATTACTTTAAAATATATGATATCTAAATCCAAGTCCTGAATAAATCGCTAAACGACCTAAGTCACTCCCTTCATGATAATATTGATTTACAATTACAGCAATAGAAATTTTATCTGATATGTATATTCTCATATCTAATCCCGCATATGCTCCATAAATAATTTGATTTTCACCATCAATTTCAGCTCCAGAACTAAACTCAGACTTTCCATTATTTACAATCTCATAGCCAACTATAGGACCTGCTCCAATAGCAATATTGAATTTACCTTCAAGGCTAGAAATTACATTATGAAAATAACCAACATTAAAAGTCGCATCATTATAAGGAATAACTAAATCTCCTGCATTATCTTCTGCTTTAGAAAAATAACCTCCAAATTGAATATAACTATTATCATTAATAGCTAAATTAAAAGAAGCCTGAACTCCAAAACCATTAGTTGTATAACCTCCTGTGATTCCTATGGAGTTATCTTGAGCACTAATTAACATAGGTGTAAAAACTAAAAGTAGAATTAAAAACTGCTTTATTAATTCTGTTTTTCCTGTAGAAAAGAAATTATTTTTTTTATTCATCATAACAAAATGAAAAAGGTTAACACATAAGCAAAAAGACCTCCAGTAGGGAAGTCTTTTTGCTGTGTGGGCGCGAAGGGATTCGAACCCCTGACCCCTTGGGTGTAAACCAAGTGCTCTGAACCAACTGAGCTACGCGCCCTATTATTAGGACTGCAAATATAGAGTAGTTTTTGATTTTGCAAAAGCTTTTTTGAAAAAAAAATTAAATTATTTCTGCAACAACAAAAGTACTACCTCCAATATACATTATATCCTTCTTTCTCATGCTCTTAAAAGCCATCTTATAGGCTTCATTTACAGAATTATATATACTGTATTTTAATTTTTGTTTTTCAAACTCTACTTTTAATTTCTCTACATCCATACCACGAGAAATGTTAGGTTTACACAAAAAATATGTTGCTTTTTTAGGTAATAAATCAATTATTGTATTTAAATTTTTATCACTTACAACTCCAAAAACGATATGTAACGATTCATAATCTTCATTTTTTAACTGTTGCATTGTTAGCATGAGTCCTTCTCTATTATGCGCCGTATCACAAATTACTTTAGGATTTTCATTAAGTAGTTGCCATCGACCTAAAAGCCCTGTATTTTTAACCACATTTAAAAATCCTTTTTTTATACTTTCTAAAGGAATCTTAAAACCTTTAAGGCGCATTTCTTGAATGACTTGAATTACTGTTTTAATGTTTTTTATTTGATAATCACCTAGTAGGTCTGTTTTATAAACTGAATTTTGTTCCTGATCTGCAAAACTAATTTTTGCATTTCTTTCTTTAGCTAATTTTTGAAAGACACTCTTGGATTCAAGCTGAGTCTCTCCTATAATTACCGGAACAGATTCTTTTATAATTCCGCCCTTCTCTATAGCAATCTCTTTAATGGTATTACCTAAGAACTGTGTATGATCTAATCCTATATTAGTAATTACTGAAACTTCTGGAGTAATAATGTTAGTTGAATCTAAACGTCCGCCTAGTCCAACTTCAATAATAGCTATATCTACGTTCTGTTTTGCAAAAACATCAAATGCCAAACCTACAGTCATTTCGAAAAAAGACAACTTATTGGTTTCAAAAAAAGATTTATTACGCTTTACAAAACCAATAACTGCTTGTTTAGAGATGACGTCTCCATTAATTTTAATACGCTCTCTAAAGTCTTTTAAATGTGGGGAAGTATATAATCCTACTTTATAACCAGCTTCTTGTAAAACGGAAGCCAACATGTGACTGGTAGAACCTTTTCCATTGGTTCCTGCGACATGTATTGATTTAAATTTACTTTCAGGATTTTTAAGATGATTGGCTAATAAAATTGTATTTGATAAATCTACCTTATAAGCAGATTTACCTTGATTTTGATACATTGGTAATTGAGAAAACAACCAATTTATAGTGGCATTATAAGTCACGTTTTATTGACCTAGTTTAAAGTTTACACTAACAAAACCTACTTGACGTGCAGGTGCTTTATCATCTGCTTTCCATTTATGAGATAATGCGATTTTCTTAGCAGGTTCTAATAAACAAGCTGCAGTATTGTTCGTTCCTTTCACTCCAGGTTCAGCTTTAATAACTCGTCCATTTCTATCAACTTCTATACGAACTACAACTAATCCAGACTCATTACAATCTTGTTTAAAAACATCTTTAGATGGTTTCCCTCTGCCGTTTAATCCAAAACCTACGCCTCCACTTCCTGTTCCAGGATCTCCAAAATAACTAGTCGCATAAGGGTTTCCATTTAATTGCCCCTTATCTCCTGCTTTGTCATCATCGCCTTCACTTCCTGAAGAATCTCCTTTAGAATTATTCAATCCACCCATCATTTCATCTAACTTCTTCTTCTTATCGGCTTCTTCTTTTTTCTTTTTTGCTTCGGCTGCAGCTTTTGCATTCGCTTTTCGTTGTGCTTCCGCTTTGGCATCTGCTTTGGCTTTTGCTGCTTTTGATTCCTTAGCTTCTTTTGCTTTTTTAATTTTTATGGCGTCTTCTGCTTCCTGAGTTAATACCTTTTCTGAAGTGTCTTCTTTTTTAGTTTCTTCTTTAGTGGCTTCTTCCTCAACCGTTTTATCAGGTTTGGCTTCTTCAGGTTCAGACTCTGCTTCTTGAGGTTTTTTATTGATATTTAAATCCTCAGATTTAACAGGTTGGTCTGGTTGGACATTTCCGCTACCCGTATTAGAATTACCAAAATTAATTGCGACACCATATTCTGGTGCAGGATCTAAATAAGGAGGTCCAACAACAAATATCAATAACAATAGAATTAGTATAATAAGTCCTGTTATTTTTGCTGAATTCTTTTCGTGTTTGGTGTTTAAATACCTCATTTAATCTTTTTCTATTTAGATCGTACTGCTAATGTTGATTTTATTCTGTTTCTATTGGCGATATCCATTATAAAAACCGCATGTTTCATGGCTACATCTTCTTCTATTCGTAATACAATTGTAGGATTACTCGATTTACCAACCTTTCGCAATACTGCTGCTTCTAAATTTCTTTTTGATACTTTTTGTGTATCTACATAATACTCTAGCTTCTTATTAACACTTACTGCTACGTTTTTTGACTGAGTCGTTTTACTTGTTGATTTTGGTAACAGTAAATCTATCGCTTCACTAGAAACTAAGGTAGAGGCAATCATAAAAAAGATAAGGAGTAAGAATACAATATCTGTCATCGATGACATATTGAATTCTGGGGTCACTTTATTTCTTCCTCTTAAATTCATATATTAATTTTAGATAGGTTCATTTAATAAGTCTAAAAACTCTAATGAATTTGCTTCCATTTGATAAACAATCTTATCCGTCTTTACAACTAAATGATTATATGCTATATAAGCAACTATACCTACTATTAAACCTCCTACTGTGGTGGTCATCGCCGTATATAAACCATCGGCTAATGTTTTAATGTCTATTGATCCTCCTGAATTTGCGATTTCGAATATCGATAAGATCATTCCTATTACCGTTCCTAAAAACCCAATCATTGGTGCTGCTCCTGAAATAGTAGCTAAAACACTTACATTTTTCTCTAAACTATAAATTTCTAATCGGCCAGCATTTTCTATCGCTGTATTTATATCTTCTAAAGGCTTTCCTATTCTTGAAATCCCTTTGCTTATTAGTCTTGATACTGGTGAATTGGCTTGCGAACATAAGTTTTGAGCCGAGTCTACTTTGCCATCACTTACATAATCTCGTATTTGATTCATAAAATTTGAATCTACCTTAGAGGCCTCTTTTATTGCGAAAATGCGTTCAAAATAAATATAAATAGCTGCTATTAAAAGCACAAAAAGTATTCCTATAATTAACATACCTGCTGTACCTCCAGTAGTAATTAATTCTATTATGGAAAGTGTTTTTTCTACTGGTTCACCATCTGCTAAGACATCGGTTTGTTTTACAGTATTTAATAATATGGTATTTAACATAAGTTGTTTTGATTAGATAAATAACGTAATTTTTTCACAATACGTATGTTTAGAAGTCCGTCCACCTAAAAGAGGAAATACATTAAAAATTCATAAAAATATTAATCTTAGTCTGGTGCTTGAAATTTAATAGGCAGAGAATAATTTACTGCTACTGCTTTACCTTGTTGTTTTCCTGGTTTCATTTTTGGTAATAAACCTGCGACACGTTTAGCTTCAGCAGCTAAATCGGGATGAGATGCTTTAGTTCTAATACCAACCACTCGGCCTGTTTGATCTATTTTAAAGAAAATTCTAATATCAAGCACTCCTTTTAATCCTAAATCTGAAGCTAGATCTGTATTAAACTTTTCGCCTAAAAACGCTTTAATTTTAGTGTTCATGCATTTTTTTCGAGCATTATTATCTCCTGCTTCACAACCAGGGTATATTGGAACATTTTCTATTAAAGCAAAAGACACAGCTTTTGCTGCTTTTGCATCTGCAGCGGCTTTAGCGTCTGCGGCGGCTTTAGCATCTGCTGCTTTTTTTGCATCTCCAGCAGCTTTGGCGGCTTTGGCTTTATCTGCAGCTTTTTTTGCAGCAGCAGCTTTAGCAGCGGCTGCTTTTTTTGCTGAAGCGGCTTTTTCAGCTGCAGCTTTTTCAGCGGCGGCCTTTTTAGCAGCTGCGGCTTTCTCGGCAGCTTTTTTAGCAGCTGCAGCTTTTTCTACTTTTTCTTTTTCTTCAGCAGCTTTTTTCGCAGCGGCAGCTTTTTCAGCTTTCTCTTTTGCTTCAGCAGCTGCTTTTTTTAATTTTTCTAATTTTTCTTTTGCTTCTTTTGCCTCTGCCTCATTTTTTATTTTCAAAGCGTCTTCAGCCTGTTGCGCTAACAATTTTTCGGCAGCAGCAGCTTCTTCTGCAGCGGCAGCTTCCTCTGCAGCAGCAGCTTCGGCGGCTTCTGCAGCTTCTTCGGCAGCAGCTTCTTCAGCGGCAACTTCGGCAGCTTCAGCGGCAGCTGCTTCTTCGGCTGCTTCTTCCAAAGCTTCTTCATCTACAACTTCTTCTTCGGCTTCAGCTTCTTCAACTTCATCCGCTACTTCTTCGGCTTCAGCCTCTTCTGGCTCTTCATTCGTATCTATAGCTTGTGAACTTGCTGGAGCTTCTTGAGGTATATCTCCAAAATTAACAGCGACTCCAAATTCTTCAGGAGTTTCTAAATAAGGTGGCCCAACAACAAACAACAACAATAGCAGGATTAGTATAATAAGTCCTGTTATTTTTGCTGAATTCTTTTCGTGTTTGGTGTTTAAATACCTCATTTAATCTTTTTCTATTTAGATCGTACTGCTAACGTTGATTTTATTCTATTTCTATTGGCGATATCCATTATAAAAACAGCATGTTTCATAGCGACATCTTCTTCTACTCGCAATACGATTGTAGGATTACTAGATTTGCCAACCTTTCGCAATACTGCTGCTTCTAAATTTCTTTTTGATACTTTTTGTGTATCTACATAATACTCTAACTTCTTATTAACACTTACTGCTACGTTTTTTGACTGAGTCGTTTTACTTGTTGATTTTGGTAACAGTAAATCTATCGCTTCGCTTGAGACTAAAGTCGATGCTATCATAAAAAAAATAAGAAGTAAGAATACAATATCTGTCATCGATGACATATTGAATTCTGGGGTCACTTTATTTCTTCCTCTTAAATTCATATATTAATTTTAGATAGGTTCATTTAATAAGTCTAAAAACTCTAAGGAATTTGCTTCCATTTGGTAAACAATCTTATCAGTCTTTACAACTAAATGATTATATGCTATGTAAGCAACAATACCTACTATTAAACCGCCTACTGTGGTGGTCATCGCCGTATATAAACCATCGGCTAATGTTTTAATGTCTATTGATCCTCCCGAATTTGCGATTTCGAATATCGATAAGATCATCCCAATTACTGTTCCTAAAAACCCAATCATTGGTGCTGCTCCTGAAATCGTAGCTAAAACACTTACGTTTTTTTCTAAACTATAGATTTCTAATCGGCCAGCATTTTCTATTGCTGTGTTTATATCTTCTAAAGGTTTTCCTATTCTTGAAATCCCTTTGCTTATTAGTCTTGATACTGGTGAATTTGCTTGCGAACATAAGTTTTGAGCCGAGTCTACTTTGCCATCACTTACATAATCTCGTATTTGATTCATAAAATTTGAATCGACTTTAGAAGCTTCTTTTATTGCAAAAATTCGCTCAAAATAAATATAAATAGCTGCTATTAAAAGCACAAAAAGTATTCCTATAATTAACATACCTGCTGTACCTCCAGTAGTAATTAATTCTATTATGGAAAGTGTTTTTTCTACTGGTTCACCATCTGCTAAGGCTTCGGCTTGTAATATAATTGTATTTAACATAAGTTGTTTTTAGATAGATAAATAACGGTAATTTTTTTCAAATATTCTATAAAACCATTAAAATAAAGTTCTTGTAAAAAAGAAGACTAAAGTTCCGGCTAAAAAACCTGCCAAAGCTAACCAAGAGATTTTTTTAATGTACCAAAAGAAATCAATTTTTTCCATTCCCATTGCGACCACACCTGCTGCTGAACCAATAATTAACATACTACCACCTGTTCCTGCAGAATAAGCAATAAAATGCCATAATTGATCATCTAAATTCTCACTAAACATTCCTAAACTTGCTGCTACTAGCGGCACATTATCTATAACTGCTGATCCTACACCTAATAATATCACTACTAAATCTGATACTTGAGTACCTTGCAATTCGGTCCCCATCATAGGTATGCTTTCCTTTAATGTAGATGCAAATCCAAATAACGTTCCTAATGATTCCAATGCGGCTACTGCCATTAAAATACCTAAGAAGAATAAAATACTTGGTAATTCTATTTTTGATAAAGAATGGTGCACTGGACTGTGATGCGCATGTGAATCGCTTTCTTCATCATCAAATTCTGTAAGACTAAATTTAGAAGAGCTATAAATCTCAGCAAATATTGCAACGACTCCTAACGATAACATCATACCTACATAAGGTGGTAAATGCGTTACAACTTTAAAGATTGGTACGAATATAATTCCACCTAATCCCATATACAACATCGTTGCTCCAAATCGACTCTTAGGTTTATCCTCGTCTTCAATATCTATTTCCAAATCACCTTTAAAAGCTGGTAAAAATGAAGCAATTAATACTGGAACGATCATACATATTAAAGATGGTAAAAATAAATATCCAAATAAATACCCTGTAGATACTTTATTACCAATCCAAAGCATTGTGGTCGTTACATCTCCAATAGGAGAAAATGCGCCTCCTGCATTTGCTGCTATAATAATAAGACCAGCGTACCAAATACGAACACTTCTATCTTTTACAATTTTTTGTAGTATTGAAATTAATACAATTGTAGCTGTTAAGTTATCTATTATTGCAGACAGAATAAAAGCTAGTATTGCAAAAATCCATAATATCTTAGATTTCTTCTTCGTTTTTATAAAGTTTTTAATTGTTGAAAAGCCATCGAAATAATCAATAATCTCTACGATAGTCATTGCGCCTAATAAGAAGACTAATATTTCGGCTGTTTTACCTAAATGATGCAACAGCGTTTCTTCCATTAAATGCATTTTTTCATCATGTCCCAAACTAGGAAAATTACTAACTAAAGCATGCTTAGCAGAATCAAACCAAGTAGGAAACGAATCGATTCCTAAAGAAATAAGCGCCCAACTTATCGCCATCATTACTAGTGCTGGTATTAATTTATCTATTTTTATACTGTGTTCTAGTGTTATTGCTAAATAGCCAAAAACGAATACTAAAATGATGACTGTTTCCATATGTTATAAAAGTTGTTTTAATGCAATTTCAAATGCTGTTTTACTTATTTCTTTTTTCGAATTATTTTTATTATAAACGGCTTCTATAGCCTTTTTTATAATATTTGAGGTGTCTTTAAAAATAGCCTCGTCTGTCATTTGTACTTTACGTTCCATAAAATAAGCGAAGACCCTTGCCATTCCGCAATTAGATATAAAATCGGGTATTAAACTCACACGTTCATCTGTATGTTCCATAATAGATCCAAAGAAAATTTCTTTATCGGCAAAAGGAACATTTGCACCACAAGAAATAACCTCTAATCCTGTACCTATCATTTGATCTATTTGGTTTTGAGTTATTAATCGAGAAGCTGCACATGGTGCAAAAATCTCGGTAGATAAAGACCAAATACGATTATTCATCTCTTCAAAAGGAATCATATTATCTACAGATAACGCATTCCCTTTTTTAGTTAAGAAAAAACTCGTAATCTCTTCAAAAGAAAACCCTTTCTCATTAATAACCCCACCTTTTATATCAATAATACCTACTACCTTAGCTCCCATTTGTGCCAAATAATACGCGGCGGCAGATCCTACATTACCAAACCCTTGAACTATAGCTCTTTTTCCTACTATTGTGCCTCCATAGACTTCATAATAGTGTTTCACTGCTTCTGCAACCCCATAACCTGTAATCATATCGGCTACTGTATATTTTCTAACAACATCTGGCGAATATAAAGGGTTTTCAATTACTTTTATTACACCTTGCCTTAATTGTCCAATCCTATTAATTTTATCGGCCTCTGTTGGTTTAAAATGGCCATTAAAAACACCTTCTTGAGGGTGCCAAACACCAGATTGCTCTGTAATAGGAATGACTTCATGTATTTCATCTACATTTAAATCTCCTCCAGTGCCATAATAACTTTTTAATAAAGGAGAAACAGCTTTATACCAACGTTCTAGCACTCCTTTTTTTCTTGGATCTTTTGGGTCAAAATTGATACCCGACTTTGCACCTCCTATGGCTGGTCCAGATACTGTGAATTTGACTTCCATTGTCTTTGCTAATGACAAAACCTCATTCATATCAAGGCCTTTTCGCATTCTAGTTCCTCCTCCTGCTGCACCACCTCGTAGCGAATTGATGACGGTCCAACCTTCGGCTTCTGTTTCACTATCTTTCCAATTAAATATTATTTCTGGATCTTTATTTTCGTACTTTTTTAATAACTCTTTCATGATTATTATTTCATTAATTTCACCTTAACTTCTCTTTTCCTGCTGATTATGTTTCCAATATATTTCTCCAAAGGGTAGCTAAAGTTGATTCATTTAAAAAGTTATTTAAAATTGAGTTTAGCAAATATATAAAAACAAGAAATGGCTTTTAAAAAAAGCCATTCTAATTATTACAAAATTGTTAACTTATTAATTAAATTTCAAATATTTTTCCAGAAGAATGATTGTTTTTTGCCCCAGTAACAGAAGCTAAGACATTAATTTCGTTCCGCTGTTTTAAAACACCAAGTAATCCAAAAATAAGTGCTTCTTTATATTCTATAATTTCTATTGAAGGAATAATTATTTTATTATTAGTTATTTTTTTTATTTCATCTATCAAAAAAAGGTTATAAACACCACCGCCAGTTATTAAAACTGAAGCTTTTTCTTTTTTATTAATTTCTTGAGCTATTTGAATTGCGATATGTGCTACAAATGTTCTTAACACCGATTTAATATCTAATTGAAAGGAGTCTATTAAAGGAAATACAAAATTGTTAACCCATTCTAAACCTAGTGATTTTGGAAATTCTTTTTTGTAAAAGGGTAAATCATTTAATTTAGATAATAATTCACTGTTAATAAATCCTTCTGAAGCTAAACGCCCTTTATCATCATACTTTAAGTTTAATTTTTCCACATATCTATTAAGCACAATATTTACAGGACAAATATCATATGCTATTCTTTCATTTTTATTAGAAGTAGAAATATTAGCAAACCCTCCTAGATTGATACAAAAATGGTACTTCTTAAAAAGTAATTCATCTCCTATTGGTACTAGTGGAGCTCCCTGACCTCCTAATTCAACATCTTGAACTCTAAAATCACAAACAACTGTCTTGTTTAATAATTTAGCAAGTATTGATAAATTACCAATCTGGAGTGTTAATTTATTCTCTGGTTGATGTAATGCTGTATGACCATGAGAGCAAATAAGATCTATTTTTTCTATTGAATTTTTTGAAATAAAATCATTAATAATAAATCCCAAATATTTTGTATAATCAATATCAATAACCTTAAGCTCATCTCGATTTTTATTAACAACCTCTCTTAAAGTATTAAACCAATGATCTGAATATGAAATAGTTTCTGAAATTCTAATTTTAAATTCCCATTTTTCTTCTAAAACAAACGTAACAAAAATAATATCTAAACCATCTAAAGATGTTCCAGACATTACACCAATGACATTATATTCTTTCTTTAACATATATAGTAAAAATAACAATATCTATTGAATAAAAGCCATTAAACCGTTATCTTTGCAATCTAATTTTATCAAATCAACAATATACTTTATCATGGATTTCAACTTAACTGAAGAACATAAAATGATTCGCGACGCAGCTCGTGATTTTGCACAAACTGAATTACTCCCGGGCGTTATAGAACGTGATGAAAAACAACATTTCCCACAAGGATTAGTGAGAAAAATGGGAGATTTAGGTTTTATGGGAATTATGGTTGATCCAAAATATGGAGGAAGTGGTATGGATGCTATATCCTATGTACTAATAATGGAAGAATTATCTAAAATTGATGCCTCCGCTTCAGTGATTGTTTCTGTAAATAATTCTTTGGTATGTTACGGTTTAGAGTCTTATGCAAATGAAGATCAAAAACAAAAATATTTAACAAAATTAGCAACTGGAGAATATGTTGGTGCTTTTTGTTTAAGTGAACCAGAAGCAGGAAGCGATGCAACTTCACAAAGTACAACTGCTATAGATAAAGGAGATCATTACATCTTAAATGGAACAAAAAATTGGATTACTAGTGGTGGAAGAGCAGATGTTTATTTAGTAATCGCACAAACCGATCGTGAAAAAGGACATCATGGAATAAATGCTTTCATTCTCGAAAAAGGTATGGATGGTTTTGCTGTTGGGCCTAAAGAAGATAAATTAGGTATTAGGGGTAGTGATACACATACCTTACAATTTAACGATGTAAAAGTTCCTAAAGAGAATAGAATTGGTGACGACGGATTCGGGTTTAAATTTGCAATGAAAACCTTATCTGGTGGTCGTATTGGAATTGCCGCTCAGGCATTAGGTATTGCTCAAGGCGCATACGAATTGGCTCTTAAATACTCTAAAGAACGTAAAGCTTTTGGCACAGAGATTTGTAACCATCAAGCAATTGCTTTTAAATTGGCCGATATGTACACTGAAATTACGGCAGCGCGTCATATGGTAATGAAAGCTGCTTGGGATAAAGACCAAGGTAATAATTACGATATGTCTAGTGCTATGGCAAAATTATATGCTTCTAAAGTAGCAATGGAACATACTGTTGAAGCTGTTCAAATTCACGGAGGAAATGGTTTCGTAAAAGAATACCATGTTGAACGTTTAATGCGTGATGCTAAGATTACACAAATTTATGAAGGAACTTCTGAAATTCAAAAAATTGTAATTTCTAGAGGCGCTATTAAGGGATAGACTTAATTAAATATATAATGAAAGATTATCTCATTGAGTACTTATGAAACTTCGAGACTAAACCTATTTATATAGATGTGTTTTTTTTATTTGATAAATCATCTAAAACTAATTTAAGTTCGCCATAAGTGTACTTATTATTTATTTGATGCTTTAAATCTGAAAGGTTTTCAAATTTTTGTTTGGGTATAATTTCTTTTAATTCTTCATAGTGTTTTTCAGAGATTAAATCTGTAATCTTAACGTCACCCTGAGGAATAAAACTCGCCAAATGTCCAGTAATCGTATTTACATTTAATTCGCGTTCTAAAGCAATTTGATCTACAGACTTGCCTGCTTTAAATAATTCTAAAGAGATTATTTTTGTATCTCCTTTTTGCCTTTTTGCTTTGGGAGCTTCAAAAAGTTCTACATCTTTAGAAGTTTCTATATCATTTTCGTCACAATATTCGCGAATAACAGTTAAAATTTCTGTACCATATTTAGCGACTCGAGTTTTCCCAAAACCATTAACCTTAAGTAGTTCTATTTTATTTGTTGGCAAGGTTTCACACATTTCGTAAAGCGATTTTTGTGTAAAAATCTGAAAATGCACTAAGTCTTCACGATTTGCTATTGTATTTCTTAATTCACGAAGCAATTCAAATAATTCAACATTAGTAGTTCCATCAATAACAGCTTTTCTTAGTTTCTTAGGCTTTTCTTTAGCTAAGAAAACTGATTTTGCTCTCAATTCTAAAAATCGATTTGCAACAAAACCTTCAGCTAAACCGTTAAAATAAAGTTGTTTTATGGCTAACAATTCTTCTAAAGTATCGAGTGACTTGTTAAGCTCTTTTTCTATTGCTTTATTATCTGTAGTGAACCCAAATGTTTTATAAGCTTCACTAATTTTAGTCTTAGTTTGTTCACTAAAATACTGTATTGCTTTTATGAAACGATCTTGAATTGCTTTACTTGATTCTGGCTCTTCCTCTGTTGAAATTAATACTTTTAGTTGTGCTTTAAATCCATTACTTACTTTTAATAAATTAGTAACACATTCTTTAATAGTGAGTAAAGGCGTTTCAATACTACCCTCTATGCTGCCTCTATTTTTGTAATAAATATCTAAAACGCGACCAATGGGATATAGAAACTTGTAAAAATCGAACAACTCAGAAATTAAATGCAATTGAAACTGAGATTTCGATTGTTGCAATACCTCTCCATCTGGTTGATTTTCTTCTGCTATTTTATTAAAAGAAATAACATTGCTGTCACTAATAATCTGGCTTGAATTTATTTTACTTTTTAAAACTAAGCCATCTAAAGTTTTACAACGACTTAAAGCAACATATGTTTGCCCATGTGCAAAAGCACCTTGCGCATCAATAATAGCTTTTTCAAAAGTTAAGCCCTGACTTTTATGAATGGTAATAGACCAAGCTAGTCGTAAAGGCATTTGTGTATAGGATCCAATTTTGTTTTCTGTGATCGCTTTTGTTTCCGCGTCTACTGTATAATTTATATTTTCCCAAACTTCTGGTTTAGTAATAATATTAAACTCATCATCTGGGCATTTAACAACTACTTCATCTTTATCTAATAAAATAACTTTTCCTATTTTTCCATTAAAATAACGCTTCTCTACAGAGCTATCATTTTTAATAAACATAACTTGAGCACCAACCTTTAGTGTGAGTTCTTCTTTATTAGGATATGAAAACTCAGGAAACTTACCTTCAATACTTGCTTTGTAATCCCTAGTTTTCCCTTTTAGTTTATCTAATTCTGAAAGGTTAGTTTGTTCAGCTTTATTATTATGCGTGGTCAATGAAATATAGCCGTCTTCTTTATTAGGCACAAAATCAGGCTGATATCGTTTGTTCAATTCATTAGCTGAAGCTTGCGTTAAGGTATTTGTTCTTATTTCATTAAGAATTTCAATAAATACAGGGTTATCTTGCCTGTAAATATGTTTTAACTCTACAGTAATAGCATTGCATTCTTGGTATGCAAGGCTACTAAAAAAGAAAGCATTTTTATAAAACGGTTTTAATAGATACCATTCATTTTCTTTAACTACTGGAGATAACTGCTGTAAATCTCCAATCATTAATAGTTGTACACCTCCAAACACTTTACTTTTATTTCTAAAGCGCCTAAGCGTTTTATCTATGCCATCCAACAAATCAGCACGAACCATACTAATTTCATCAATCACCAATAAATCTAACGACTTAATAATATTTATTTTTGTTTTATTAAATTTTCTATTAAAACCAGAAGCTCCACCCAATTCTTCATTAGGCAAAATAGGTCCAAAAGGCATTTGAAAAAACGAATGTATCGTAACACCTTTTGCATTAATGGCTGCAACTCCAGTTGGAGCTACTACAACCATTCGTTTTAAAGAGTTCATCTTTAACTTATGTAAAAATGTTGTTTTCCCCGTTCCGGCTTTACCCGTTAAAAACACATTTCTATCTGTGTTATTCACGAATTTCCAAGCTAAATCTAATTCCTTATTTGTATTCATTAAGCATTATCCAATATAGAGTTTGAAGATAATCAAATTGAAAATTATTTATGTTCCTTTTTAATAAAACTAAAAGGATGTTATTATAATTAGATATAAGTATTCGTTATTTATAGAAATAAAAACG
>CALGLR010000015.1 GCA_937959395.1 uncultured Flavobacteriaceae bacterium | reverse complement strand
AATGGTTAATGAGTACTTGGAGCATCATCGAAGACCAGACGATGGTAATGCTACAAATTTCATAATTGAAAAATAACCATGGGGTGACTTTAAGTCACGAACCCGAACCTATGGACTTTAAGTCCATAGTGGTTCAGTTATATACTCTGAAGCTTTCTCATTATTGGAAATAAATGCTTCAGAATTTCCCAGATACATATTAGTTTGCGCAATAAATTTTTTATCTCCTTCTTTTTCAAAAGAAGCGAGTGCTTTTTTAAAACTCCCTATAGCTTCAACATCTTTCTCTAAATGCCCTAAAATATTACCTTTTTCATAATATAAAAGCCCTGTTTTATGATCAGAATAAATATTTGCTTTTGCTATACTATCTATTCTTTTGATAGACTTTGTATACGTTTTGTCATTAAGGAACTTAATAAAATCTTCATCTGATTGTTTGTCTTCAGAATGGTTTTTTTTACAATGTGTAAAAAAAACTAAAACGACTAGTAATAAAAGATAGTTGGATTGTTTCATTTTATTAAAAATAACCTATTTTTTTTCAGCTTTGCACGAATATAATATTTATGTACAAAGAGTCCGTTGTTTTAGTTTATGAATATTATCACAAGTCTTTTTTGTAATAGAGTTAAATAACTAGGTTGTGTAAATAATTAAATGAGTTCATGATATAAAAACAACTAAAAGATTATACTCAATTTAGATATTAGGCTCTTCAATATCAATGGATACAGTAATAGAAACTTTGTATTAGAAAGTAAATATTTTCATTTTAGTTGTAGTTTATTATACTTTTATTCGCTATGTTTGCAAACATTTGAAATATTTGAATACTTATTGCAAACTCTACTCGAAATCACATTTGTTCGTTTCCTCTAATCTTAAGTTTGTTTTATTCCGTTAAGCTTTCAATTTTTATTTCATTCATCACTAAAACCAATCTTAAAATAACTATAATCAATTGAATATATGTTATAATGGGGTTTAGTTTAATTAAATTGTTTAAAAGAATAATTAGAATATAATTTATGGAATTAATAAATGAAGCACTCGAGTTTGAAAATGCAAAGATGAGTAATATGTCTACAAGTGATAGAGTGGTGGCTTCAAGAGAAGCAAAGCGTTTAATATTAGCTTTAAATGAGGTGTATAAGGAATCTAAGGATACTGAAATAATGGATATAATGAAACGTTTAACTGCAAAGAAGAAAAAAATTGAAAAACGTTTAAAAGGAAGACCTGAGCCGTCTTTCTAGATTATGGAATTAAATGTATTGGGTTCGCAGTTAAAGCCTTGTTGTACAAATCCAGCTACAGGTTATTTTAGAGATGGATATTGTAGAACACTATCTCAAGATATTGGAACTCACATTTTATGTGCTATAATGACTACCGAATTCTTAACTTATACCAAGTTAAAGGGTAATTATTTAACGATTCCAGTGCTGCAATGGGAATTCCCAGGACTTATTGCTGGCTCTAAATGGTGTTTGTGTATTTCTAGATGGTTACAAGCTGAAAAAGCAGGGGTTTGCTCCTCCAGTAGTTCTTGAAAGTACTCTTCAGAAAGCATTAGAATATACATCTTTAGAACTTTTAAAGCAGTACGAAGTTGTTCTTTAATAATATTGATGTATATACTTTCTAATTAAATTCTAAATTAGAAAGTGTTTCAATAACTCCTAATGCTGCTCTTTCACCAGAAATCATAGCAGCATTTAAAGAACCGTTAAGTTGGGTGTCTCCAGCAAGAAAAATACTTTTGGTTAATTTAGTTTCAGATGGAAGCATCTCATAGTGTAAGTTATCTAACTTAGGTAATGCTTGTGGTATTTCGTAGTGTTTAATAAAAGTATACGAATCTATTCCGCAATAATGTTGCAATTCTTTTTGGACACGTATTTTTAATGCTTCTTGAGATAAACCGTGCTCTTTTATTACGGTAACGGATAATAATTCCTTTTCACCTGTAGATTTTGATGAAATACTCGAATGATAAAATATATTATTAATAAGTACATCATCATCTGCTACAAGACCAATAAGAGGTTTATTAATCGTCCTAGTATTGGTTTCAAAGTATAACGTATCACAAGATTTCCATTGCACGTCTTGATTTTTTAGATTTGCTATAAGGTTACTCGCTTCAGTTGCAATAATTGTAAAATCACTTTTTAATTCAATTCCATTTTCAAGTATTATTTTACCATCTTCTATAGATTTAACTTTTGTGTTAAATTGAAATTTAGTCTTATTTAAATTTGCTTTTAATTGCTTTGGTATGGCTTCTATGCCCGCTTTAGGTAATGTTGCAAAACCTTCTCCAAACATTTTGTAGATAAATTCAAACATTCTACTTGATGTTTCCAATTTGGTTTCCAAGAATATACCACTAAAGAACGGTTTAAAAAAATGAGAAATCATAGCTTCAGAAAAACCAAAATCTAATAAGTATTGTAGTGTTGTTTTTTCAGCTTTAGCAAAAATCTCAGGAAGCGTTATTTTTTTTAAAAGGCTATTTAGTTTAAGTATTTTTAATTTATCGGAAAACGTTCCAATGCCAGAAAATAAAGTTGGGAAAAGTAAGGATAGATTTCTTAAAGGGTCTCCAATAGTTTTTTTACTGCCGTTTTTTAAAATAGTAGCACCAGGAAGAAAATGTTGTAATTCTAAAGCTTCATAATTCAAATATTTTTGAGCACTTGGATAGGCGGTAAGCAATACTTGAAATCCGTGATCTAATTGATAGCCTTCAATAACATCAGTTTTAACTCGTCCGCCAACACGATCTGTAGCTTCAATTATAACGGGATTGTAACCATGATCTTCTAAAACCTTAGCAGCTATTAATCCGCTTACTCCAGCTCCAACAATATGTATTTTATAATCTTGTTTATTCATATTCGTTTTTTTAATTACAGTTGAAATAGACACTCTGACCTAATATAAGCGTCCATATTAGTGTTCGTAGCCAATTTCTATTTACAAGTTGTTTCAATAACTTTTCTGTAGCTTTATTTTTAGCAATTTTATTATGAATGGGGACAAATAGAATAAAGGTTATAATCCAAACTACAATTACTAACATTAGATTAATAATTTTTTCAGATGAAGGAAATCTAAATAATTGAATAATAGTAAGTATTAACTGTCCAAACATTAACGGGATTACAATAACCGCTAAGCCTTTTGTATACTGGTTATGCCATTTTACTAATTTTTCTTTTTCATAGTATAAAAAGCTAGGATAGACCACAAGTTGAATCATCCATATAAGAACAAAAAGGCCTGCATCAAAAAGGAGTCTAATTATATTGATATCCATATATTATAATTTAGCTAAATACTGTTCCGCATTTTCTATATGTTGTTGTCTTTTTTCTTGGGGCATTTTATCAAACATAGAAACGAGCATTCCTAACCTAGGATTTTTCTTAAAGAAACTACGGTGCGTATCCATAAACCGCCAAAAAAGTCCATCCCAAACTGCTTGCCACTCTCCTTTTTTATAGTTACTCATTTTCATTAGGTAGTTACTCCCACTTATATAGGGTTTTGTAGCCATTAATCCGCCATCGGCAAATTGGCTCATTCCGTAAACATTTGGAACCATTACCCAGTCGTAACTATCTATAAAGAGTTCCATAAACCAACGGTACACTTCGTCTGGATCAAATTCGCAAAGCATCATAAAATTTCCCAATACCATTAAGCGCTCTATATGATGGCAATAGCCAGTTTTAAGCGTTTTTTTAATGGTTTGATCTATTGGGTAAATGCCTGTTGTTCCATCATAAAATGATTTAGGAATTTTTTTTGTGAATCCCCAGAAATTCCGAGTGCGTTCATCACTTCCTCTGCTTTCATACATCCCACGAATAAACTCTCTCCAACCTATTATTTGGCGCACGAAACCTTCTAATGAATTAATAGGTATATTATTTGCTTTCGCAAAAGAGATGCTCTGATCTATTATAGTTTTTGGAGTTATTAAACCTACGTTTAGCATCGGTGTTAATACGCTATGATTTAATATAGAATTTTCGGCTACAATGGCGTCTTCATAAGTACCGAACTCTAAAAAACGTTGTTCTAAAAATTGCTGAAACCATAATTGACTTGATTTAAAATGCGTCGGGTATAAAGAATTGGACGTGAGTTCTCCAATATTGCTTGAGAAATTTTCACTTACATATTCTAGAGCCTCTTTATAAAAAGAATCAATATCTGGAAACTGAATGGCTGGTGGTATTTTTTTTGCAGGATATTTTTTCCTGTTTTCAGTATCAAAAGTCCATTTCCCTCCAGTTGGTTTTCCGTCGGGTTCTATAAGAATGTGTCTTTTATTTCTTTGATCTGTATAGAAAGATGTTTGATGGTATTTCTTTTTATCAGGTCGAAAAAACGGCTGTAAGTCTTCTTTAGTGTTTAAAAATAATGGAGAATCTAAAACGTTTCTTTCAATTGTATTGTTAGAGCATGCTTTTTCTATTCGTTTTTGAAGCCAATTATCAACAGGATCAATATAATTAATATGGGGAGTGCCTTTTGATTTTAAAAAAGGAATCAATTTTCGAATATCTGAAATGTTTTCTATTGATTCTATGTAAATAACTTCAATATCTTTAGAAACTAAAAAAGCTTCATAATGCTTCATTGTCGCTCTATGATAAACTATTTTCTGTTTATGAAAATTAAACTGTTTAAAGAATAAAAATTCTTCAATAATATAAACAGGAAAACCATTCTCCAAAAGTGGAGACGATTCAAAAAGTTGATGTGGAAAAATTAGATTTACTGTTTTCATTTATGCTTTATTTCTTCTACAACGTTCACTACAATACTTTACTTCATTCCAGTTCTTTTCCCATTTTTTACGCCATGTAAAAGGTCTTTCACAGACCACACATATTTTTTGTGGTAAATGCTCTTTTTTCATCTTTTTTTATTGACGTGTGTTGCTAAAATTCTATTTTTTTCTGCTTTAACAGCGGGGTGATTTTTATGTCCCCAAATTTTATCTCTTGCTATTTTGGCACTTGTTTTAAGATCTACTATTGGTGCTGGATAATGGTTGCCAATAGTCACACCGCAAAATGTTTGCTCCATTGCAGTCATAGTCCAAGGTTCGTGAATGTAAGCTAGAGGTACATTTTCTAACTCAGGAACCCATTTTTTTATAAATAATCCTTTAGAGTCGTGTTCTTCTGAGTTTTTTACAGGATTATAAAGACGCACTGTGTTTATGCCTGTAGTACCTGCTTGCATTTGGAATTGCGGATAATGAATACCAGGTTCGTAATCTAAAAACTGACGTGCTAAATGGTAAACACCATCTCTCCAATCTTGATCTAAATTTAAGGTTAAAAAGGAAACGACCATGGCGCGCATTCTAAAATTAATCCATCCTGTTTGTTCAACAGCGCGCATGCAAGCATCGATTAACGGGTAGCCTGTTTGTCCAGTTTTCCAAGCTTTAATAAATGCCGTATTCTTTTTGTGTTCTAATAATTCATAACCTTTGTTTATACAGTGTGTTTCATAACTGCATTCTACTTCAAATTTTTGTATAAAATGGCAATGCCAATGTAAGCGCGTTAACATTCCAGAAAAAGCTCTATTGTTAGCTGTTCCGTTTGGATGTGTCCCTACAAATAGAAATACTTGTTTAATACTTATATTTCCCCAAGCGAGATACGGAGATAGTCTACTACAGGCTATTCTACTTTCGTTAGGTTTAGAAATGTGTCTATGATAATTAAATCCTCTTTTTTGAGTAAAAGATTTTAAATAACGCCATGCATTTTCTTCTCCTGCCGGTTGAAATTGTTTTGGATACGCTTCTAATTTAGAAATTAATTCAGAAGGTAATACATATGAATGCTTAAGTACGCTAAGTTTTGATATGGAATAGTCATTTTTAATAACAGGCGAATGCATTATAGTATGCCATTGTTTGTTCCAGGTGTCTCTGTTTTTAAGACCTCTTATAATACCATCTCGTTGATATTCTGTCCAATCAATATCTTTTTTAACACAAAACTGTTTTATCGTTTTATCACGTTTCCAAGTCGTTTTTGTACCACTTTCTTGGTAACTAAAAAGCTGTTTTATAGTATAAGTTTCAGTAAGAAAATTAAAAATGGTCATCGCTTCTCCGTAAAATACATTAATAGCACGATTGTAGTTTTTTAAGCGCTTATTAAGTGATTTTATAGAATGATAAATAAATTGTAAATGTCTTGGACTTGTATCTGGATATTCAATAATATTGGGTTCAAAAAGAGATATAATAATATATGGAATACCTGCTTGCTCTGCTCTATGCAAAGGTTCATGATCTTGCAATCTTAAGTCGCGTTTTAACCAAACTATATTTACAGTTTCTTTATTCAAAATGTAATTTCTTTTTTACATTTTTTCCAAAAAGCAAAGAAAGAAGGGTAAAAACCTTTTACAGAAAACATCCAGTCTCTTTGATCTTCAATACCTTGATAGTGTTTATTTAACGGGTGTTCTTTATAATGGATATTTTCTAAATTATAGGTGTTTTTAAGCGTATTAAATTCGCCCACAAATAGTTGAATGTCTTCTATGTTTTTTGAAAGGCCAATTAAAAAATCAATAGTTTTTTGAGATATTGGATATTTTTCAAAATGAGAAGGTTCTAGTAATAGAATACGATTTGCAGGCGATTCCTTTTTCCAAAGCGGATCTAAGTTATAGAAATTATAAATTAGTGTAGGTTGTTTTTCGTCTATAGTGATGTTTTCTTGCTCTGGAAGCGGTGTTTTTAGTTCTAAAACCTCTGACGGTATTAAAATTTCAGGGATGGATAAATTTTCAAAATCATCATAGGATACATCTAAAAAAGTATCGATTTGATTGGTATAACAAAAGTTATTAATGTTTTCTTGATTTGCATGATACTTCTTATTGCTATTCGCACCTGCAACCCATTGCCAGCTTAGTGCATTACTAGCCCAATCTGCATCTAATAAATGATAGTACATCCATTTTGCAGGGTGCATCCAATGGTTTTGACCAATATTACATGAAATAGAGGCAATGTACATTCTTAAATGATTATGAAGGTAGCCTGTTTTGTAAAATTGCTCAATGCTATTATCTATAGCTTCAATACCAGTATTGGCATTAACTAAATTTTGAGAGATTCCATTTGTAATAACTGGAGTTTGAGTATGTTTTAAATCTTCATTGATGGCCTCTTGTTTGGTAATCCAAACTTGCTGCCAATAATCTCGCCAAGTCAATTCTTGAATGAATTTTAAAATAGGGCTAGGATGAAAACCGCGTTTCAATAATTCGTGATAAACAAATTTTGTAGAAATAACACCACGAGAAATATAAGGCGATAAATAACTTACTGAACCATCTATATAATTTCTAGTTTTGCCATAATGTACAGGATCTATAGTTGCTATTCTATCTAGTATGACATTAAATTCTGTTGGAAAATGCATTTTTGTATTTGTTTCATTTTGCATTAACGTTTACTTATTTTATTACCAGAAATAGCGCGTTGTCTTGTACATTTAAATCGAGTAATATCTGTACTTCGCTTCTTTAGGTGTTTTGTGCTTACGCCACTATTTACGCGTTTTCTCCAACGTTTAAAACTAGATTCCTTTAGGTTACCACGCATTAATTTAATCACTTCTTTTTCTGGAATGCCAAACTGAAATGTTATCGCTTCAAAAGGGGTTCTATCCTCCCAAGCCATTTCTATAATGCGATCTAGTTGTCTTTCTGTAAAATTGTTTTCTTTTATAATGTCTAAACTACTTTTTCCCATATTTGATCTGCGTTTAAATAGAAACTTCCAAGTGAATTGAAATTACATTCGTTTGGTGCGATAATGGACAAAAAATTCTCGCCATTATCACGTACATATAAATGATAATGTTGACCAATAATTGGCTCAAAAGTAAATTTTGCATCGTGTATTAGTCTATTGTATTCAAACTCTTGCATTAACTGCTCATATTGTTCTTTAATTTCTTTAAATCGGGTTTGAACTTTATGGTTTAGTTTATTAACACTTCTATTTTTCCAAGCAATAGTATCTGTTGTCTTAATAACTGGAGCTCCAACACTTGTAGCATACGGTTTTAGGTAGGCATCGTATTTTTGAGTTTCTGTATTATAAACGACATTGTCTGGTTTTTTCTTCTTCTTAGTCATACGTTTTACTTCAAGAGCTCTAATTTTTTCATAACCTCTTCAGCTTCATAAACCTTTTGATCACTTAGTTTTCTATTAGTTGAAGATAAACTATGTGCTTCTTTGGTTAACTTTTGATATTGCTCGTATAACTTTTCTTTTTCTGATTTTTTTTTAAATAATCCAAACATATAGTAGGTTTTAAGTTAGATTGCCCCTTGCAAGGTTGTTTTATACAAATATACAAAATGTTTAATGTTTTACCTCTTTAGTTAAACAAAAATTAACAATTGGAATTACTTTTCAATCTCAATGAATATGGTAATAAAAAATTTCTGTATTGGGAAGTAATCGCATAGTCTTTAAAATGATAACACTTTATTTTAAAATATAATTATTGGATGCCGCTATATACTATCCGTAAATTTTTATGCATTAATATGTTTTAATATTGATGGTTAATTAATAGTGAATAACGGATCCTTTTTTTATCACCTATATTTATGTTAATTATCGTAAATTCATACTATGGAAATAAAAATTTACTCCCCTGGCATCTTACAGTACATTCCTTTTTTTTATGTGATTTGGTCTGATGATTTATTGTCATATTCGGAAATAGCAGTTGTGAAAAAAGCAATAGAACAAGATGATACACTTGATAAAGAAGATTATAATTACCTTGTTAAATGGCTAGATAAAGATGTTCCGCCTTCCAATCTGGAGCTTAAGAAATGGAAAAAAGTTATTTCTAATTCAAAAATAAAGCTAGTAGAAAGTGACACCTATCCGCTTTCTACGTTTAGTCAAAAAATGATATGCCATCATTATGCAGAATGTCCTTTCAATTCGCATTTAAAAGACATTGAAATTAATTTAGGTATTCAACCCAATCATTACAATCACTTATTTGAAATAGAGGTCGTAAAAGAAATAACTTCTAATTATTATAACGCCAAAGTAATAGATAGCCTGCTAAAAGGAGAGCATGCATATGTTGTGGATGCCTTTAGAGAGGTATTAAAAGATCCTATTTTTAAATGGGGAATAAAAAGAACTAAGGAAGAGTTTAGAGAACATGTGTTGAATCAAGTCGAATTTTTGGCTAAAGAAGGCTATGGAGCCATGGCGTATCCAGAATCTTATGGAGGTACTGAAAATATGCCAGGATATGCTGCGATTTTTGAAAACATGATGTATGTAGATGGGAGTATGGCTGTGAAATTTGGAGTACAGTTTGGTCTTTTTGGAGGAAGTATTCAAAAATTAGGAACCAAAAAACATCATGATGCTTATTTAACTAAAACCGGAAAGGCGAAACTTCTAGGTTGTTTTGCGATGACTGAAACTGGACACGGATCTAATGTGAGAGGTGTTAAAACGACAGCAACTTACCATAAAGAAACGGATAGTATCATTATTCACACACCAGGAAAAAATGATAATAAAGAATATATAGGGAACGCCTTACATTCTTCTATGGCTTCGGTATTCGCTCAATTAATTGTTGAAGGAAAAAATCATGGTGTTCATGCTATTTTAGTCACCATTCGTGATGCACAGCACCAACTCATTCCAGGTGTTACCATTGAAGATAATGGTTACAAACTAGGTTTAAACGGTGTAGATAATGGTAAAATATGGTTTCATCAAGTACGTGTTCCAAGAGAAAACTTGTTAAATAAATATGGAGATATTAATCCAGATGGAACCTATCATTCGGATATAGAAAATCCAAGTAAACGTTTTTTTACCATGCTAGGCACATTGGTAGGAGGTAGAATTTGTGTTGCTCGTGCAGGTCTTGGAGGAGCCAAAAAAGCCTTGGCTATTGCAATAAAACATGCATTAAAAAGAAGACAGTTTAATGATAGTATAAAGGTACAAGAAGATTTATTAATGGATTATCCTTCCCATCAATTGCGTTTAACTCCAGCAGTTGCTAGCTGTTATGTCTATGATGTTACACTTACTCATATGATGAAGGTGTATAGTGATAAAACAGTTTTAGATAAGCGAAAAATAGAAACCCAAGCAGCGGGCCTAAAATCAATAATTACATGGTTTGCAAATGCTACGATACAAGAATGTCGAGAAGCTTGTGGTGGTAAAGGGTATCTTATGGAAAATCAAATCACTGATCTAAAAGGTGATGTTGATATATTTACAACCTTTGAAGGAGATAACCACGTACTCCTTCAATTAGCTGCCAAAGGAGTCTTATCAGATTTTAAATCGGAATTTAATAGTGCAGGGTTCACGGCTGTACTTAAATTATTGGGAGCTCAGGTAGAAGATAAATTAAATACAATTAATCCTGTGTACACCAATAATGTAGATAAAGACCATTTATATAGTTCAAAATTTCATAAACATGCTTTCAATTATCGTACAAGAAGACTTACATATACCATTGCTATGCGAATTAGAGGATATGTTAAAAAAGGAATGCCTTCATATCAAGCTTTTTTAAAGGTACAAACCCATTTGTTGGCTTTGGGAAAAGCATACAGTGTAGAATTAGCCTATGATACTTTCACAACATTTTTAGATACTATTAAAGATGAAAAATACAGGTTGATATTCCAAAAATTAGGGATTTTATATGCGCTGCATGAATTAAGGAAAGACGCTTCTTGGTATTTGGAGCAAGGTTATATTAGTGGCGCTAAATCAAAAGCCTTGCGTCAACGTGTAGAACGACTTTCTTCAGAATTGCGACCACATATAGGTGTTTTAGTCGATGGGTTTGGCATCCCTAAGCATTGTATGGAAGCTCCTATTGCAAAATAAAGTTAATTAAGCAAGTATTTAATATTTTGCTTTGATAATTAAAGAGTGAAAATAAAACTGTTTTTTGTATTTGGGAAGTAATTATATAAAAAAGCAAATGAGAGAATTTAAACTTCGTTTATTAACCTTTAATTTCGTTATGATTTTAGAATCCATTTCAATTCTTACGAAATAAATACCATTTGCATATTTAGAAAAATCAACTAGGCTATTAGAGTTTATTATGTTTTTTGATACCAAATTAACTCCCGAAATTGCATATGCAATTAAGTTTTTGAGGAATATAATAGCCCCACTATATAATTTACTATAGCTTCTATTTTTTGTATGCGAGCAATAGTTGGCGTTTTAGTCTATAAACAAGTAAAATTCATCTAAATTTTAACGAAATAGTATCAAATTAATTCATTGTATAGTAGTAGTTTAGCGACGATTAATTTTATATAAAATTTATATCATGTATCAATTTTTAAGTTCTAAGAATTTTAGAATACGATTGCAATTCGTTTTAGGTGTTTTTATTTTTATATCTGCTGCTATAGTCCATGCGCAAATAGGAGAGGTACTTTGGGAAGAACAGTTTGATTCTTTTAATGAAACATTTTGGACTAAAGATATAGGTGATGGATGCCCAGCTTTATGTGGTTTTGGTAATCAAGAATTACAATCTTATGAAGCTAACAATGTTTATATTGGTGAAATTGCTGGCGAGCCAGGTAATAATGGTTTAATATTAGAAGCTAAGAGTGAAAATTCTGGAACTCGTGCGTTTACCTCTGGTAAAATAACAACAGATAATAAAGTAGCCATTAAATATGGCGCGGTTGAAGTGCGTATGAGTGTGCCAAATTTGAGTCAGGGATTATGGCCAGCAGCCTGGATGTTGGGAACTGCAAATATAACCTGGCCAGACAGAGGTGAAATTGATATGATGGAAATGGGGTTTAGTGAAGCAATAAGAGATGAGCAACAAGAACCAGAATCGACTGTAAATAATTACGTAGGAGCTAATGCCTTTTTTCCTATTCCTGGTGGTGGTCCTGGAGATATTGCTAATGATGTTAATTATAACAAACCTTATGTCGCGGCTATTCCTTTAAATGATCGATTTGTTATCTATCGCATTTATTGGGAACCTACACAAATACGATTTACTGTTATTGATAACGCTGTAGAATACGATTTATATGAAGCACCTTTTCCTATAGATGCAAACAACTCGGTTACTGCACCATTTACAAAACCATTTTTTATGCTTTTAAATTTGGCTGTTGGAGGTACTTTACCCGGAACATTCACAAATGAGTCGGTGACAGCTAATTTACCTGCAAAAATGATGGTAGATTATGTTCGTGTATCGAAATGGAATGGATTTGGTTCTGTAGAAGTATCTGATGGAACTATTGCTGCAGAAACTGGCATTTTTGGAGTGTTTACAGATACTACAGTTACCAATAATGAGTTTAACCTTGGAGTCGATTCTGATATTTTCGTGTTTGAAGAAACTTTAATTGCTTCTAACGAACCACCCATTGAAGGAAGCAATGTGTTGTCTTATACTACTGTACCATCGAAAGGTTGGTTTGGAGCTGGCATAACATCGTTATTTGGTAAAAATATGACGAATTTTACTGAAAATGGATTGCTAAAGTTTAAAATAAAAATACCGTCAGATGTTTCCTTTTTTATAGGAGTGAATGATAATTTTACGAATGCATCAGAAATTGTTTTCCCTGCTGGAGAAACAAAATACGGTTTGGTAAGAAATGGAGAATGGGGAGAGGCCGTGATTCCTATTTCAGAATTTTCTAATGTCATTGCGTTTCAAGATATGTCTTATCTTTTTAGGATAGGAAATTCAGGTAATCTGCCTACTAGTTCTTATGAATTTGCTATAGACGATATCGTTTGGGGAGAAAACAATGTACTTGGAACACAAACAACTGTATTTCCAAAAATAATGATTATTCCTAACCCAGCGAAGCATACTTTAACCGTGAGCGGTGAAATAACGAATTTACAGAATGCAACCATTACTAACATTACAGGAAAACAAGTAATAGAGGTTTCTACAAATTTTGAGCGTATTCGAATAGATAACCTTCAACCTGGGATATACTTTATAACACTAAGAACTAATAATGGGCGTATCACGCGTAAATTTGTGAAGTATTAAAACGTTTTACATTTTTATGAATTTAAACAACTGTTTAAAATCTTTTCCTTCAATAATAGAAACATAAAACCCTGTTTGCAGGTGTTTAATATTAAGTTCCTGATTTAACGAATCTAACTTATTTGTTAATACCAATTTACCAATAGCATTATAAACAGAAATGGTTCCATTGGTAATCGTTGTATTTTTAAAATATAAGATGTCACTTACAGGATTTGGATAGATACTGATTTGTATAGAATTGATATCAAAATCATTAGTTTTAAGAGTACCGGAAAACTCGCGGGCTCCAATATCAACACTAGTTCCAAAAATTCTATCAAAACCAATAAAATCGTTTTCATCGGCAGGAATACCAGTCGAATCTCCTACATCGATAACAGGAGAGGTGTTATTAGGAATAAAATCTAATGCAGCATTCAGGTCGGGAGCTACAGAAAGGCCATTAGGATTGTTTCCAACATTAGCCAAATCAAACCCTGATGACATGCCATTAACTAGATTATAGGCTACTTGTGCGTTTGATGTTCCTCCAAAAAAATAAGAAATGCCAAACATACTAGGCTCTGATTCGAAAATAATATTATTAGTAATGGTACAACCTTGAGTTATTTGCACACTAATTCCTGAACGATCACTAGGTTTATCCATGCCGTTTTGATAAAATGTATTATTACGAACAAGACTGTTAATTACTGTTCCATTATTTCCGCCAAATACGATTCCGTTTTCTGCATTAAAATAAGAGAGATTATTGGTTACAGAAATGTTTGTTGTTTCTCCAGCTTGCTCACGGCCAATAGAAAACCCTTGTCCGTTCTGGTAACTTCTGTTTCCATAAATTTTTACATTAGCGCCACCATCTACATAAATACCTGCTGGTTCAAAGACACCAAATACCGAAGTAGGTCTTCTACAATTAAATACTGTGTTTTCAATAACTTTACCATTTCTATCTTGATCTAAACCCGATGTGGCTACTCCAAATCCTCCAGCAATATCAATTCCAATATTGGTTATGTTAGATATGGTATTGGCCTGTACTAAGAAGCCATCGACATTGCCATTAATCGTAAGTGCTTCGCTGTTGCCAGTAATGATATTGGAAAGATTAGTATTAGTAATATTTATGTTAGTCAATGTGTTAGCAGTTCGTCCTGTTGCTAAAATACCATGTGCTTGGCCTGTTCCTGATGGATTGTTGTTGGGATCTGCAGTATTATCTGAAGACCAACCTATATTGTTTAGTGTACAAGAATCAATAAAAATGTTTTGTAATGGTGCATCATCAAAAGTAGTTGTGGTTACATAAATTCCTTTTGCACCTTGAACGAAGTTATTTTCAAAAGACACGTTTTCTATTCTAATATTACTTTCACTTAATACGGCAAGTAAAGCAAAATCCAATCCTTCAGAAGTTTCTGGAACACCCATACCAGAGATGGTTCCTCCTCTAATAATTACTGGATTTGTTGTGGTTCCAGATCTTCTTACAATGAACCGTCCAAAGATTGTTCCATCAATAGTAATGATTTTTTCAGCATTATTGTTATTTAGAGCCGCTTGTAAATCTGTAGCATTGTTTACCGTAATCTGAGAGGTTATTGTACTTATAAAGAATAAGAAAACAAGCGTTAAGAATGAATTTTTCATTTTAATTTTTTTTAATTAAATATAATCTGGTCTCTTTTTATATTTATTTGTAATAGAATTAGGATCAAAATCTTCTATATATACTTATACGATAGATTCATAGTATAGGCCTATATCGTATATATAACGGATCATTACTTGGCTTGATTACTTATAGAATTCATATTATAAGTCATATTGAATTGTTAAAAATTTTGAAACTAATATAATTATTATATATTTGGTAAACCAATTTGGTTAACCAATTTTTTATTTAAAAATAATATAATCTTAAACTCAGTAATTAAAGATGTGATTCTTTTTACAACACACTCATTTTAATAGGAGATAAAATACGAGTAGAACTTATAAATTATTCAAGTAAAATCTTAAAATAACCTTTTTGAAAAATAATTTACCCCCTCAATGTAGCCAAATGGCTAAAGTGGTTTTAATTAAGCCCAAGAGTAAAAAGTATTAATCTAATTAAACTATATATTATGAAAACAAGGTTACTTTTATTAACGATGATGTTATTTACAATTACACTTTCTTATTCGCAAGGAACTGGGGAAGTTATAATTACAGAAATTCACAATAGGCCACAAAAGCCTAGTCCAGCTCAAATGGTTTTTGATGCTTTGGCTTCTCAGCCTGCTTATTGGACAGATAATGGATCAAACGTAGGAAATCAAGTAGATAATGATCAAGGAGACGAAGGCCATGCTGAATGGTTTGAAGTTTATAATACGACAGCTTCACCAGTAGTTATGGATAATTGGACATTAACAGATGCTTCTAGCTCTTCTAATGTAACAACTATTTCATCATTTACTATTCAGTCAGGCGAATATGCTATTTTTACTGGTTATCATATTCCAGAAGCTCATGGTTTACTATCTACAGATACTTTTGGAGATTATATTTATGATTATAAAAAACCAAGCTTTAATAATGAAAGTAGTTATGCAGATGCAGATGACAAAGCTTGTCCAGATGGTATAATTATAAAAAAAGCTGATGGAACTTTGGTAGACGAGGTGCGTTACGATTATGGGTATGGTGAATATATTGGTAACCCAGAATCTAGTGCGAGTTGCAGTGGGAATGCTGCACCAATAGGATTTCCTGTTCCTGTAACAGGTTCTCCTTCTAGAATCTCGTTTCAATTGGATAATAACTACTTAAATGCAACAGATAATGACAATCCATTATATTGGACATTTACAGATGATAGTGTTGCTGCAAATGAATATGATACTACTAATAGTCAATTTGGAACTCCAGGAACAGCAAATAGTTCTAATCCAACTTTATCAAATGTAGATTTTAGTTTAGCAGATTTTAGTATCTATCCAAACCCAGCTAATTCTATTTTAAACTTTCAAACCGGTAATTTATTTGAGATTTCTTCAGTAGAAATTTTTGATTTACTTGGAAAGCGTATTATGAAAAGTGAATTACAAAATAATAGATTAAATGTTTCAGAATTATCAAAAGGAATGTATTTATTTATTGCAGATACAAATTCAGGAAAACAAATCACAAAAAAAGTGATAATTAACTAATATAAAATTTTAGTAAATTGAGGCTGTTTAAAAAGTAAAAACATAGCTAAATGTCTGGTTGAGCTCAGTCAAAGCCTACTGATTATTGGTAGATATTTAGTTCTCGACTGCGCTCTAACGGACAAAACTAAGATTTTTCAGACAGTCTCAATTCTTTATACTAATTATGTCCATTATAAATTATAACTGATATTAATTTAAAATTCAACAGTTTTTAATGAAAAAAATGATCTTATTTTCGGTGTTTATAATGCTGATGGCTTGTAAAGGTGAAACTTTAAAGAATACTATAAAAGTAGAAAATATAGAAGCGCTTAACGCTGCTATAAAAGAGGTTAAACCCGGGGATCATATCGTTTTAGCAAATGGCGTTTGGAAAGATGTTGAAATTAAATTTTCCGGAAGCGGAACAAAAGAGAAACCAATTACGCTATCTGCCGAAGAAAAAGGAAAAGTAACGATCGAAGGAAAATCGAATCTTCAATTAGGAGGAGATTATTTAATAGTAGAAGGTTTGCATTTTAAAAATGGCCATACTCCAAAAAAATACCTGATACGGTATAAAATAAACGATACTTTAATTGCAAATTATTCTAAAGTCACGAATTGTGTCATAGAGAATTTTACGCAACCTAATAGAGACGATACAGATCATTGGGTAGAACTTTGGGGACGACATAATGAGTTAAGTCATAATTATATTGCAGGAAAGTCTAATTTTGGACCAACAGTAATGGTTGTTCTTAAAGGCGGTGCACATATAAAAAATCACCACCAAATAGTTAATAATCATTTTGGGCCAAGACCACGAAAAGGAGGACCGCATGGAGAAACAATGCAAATTGGAGATAGTGGTACCTCAATGATGCCATCTCATACTAGTGTGTCTAATAATTTTTTCGAACGTTGTAATGGTGAAGTTGAAATAATTTCGAGTAAATCAAACTTTAATACGTTTAGAAATAACATATTTTTTGAAAGTGAAGGCTCATTAGTGTTAAGGCATGGAAATTTTGCTACTATAGATGGAAATGTCTTTATAGGTAATGACAATTCAAAATTTATAGGTGGTATTCGTGTTATAAATACAGGACATTGGATTACTAATAACTATTTCTATAAACTTAAGGGCTCTACTTTTAGAGCACCATTAGCGGTGATGAATGGTATTCCAAAATCACCTCAAAATAGGTATAACCAAGTAACAGATGCTGTTATGGCTTACAATTCCTTTGTAGATTGTAAAACGCCTTTTCATTTTAGTGTAGGATCTAATGTTAGTCAAAGTGAGGTATTGCCAAAATCTGAAATTCGTTCAGCAAGACCAAAAAGAACAGTTGTTGCAAATAATGTTCTCTTCAATGAAAGTCCTTTTGAGTATCCTATTAAAAATTATGATAAAGTAGATGGTGTTAATTTCAAAAACAACTATTCTAATAGTGAAAATAAAAGCGAAGTAAGACCAAAAGGTTTAATTAAAACAGAAATGTCTATTGAAAATAAAACACCTTTAATTGGCGGTGAAGAATTATATACTGGATTTGATTTTGAAACGATAGATAAAGATCTGTTTGGAAGATCTAGAACAAAAGAAAATAATAGGGCAGGAGCGACTACGAATTCTACTAAAAACCCTTTAGAGATAGATAAAAGCAAGTATGGTACCGATTGGTTTTCGACTAATAAACCGAAAATAGAATCTAAAACAATAAACATAAGTTCAAATGAAGAATTGGTAGAAGCCATAGTTAAAGCTAATTCTGGAGATGTTATAGTTTTGAGTAAAGGGAGCTACCAAATGGAAACGACTTTAGTGATTAATAAAAACATAACAATCACTTCTAAGGATAAAAATAATAAAGCAGAATTGATATTTAGTTCAAGCAACACAGCTTTTGAAATGAATCCAAATGGTGTTTTGCACGTAAATGATGTTATTTTAAAGGGGAACAATTCTCAGGCAGCATTTAAAACATTAGATAAAAACATGACCAGTGCATATGGTTTGTGGTTAAAAAACAGTGAGTTAAGTAATTTTAAAAGTGTTTTAGAAGTCTCTAAAGGCTCTTTTGCAGATACAGTTTCTGTTGCCAATTCGGTGATTAAAAATTGTGCAAAAGGCATTCAGTTAAATAAAGAAACAAATGATAAAGGCGATTACAATAGTGAGTTTGTATATGTTACTAATAACACTTTTACAAATGTTGGTGAAAATGTTTTAAACTATTATCGTGGTGGTTACGATGAGTCTACAATTGGTGGGAATTTAGTGTTTAAAGATAATACGATTACTAATTGTGGTAAAACAGAAAAAGAAAATATTTTAATTAAAAATAGAGGCATTGTAAATGTTGAATTTGCTAATAATACTTTTAAAAATAACCCTGTAAAAGTAGTTGCAGTACTTTGGGGAGAAAAAGGGCAGAAGCCAGAGAATAATACAATTCAAAATTCTGGAGAGATTAAGGTGGTTCAGAATCTGAAATTGAAATTAATGTATTAAATGAAATCAACTATTTTTTTGAAATTACAATTGTTAGTACTTATAGCGTGTATCTGTTTTTCTTGCAAAGAAGAGACCACTGGAATGTCTTCAAATGTAGAAACAGATTCTCAAGCACATCCCAATTTAATATTAACACAAAAAAGTGTTTCAGAAATTAAATCGCAATTGGGAACTGTTCCTCTATTTGATTCGACTTTAGAAAAAGTAAAAAGAGAAGTTGACACTCAAATAGAAAAAGGCATTAAAGTACCAATACCTAAAGACATGGCTGGTGGTTATACGCACACGCAACATAAAATAAATTATGCGGTCATGCAAAAAGCAGGAGTACTCTTTCAGCTTTTAAATGAAGAAAAGTATGCAGTTTATATTAGAGATATGTTAATGAAATATTCCGAAATGTATCCATTATTGCCACGCCATCCCCAAGAACGTTCCTATGCTCGTGGAAAGATTTTTTGGCAATGTTTAAATGATTCTAATTGGTTAGTCTATACGAGTCAAGCTTACGATTGTATTTATGACTGGTTGCCAAAAGAAGAAACAGAACATTTAAATAAAGCATTATTCAGGCCGTTTGCCGATTTTCTTTCGATAGAAACACCTCAGTATTTTAATCGCGTACATAATCATAGCACATGGGGAAATGTAGCAGTTGGTATGATTGGATTGGTAATGAATGACGATGAATTAGTAGATCGTGCATTATATGGTTTAAAACAAGATAACATAGATCCTAATTCTAAGGATAACGATGGCGGTTTTATAAAAGATAAAGACGGAAAAGCAGGCTTTTTAGCCAATTTAGACAGCCCTTTTTCTCCAGATGGTTATTATACAGAAGGGCCTTACTATCAACGTTATGCGATGTATCCGTTTATGATTTTTGCAGAAGCACTTCAGAATAAAAAACCAGAATTAAAGATTTTTGAGTATAAAGATGGCGTTTTACTTAAAGCTGTAGATGCTTTATTGAATTTAACCGATGCTAACGGTGATTTCTTTCCTCTTAATGATGGGCAAAAAGGCATGTCTTATTATACATCATCTTTAGTTTCCGCTGTAGATATTGCTTATTATTATGGTGATAAAAAACCAGAACTATTATCAGTTGTAAAAAAACAAAATCTCGTACAGTTAGATGCTACAGGATTAGCAGTTGCATTAGGAGTAAAGAATAAACAGGAAAAACCATTCATTAAAAAATCGATGGAATTGCGTGATGGCTCTAATGGAGATGAAGGCGGTCTGGGTATTTTAAGATTTAATAATAATGAGGAGACTATGGCTTTGCTTATGAAATATTCTGCTCAAGGTTTAAGTCATGGTCATTATGATAAGTTGTCCTTTTCGTTATATGAAAATGGAGAAGAAATAATTCAAGATTATGGTTTATCCAGATTTGTAAATGTGGAGCAAAAAAATGGAGGAGGCTATTTAAAAGAAAACAAAACTTGGGCAAAGCAAACGATTGCTCATAATACAATTACGGTAAATGAAACCTCTCATTTTAAGGGGCGGTTTGAGATTGGTAATAAACACCATTCCGAAAAATACATTTTCGATGTGTCTAATCCCAAAGTGCAAATTGTGAGTGCTAAAGAAACAAATGCTTATCCGGATACAGAGTTGCATAGAACATTAGTAATGGTAAAAGAAGATTTTTTAAATAAACCATTTATTATAGATATTAATAAAGTAACATCAAATAGTAAAAATAAATACGATTTACCGTATTACTATTTTGGGCAACTTATTTCTACAAGTTTTAATTATATAACTCCTAAATCATTATCTCCTCTAGGTGAAAAAAATGGTTACCAACATTTGTGGGTAGAAAGTAAAGGAGTTTCAGAATTAGATAATATTCAATTTACATGGTTGTCTAATAAAAAGTTCTATTCTATTACTTCAGTTGTAGATAAAAAAGATGAAATTATTATGGGGAGAATAGGAGCTAATGATCCTAATTTTAATTTACGTAAAGACCCGGCTTTAATTATTAGAAAAAATAATTCTCAAAATGTAGTATTTGCATCTGTTATAGAGTCGCATGGTACTTATAATCCTGTTAAAGAATCTGCAAATAATGCATATAGTGCTATTTCTAAAATAGAAACAGTTTTAGATAATGATATTTATACAGTAATTAAAATAGAATTTAAAAATGAGGTGTCTAAAACGCTTATTATATGTAATAAAGACAATTCTGTAGACACAAAACACCAATTAAAAATTAAGGATAAGAATTACCAATGGATGGGTTCTTACTATTATTATAAAACAAAATAAATAAATTTAAGATGAAAACATTTGGGGCTAGTAAAGAGTTTATAAAAGGAGATGACTTAAGTTGGGAAGTTGTTGGGGAAGGTTTAAAGCGTAAAATAATGGGCTACGACGATAAAATTATGCTTGTAAAAGTGCATTTTGAAGTTGGTGCCATTGGGATAATGCATGAGCATTATCACTCGCAAGTGACCTATGTAGAAAGTGGTAGTTTTGATGTAACAATAGCTGGAGAAACAAAAACCTTAAAGGGAGGAGATTCTTTTTACATACCACCTCATGCTATGCATGGTGCTATTTGTACAGAAGCAGGAATTCTTATAGATGTATTTAGTCCTATTCGAGAGGATTTTATGTTAAAATAATGTAATAATTAATAATAATTTATATAAACTATTGTGGATTTATAAATTTTACATATATTTGGTTAACCACTTTGGTAAACCAATTTTTGCCAATTAAAAAAGGACAGATGCACATCTGTCCTTTTGGTAAATACTTCTTTGGAGGGAAGTATAATGCTTATTAGCATAAGCCCTAAAGGTAGTAAAGAAAAATTACTTCTTAAAATTATGCTTTTGAGTTAAATTAATCTATTAACTAAAAATTTAAGAACGGACTATGAATTTAAAAGCTAGTTTAGCACTGTTTGTAATACTCTTAATGAGTATTTCAGCTTTTGCTCAAGAAAAATTCACATTAAAAGGAGGCGTAGTTTCTTCTGAAGACAACATGCCAATGCCAGGAGTAAATGTAGTGTCTGTTGGCACTAGTAATGGTACAAGTACAGATTTTGATGGTAATTATAGCCTTAATGTGACAGAAGGAGATATTATTCAATTTTCTTACGTTGGATTCTTAACACAGGTTGTAACAGTTAAGAAAGAAAGTAATATAAACATAACATTAGTACCTGATGCGAGTCAACTTGACGAGATCGTTGTTATTGGTTATGGAACACAGAAAAAAAGCAATATAACAGGAGCGATTTCTAAAATTACCAACGATGATTTAGATCAAATTGCAGTCCCTAGAGTAGATGAAGCTTTAGTTGGACAAGTTTCTGGTGTAACGGTTGCAGCAACTGAAGGAGAAGCTGGATCTGCACCTACAATACGTATTAGAGGAACAGGTTCTATATCTGGGAGTTCAGATCCCGTAATTGTTGTTGATGGATTGGTGGTAGATAATGATTTTTTAGGATCATTAGATATGAACGATGTTCAATCCTTCGAAGTTTTGAAAGATGCATCTTCAACTGCAATATATGGAGCTAGAGGAGCAAATGGAGTTATTATAATTACTACTAAAAGTGGAAAAGAAGGTGATACCAAACTAAGTTATAATTCATTTACTGGTTTTAAAGATGCGAGACAAAGTGAGGATTATTACTTTTCAGTAGCAGAAACGGCAGCAGCCGAAAGAGCAGCTACTGGAACAATCTCAGATAGAACAAGAGTAAAGCAACTTATAGGAGTAGATAGAGATTGGCAAGATGTTATTTTTGATGGAGGTACTATACAAAGTCATTCTTTTGCAGCTCGTGGGGGAAGTAAAAAAACAAAATTTAGTACATCATTAAATTATGTTCATGATGAAGGTGTATTACTTACAGACGATTATAAAAAGTATTCAATAAGAGCAAAACTAAATACAAAAATAAATGAGAAGCTTTCTATAGGTTTAAATGTTTCTCCAAATTATACAAATAGAAGACGTTTTGATGGTTCAACTCACGATATTCTAAGGCAAACACCTTGGTTACCTCTTTATCTCGATGAAAATACAATTAAGTTCGTAAACCGATTAAGAGATGGTGGTGCTTATGCAAATGTTCAAATAGGTGATTATGCTACACAACGTATGTTTGACGATTTCGATTTAGTAACAATGTCACCCGTTGCTGATGGCGGTACAGATATTAGTAATACTTCTAATACAAATCCTGCTGCTAAAGTTTTAGAGCGTGATCGAAATGATTATAAATTCAAATTGGCAGGTAGTTTTTATGGGAAATATAAAATTACAGATGGTTTAGCTTTTAAAGCTACTGTATCTGGTGATTACCAAAATACTAAAAGAGATCGTTGGCAAGGTGTTGAGGCAAGTAGAAACGGAGTAGATGCAACACAATTAAATGTCTCAACAACAGACCGAATACATATGGTGACAGATAATCTTTTGTCATATGATAAATCAATAGGAAATCATACTATAAATGCTATAGGAGGTTTTTCTGCTGAAAAATGGGATACTACTTTTGAAAGCTCACAAGGAGCAGGGTACGATAGTGATTTGGTTCAAACCATAACAGCAGCCGATCCTACTACAATTGTTTCTGCGTCTTTTAAATATCCTGAAAGATTGTTATCACTTTTAAGCAGACTTAATTATGCATATGATGATAGATATATAGTGTCATTAAGTTTTAGACGTGATGGATACTCTAGATTTGGAGAAAATTCTAAATATGCTAATTTCCCAGCGGCTTCAGCGGGATGGATTGTAAGTAATGAAGAGTTTATGAGTGAGAGTAATGTTGTGAATAACTTAAAATTTAGAATGAGTTATGGTACAGCGGGAAATCCTAATCTAAATTCTGGAAATGTTTTAATTGATGCTTTTCCTTATTTATCTTTATTACAATCTTCAACAGCCATTGTAGATGGAAATTCTGCTGGTGGATTCAATCCAATAAATATTGCTAATCCAGATTTAGCATGGGAACGTTCTATCGAAATTAATCCAGGGATTGACTTTGGTTTCTTTGATAATGTTGTAAGTGGTTCTTTTGATTATTATAGACGAACTAGTGATCAGCTTTTAATTGATAATCCAGTATCTAGTACTACAGGTTTTAATAGTGCACTAGTTAATATAGGTGAAGTTGAGAATGCAGGATTTGAATTAGAATTAAGAACTAGAAATTTAAGTAAAGAGAAATTTAGATGGAGTACTACTCTTTTAGCTTCTAGAAATAAAAATGAACTATTAGATTTTGCAGATTCTAATGGACAAATTCAAAATGTAGATTCTAAAAGAGCTGCAGAGTGGATTAATTTGGTAGGTAATCCAATATCTTCATTCTATGGTTGGGTAGTAGATAGAGAAATACCTTTAGAGTTTATAAATAATCCATACCATCCAGTAGGTGGATCTGCACAAGATGTTTACGTAAAAGATTTAAATGGTGATGGTTTAATAGATGATGATGATAAAACTATTTTAGGAGATCCTTATACAGATTTTATTTGGAGTATTACCAATGATTTTAAAATAGGATTATTTGATTTAAGTTTTATGTTTCAAGGAAGTCATGGCGCTGAGATTAGAAATATAGGAGATCAATATTTATTTAATCAATTTAATAGTTCTCAAGATTTTGATTTAGCGACAACTCCAGATCAAGAATTTATTAAAGAAAAGATTTTTACTGATGATCAAATACAAGATGCCTCATATGTGGCATTACGTAATATAAATGTAGGATTTAGTTTCCCGAAAGATATAGCATCGAAAATAAGACTATCTAAAGCTAGAATATATGCTTCGGGTGCTAATTTATTGTATTTCACGGCAAGTGATTATACAGGTTTTAATCCAGAGTCTATAAATAATACAAGTGCCACGACTTATGGTTATCAAAGAGCGGGATCTCCCATACAGCAAACGGTAACATTAGGGTTAAATCTTGAATTTTAATAACAATAACTAAAATGAAAAATAGTATGAAATCAATAAAAATAATAGTCTTGTTTGTAATGGGAATTTCTCTTTCCTCTTGTGAAAAAGACTTTTTATCTCCAGATTTAGAATCTTTAGTTAATGCAGAGATATATTATAATAATGAAGAAGAGCTTTTAAAAGGTGTTATAAATATGTATGACGGTATTCAAGGTGTTAATTCTACATCTTCAAATGATAATCACTCCTTACAAGTTGAATTCTATCTTACAGAAATGCGTAGTGATAATACCAGAACAAAAAGTAGCGAAGGAGAGGCTGCTCAATTCGAAAACTATACCGTTCAAGCAACTAATGGTATTGTTGAAGATTATTATAGGAGTTTCTATAATGTTGTTTTTAGAGCGAATGTTGTACTCGCTAATATAGACGTAGCATCTGATGCTAATAGAGCAAATATTGAAGCTGAAGCAAAATTCGTAAGAGCTTATGCTTATTTTAACTTAGTACGATTATATGGAGATATTCCATTAGTTAATCAAGTATTGGATATTACCGATCCTGGTTACCAAGCCATTTCTTATACAAGAGTTGATACTGCTGAGATTTATGAGCTAATAGTAAGTGATTTAGTAACTGCGGTTGATGGTTTAGATAATAGCTACATTACAAGAGCATCTAAATCTGCAGCCCAAGCTTTATTAGCTAAAGTATATTTAACATTAGGAACAAATTATGTCGAAGCACAAAGTTTATGTGAAGATATTATGCTTGCAGGATTTGCATTAGAGCCTAATTTTAAAGATGTGTTTTTTAACGAATTAAATGATGAAATTATTTTTGCTATTGGGTATGAGAAAGATGGATTAGATAGTCAAAATTTTTCTGCAGAATGGTTAAATGCAGTAGGAAGAACAAGTGGCGTTAATTATACAACACAAGATGTAAGAGATGCATTAGACGCTTTAGGAGGAAATAGAACACTTTACTCTTATAGAGTAGATACAGATCAACCTTCACAATTTCAAGTCGTAAAATACATTCCAGATGGTGACGAAACCTTAGATATAGAAGAAACATCAATCGATCCTACAAAAGCAGGAAACGATTGGATTGTTCTAAGATATTCAGATGTACTATTAATGCATGTCGAAGCTATAATGGCAGGAGGTAATGATACTTCAGTGCCAGCTGCATTGTCTTCTTTTCAAGAAGTTAGAAACAGAGCAGGTTTAACTGATGTGGTAACTACTATTACAAAAGAAGAATTGTTAGACGAGAGGCGCGTAGAGTTGGCATTTGAAAATCATCGATTATTCGATTTAATTCGTTTTGGTGAAGCTCAAAGTATACTTTCTCAATTTTCAGCAGCAACAGGTGGAAGTTTTAATACTTCAGATTTGTTACTGCCTATACCACAAAGAGAAATTAACCTTAGTAGAGGGGTAATGTCACAGAATCCAGGTTATTAATTAAAAAAACACGAGTCATGAAAAAGCAATTTAAAAACAGTTTTTATGCTATATTATCAATTATAGCGGTCTTCGCATTTAATAGTTGTGAAGATTTTGAAAAGTTCGAACCATTAGATGCTAATTCTATAGCAGATGAAACGCCGCCATTAGCTAGTTTTACAGCTACGCAAGGTGCAGGACCAGACGAGGAGTGGAAAAATTATACATTTGGAAACGGGTCTACTAGCGCAACAAGTTACTCATGGGATTTTGGAAACGGAAGTACTTCAACAGATGTTGATAGTGCCACTACTTATCCTGGTGAAGGTACTTTTGTCGTTACATTAGTAGCAAAAGATAATCTTGGTGTTTCAAGTACTTTTTCTGAAACAATAGAAGTTATTGAGCCAGATGAACCATTAGTTCCAGATCCAGTTTTAATTAATTTTGATTTTGATAAGCTTCCTAAATCTTCAGGTTCTGATTGTTCTTGTGCTGGTTGGATTAACAAAGACATAGGAGAACAAGGCGAATCTAGTTCTGGTAATGGAGGTACTGATAATGTTGTTAAATTTGATAATAATGAGCCAGATCATGTATATCAAGAGTTTGCAGTTACACCAAACGCAGATTATACAATTGCAATAGTTACATCTTTTAAAAGCCCAACAGGTGGTCCGTTTCCTAGTATGCTCGAGTTAAGAGTTTTAACAGGTTCTGGTTATGCAGCTGGTTACACTCCAACTTATTATACAGATACTGCAGACTTTCCTCAAGAAGATTGGGGTTATACAACAATTTCACAGGTAGAGGATGCTACAAATAATCTTTTAGTTGAAGTACAAGATAACCCAAGTGATGATGGTTATTTTACTAAGACCTATACATTTAATGCAGGAGCTAATGATAGTGTTGCTCTTTTCATAAGAGGTATAGGAGGTGATAGTATTGGTGATTTCTTATATACTGGTGGAGATGAAGAAATACGAGCTGATTCTGTAATTATTACAGCTGTGAACTAATTTATAAAATAGATAAAAGCTGAAATTAATGTATCAAAAAATTAAAATTTTATCTTTATTAGTATTGATTTCAGCTTTTAGTTTTAATTGTCAAGCACAAAATGAAGTCGTAAAGACGAAAACTAAAACTAAGAAATCAAAAAAGGATAAAAACAGAAAAAAGGTAAAGCTCCCAGAAATAGATTTAACACATTGGAAACTAACAACACCTGCATTAAAAGGTAACAAACCACTGGAGGTAGAATATCCAGAAATTTTAGATTATGGAACAAATGAAGAGCTAATTCCGCACATGTATAACGATTCGGTTAGAGGCGCTTTGGTTTTTCATGCTTCCCCTACTAAATCTACTACAAGAAACACGAAATACTCAAGATCTGAGTTGCGAGAACAAATGGTTTCTGGAAATAATAATGTGAATTGGACTTTCAAACAAGGAGGAACAATGAAAGGGAAATTAGCAATAGATGAAATAACACGTGATAAAAAAGGAAAGTATCATAAAGTAATTATCATGCAAATTCATGGAAGGTTAACCAATGAACAAAGAGATTTAATAGGTGAAGATGATAATAATGCGCCGCCAATGCTTAAAATATATTGGAAAGAAGGAAAAATAAGAGTAAAAACTAAAATACTTAAGAATTTTAATGCTACTCAAGAACAGTTATTACATGATGGTGCTTGGGGTGATGATGAAGGGTTTACTTTTAAAGAAGAAGTTGGATTTAAAAAATTTACTTTAGAAGTAAAAGTTTCTGATGGTAAAATGGTAATAGTATTGAATAATAATGAATTTAAAGTGTATGAAAACATGCATATGAAAAAATGGGGTGTTTTTGAAAATTATTTCAAAGCAGGAAATTATTTTCAAACAAGAGATGAAGGTGCTTTTGCTAAAGTTAGATATTATAGTTTAGAAGTTAGACATTAGGTTTTTATTTGAATTGTTCCTAGTCTGTCTTTAAGCTAAATTTTACTGATCTTAATTGATCAGTAAAATTTAGCAAAACTATAAAAACTGATAAGAATAACAACGAATAAGTTTAGCTAGTAATGAACTCGTTTAAACTTTTTAGATTTAAGCGAAAATTAGTCATTTTGGCTTTGATTGACGACTTTTATGAGTTGCATAGCTTAGCTACGGAATGAAAAAAAGGATAAAATTAGAGACAAAAGGGCAATTTTTTAGCAAATTGGAAAAGTTTAAACGAGTACATATATAAAATTTAATACTTTTGGAATAACCTGTTAATTAACAATGAGTTTATGAAAATAGAAGTAATAACGAAAACTGAAAATATAAATGTTCAAAATCACATTATTGAGGGCATTAAAGATTTAATAAATGCAAAAAATCTTGAGCCAGGAGATAAATTACCTTCTGAGCGTATGCTTTCAGAAAAATTTGAAGTATCAAGAGGTAACGTGAGAGAGGCTATTCAAAAACTAGAGTTTTATGGCCTATTAAAGTCAATGCCTCAAAGTGGAACATTTGTAGCTAACATAGGTGTTATAGCTATGAATGGGATGATAGCAGATATTTTAAGGTTAGAAGATCCAGATTTTAAATCGTTAGTAGAAACAAGAATTCTATTAGAATTAAAAACGGCAAGGTTAGCAGCATTAAGAAGAACTGATGAAGATTTGGTTAAAATGAAAGCAGCTTTAGATGCTTATACAGAAAAAGTTAATAATGATGAAGATGCTGTACAGGAAGATTTGTTATTTCATTTAGCTATAGCTAAGGCAAGTGGTAATAGTACAATGAATACGTTTATGTTAATTATTACCCCAGAGATTATAACCAATTTTGAAAAATATCATGTTTGTGATAATAATTTATCTAAACAAGGTATTAGAGAGCACCAAGAAGTTTTTGATGCTATAAAAATGAAAGATCCAAAATTAGCAAAACAAAAAATGAAAGAACATTTTAGTGTGCTTTATCAATATTGCTACAATATTTAAATCGAACTGATCTTGACTTTTTGTTTTAATCGAAAATGAGATAAAATTAGTACAGATGAGGCAATTTTTGCAAGGCATAGCCTAGCTACGCATAAAAAAAGTAACGAAATATGAGCGAATTTTGGCCGTTTTTTAGGAAATAGAAAAAGTCAAGATGAGTTCATTAAAAAAAGACAAAAAAATAAAGTGCACAATTTATTTTTTTGAAAATTATAAATATAAAACTAGGAGGGAAGTAATAGGCTTAAGATAGCATTGTCATATATAGTCATATTTACTACTACTTTTCATAAAAATAAATCGTTCCAAAATAATGGGTTATCACTAGCTATATTATTGTTAATAATACGATTGAATATATTAAAGCATGAAAGTAAAAGGATTAAGATGGTGGATTATAACGTTAATCTTCATTGCAACTGTAATAAATTATATCGATAGAACAGCTTTTGCTTTACTATGGCCGCAAATGGGTAAAGATCTAGGAATGGATAATTCTGATTATGCATTAATGCTTAATATCTTTATGATAACCTATGCTGCTAGTAAATTTTTATCAGGAAGGCTATACGATAAAATAGGTACTAGAATAGGTTTTGTTTTATCTATAGTCGTTTGGTCTTTAGCTGCAGCTTTTCATGCATTAGCAAGAGGAGTCGTTTCCTTGTCAATTGCTCGCGGTTTACTTGGTTTAGGTGAAGCGGGTTTATGGCCTGGAGCTGTAAAAAGCAATGGAGAATGGTTTCCTGTAAAACAACGCGCATTGGCGCAGGGTATTTTTAACTCTGGAGCGTCTATAGGTAATGTTATTGCTCCAGTTATTATAGTTTATCTATATGCTCAATTTGGTTGGAAGTCTACCTATATAATATTGGGTGTATTAGGATTAATTTGGGTAATACCTTGGTTTATTCTTAATAAATCAAAACCAGAAGATCATCCTTGGATTACTGAAGAGGAAAAAAGTATGATACTTAATGATAGAATAGAAAACAATAACGTTGTTGTTGAAGGTGCTAAAAGTTTAAGTGTTGGGAGAATATTAAGTTACAAACAGCCTTGGGGAGTTTTGTTATGCAGATTTTTTATAGAACCTATCTGGTGGTTCTTTGCGGGTTGGATGCCAATCTATCTAAATTCGAAATTTGGACTAAGTATAGAAGAGATAGGAAAAACGATGTGGATTTCTTATCTAATGGCTGCAGCTGGAGGAATATTAGGTGGATTATTTACAGAAGCAATAATAAAACGTACTTCTGTAGATATTGGTAGAAAAGCAAGTATAGTTTTAGGAAGTCTTTTAATTATAATTGGTTTTGTTTCAATTATATCTTTTGTAAACGACTCAAATTATATGACGTTCATATATTTAGCAGGATTAGCGCTTTTTGGATTTCAATTTGCCATAGGTAATATTCAAACGTTATCTAGCGATTTATTTAGAGGGCCATCAGTAGGTACATTGGCAGGATTAGCTGGAACTGTAGCTGCAATTTCTCCAATTATAATGAATTGGTTCATAGGAAAAATAACAGATGGCGGATCGTCATATACACCAGCATTCATAGCAATTACAGTATTTGTGTTATTAGGTGTACTATCTATTTTATTTTTAATTAAAAAAGTAAAACTAGTAGTAAATACAGAAAATTAAAAATATTTATAACATATTAAAATACAATATTAAAAGATGAATAAAAATAACGGAAAAGTGGCTGTCGTAACAGGAGCAACTGGAGGAATAGGCTTTGAAGTAGCAAAAAGACTAGGTAAAGATGGATATATCGTAGTATTAAACGGTATTGAAGATGATGCAGGAGCAGAAAGAGTAAAAGAACTTACTGCACAAAGTATTACAGCAGAATATTGTAGTTTTGACGTTACAAAAGAAGAAGCTGTAACTTCTAACATTACCAAAATAGGTGAGAAATATGGTAGAATTGACGTTCTTGTAAATAATGCAGGTGGTTTAGGTGGAAGATCTCGATTTGAAGAAATGACAACTGATTTTTACAGATTTGTAATGGCATTAAACTTAGATTCTGTATTTTTTGCTTCTAGAGCGGCTATACCTTTTCTTAAAAAAGGAGAACACCCATCTATAATTAATTATACATCAAATGCAGGATGGACTGCAGGAGGACCAGGAGCTGGAATTTACGGTACATCTAAAGCAGGTGTACACGCAATAACAAGAGCATTAGCAAAAGATTTGGCTGAATATGGTATTAGAGTAAATGCAGTATCTCCTGGTACTATAGATACAGCATTCCATGCTCAAATTAAATCAACTAAACCAGAAGTTTTTGCATCTTGGGCAAATAATATTATGTTAGGACGATTAGGTCAACCAGAAGATGTAGCAGGTGTTATTTCATTTTTAGCAAGTAAAGATGCTTCTTTTATAACAGCCGAAACTATTCAAATTGGAGGTGGACAAGCTTTAGGTATATAAAATTATAACTAATAAAATACAAAATGAATAAAGTTGTAACTTTTGGTGAAATCATGTTACGACTATCAACCGAGCGATTTCTTAGGTTTTCACAAGCAAAATCTTTTAATGCAACTTATGGTGGTGGTGAATTTAATGTAGCCGTTTCTCTGGCAAATTTTGGAATACAATCAGAATTCATTACAAAATTGCCTAATAATGAAATTGGAGAAAGTGCTTTAATGGAAATGCGAAAAAGAAACGTGATTTCTAATAATGTGCTCTTTGGTGAAGATAGATTGGGTATTTACTTTCTAGAAACAGGAGCTGGTACGAGATCTAGTAATGTCGTTTATGACAGAGCTAATAGTGCCATGGCGAATATAAAGAAAGGAACTTTTAATTGGGAGAAAATATTAGAAGGTGCAACTTGGTTTCATTGGAGTGGTATTACGCCAGCGATATCAAAATCGGCAGCAGAAGAATGCCTTGAAGCGATTAAAGTAGCAAGTAAATTAGGAATTACGATTTCATGTGATTTAAATTATAGATCAAAACTATGGAAGTACGGTAAAGAGCCTTCAGAGATAATGCCAGAACTCTTAAAATATAGTAATGTTATTTTAGGAGATATAGATACCGCATATTATATGCTTGGCGAGAATAAGAAGAACCCTAATTATCAAGATTTAAAATCACTACCCAATTTGTATGATAAAATTTTTGAAAAGTGTCCTAATCTAGAATTAATTGCGACCACTTTAAGGTATTCAGTTAGTGCTTCACACCAAAGAATAGGTGGGGTTTTATATGACAAGAAAAATATTTATGATGCCGATATTAAAGAAGTCACACCAGTAGTAGATCGTGTAGGAAGTGGAGATGCTTTTATGGGTGGCCTTATTTATGGATTACTTAATCATAAATTAGATAAGCAAAAAGCAATTAATATTGCAGTAGCATCATGCTGTTTAAAGCATACGATATACGGAGATTATAATTTGGTATCAATAGAAGATATTAATAAGTTTTTAGGCGGAGAAAGTACAGGTAAAGTCTCTAGATAAATAAAAAGTATGGCAAAATATTCAAGAATAGAGGTGGTAAATACAATGACTCAAACGGGTCTTGTTCCATTATTTTATGATAGTGATATTACTAAGTGTAAATCAATTTTAAATGCTTTATACATAGGAGGTGCTAGATTAATTGAGTTTACAGCACGTGGTGATTTCTCAGAAGATGTTTTTTCACAATTAAGCAAACATGTGTTAGCAGAATTACCAGGAATGATTTTAGGAGTAGGCTCTGTTACAGATGCGGCTTCAGCATCTAATTATATGGCTTTAGGAGCTAATTTTATAGTGACTCCAGTTTTACGAGAAGACATTGCTGTTATTTGTAATAGACGAAAAGTACTTTGGTCTCCAGGTTGTGGCTCTTTATCTGAGATTGCTAGAGCCGAAGAGTTAGGTTGTGAAATTGTAAAACTATTTCCTGGAGGCATATATGGACCAAACTTTATAAAAGCTATTAAAGGGCCACAGCCTTGGACTAGTATTATGCCAACTGGAGGTGTTTCTCCAACTAAAGAAAATCTAGAACAGTGGTTTAACGCAGGAGCAACTTGCGTTGGGATTGGTTCTAAACTAATAAAAAAAGAGAGTACAGAGGGTTATAATTATAAAGAGATTGAAACCACAACAAAATTTGTCCTTGATACCATCAAAGCTTTAAAATCATGAATCAATTAGTATCAACGATTACATTAAAAGGGCTTTCAAAAGTTACTGGGTATTCAATATCTACAATATCTAAAGCTCTAAATGATAAATTAGATATTAGTTATGAAACGAGGCAAAAAATTAAAAACACAGCAGAAGCGTATAATTATGTACCCAATAATTACGCAGTAGCTTTAAGAAAAAAAAGAACTAAAGCCATATCTGTAATTATACCAAATGCAAAAACGCCACTCTTTAGCTGTTTTCTTTATAATATTCAAAAAGTAGCATATTCATTTGGTTACAAGATTTTTTTATTTCAATCTTTTGAGGAAGATGTTAAAGAAGAAGAATTTATAAGAACTAGTAACGATGGAAGTATAGATGGTGTTATTATACTTTCTAAAAATAAGTTTCATACAAAACAGTATAAAAAAAATAGTAGTTTACCTATTGAGTACATGCAAATTACTAGCGACTTATCTATAGAGCGATTAAAGGAGGATTGTATTAAAAGTTTTTCTAAATTAGTAACTCGTATAGACTAATTCCCTCCAACAAAAGCTAATTATGCCAAAATCGGCAATTAAATTCATGATAATAAGCGCTTTGGCATTTGCATTACTTAATGTGTTTGTTAAAAACTTAAATCAATTTAATGTATATCAAGTTGTGTTTTTTAGAGCAGCAGGCTCTTTATTTTTTACGCTTCCCTTTTTAATAAAGCAAAAAATTCCAATACTGGGAAATAAAAAAGGATTGCTTTTATTTAGAGGTGTTTTCGGGTTTACTTCAATGACACTTTTTTTTATGTCACTAAAATACATGTCTATGGGCTCGGCCGTTTCCATTCGTTATATTTCTCCAATATTCGCAGCTATTTTTGCTTTGTTTTTGCTTAAAGAAAAAATTAAAAACGCGCAATGGGCGTGTTTTGCAATAGCATTCTTAGGTGTAGTGATTCTAAAAGGTTTTGATAGTCAAATTAATAATATGGGGTTATTGTATGCGGTTTTGTCTGCAATCTTTAGCGGTATTGTTTTTATAATTATTAGAAAAATAGGAAATAGTGATCACCCACTTGTCATAGTTAATTATTTTATGATCATTGCCACTATTCTTGGAGGAGCATTGGCCATTAACAACTGGATAACTCCTAAAGGAATAGAATGGCTACTATTACTTAGTTTAGGCGTTTTTGGTTATTATGGGCAATTCTATATGACTAAAGCATTTCAGGGAGCAGAAATTAACCAAGTGGCCCCTTTAAAATATATAGAAGTAGTCTTTACTTTAATAATTGGTGTTATTTGGCTAGAAGAAATTTATACTTTTTGGAGCGTATTAGGTATCCTTTTAATTATTGCAGGCTTAACTTTAAATGTTGTAGTTAAAGGAAAGCGTATAGAATAACAGTTTTTGCTACTTGATTTTAGTCAAATAAAATCTTCTGAAATAATACTTACATTGTTTGTAAACAATTTTGAGAGTTTAATAAATAACCCCTAACTTTATTGGATAATCCATAAACAACCCTCAGTAAAAAAAAATGGCTAAAAACTATATCGATTTTGAAACCCTCAAATACCTATTATACGACGTACATGAATTAGAAAGTTTATTAAAAGAAGACCGCTATAAAGACCACGATAAGGAATCTTTAAACCTCTTCTTAGATTCTGTTAAAGAATTTTCTGATAGAGAATTGTTTCCTTATGTAAAAGAAATGGATGAAAATCCTGCACATTTTAAAGATGGTGAAGTGATCGTTCATAAACAAGTTGATGTGTTTATGAAAAAAGCAGGAGAAATGGGATTAATTGCAGGACCTTTAGATTATGAAGCAGGAGGGCTGCAATTACCAATAATGATACAAACTGCTTCAACATACATTCAAGAAGCAGCTAACAATGCTTTGCCAGGCTATACCATGTTAACTTATGGTTCTGCCGAACTAATTATTCATTTTGGTAATAAAGCGTTAAATGAAACATACGTACCAAAGATGTTATCAGGCAACTGGGGAGGTACTATGTGTTTAACAGAACCTCAAGCTGGTAGTTCATTATCAGATTTAACAACGAAAGCCACGCCAACAAACGATGGTTTTTATAAAATATCTGGACAAAAAATATTCATTTCTGGTGGCGATCACCAATATGCTGAAAACATAGTACATTTAGTATTAGCAAGAATTGAAGGCGCTCCAGCAGGAACAAAAGGGATCTCTTTATTTGTAGTTCCTAAAAACCGTCCAGACGGTAAGGGCGGATTAACACCTAATGATGTGATGACTGTAGCCGATTTTCAAAAAATGGGACAACGTGGTTATTGTACCACACATTTAGGGTTTGGAGATACTAACGATTGTCAAGGTTGGTTAGTAGGAGAACCTCACAAAGGTTTAAATTATATGTTTTTAATGATGAATGGTGCTCGTATTGCTGTTGGTCGTGGTGCAGCAGCAATTACTATGGCTGCCTATCAAGCGTCGTTACAATATGCACAAGAGCGTGCACAAGGGCGTAAATTATCTAGTGATGGAAAGAAAAATCCAAATCAAGAACAAACCTTAATTATTAATCACCCAGATGTGAGACGTATGTTGTTACTTCAAAAAGTAGTAGCAGAAGGCGCATTAAGTTTGGTGTTATTGGCTTCAAAATATTTCGATTTAAAAGAATCACTTCAAGATCCTGCCGAAAAAGAAAAATACAGCTTGTTACTAGAGCTTATTATTCCAATGGTGAAAACCTATCCTTCCGAAATGGGAGCAGAAGCGGTTTCTAATGGTGTACAAGTATTAGGCGGTTATGGCTTTTGTTCCGATTTTATTTTACAACAATACCATAGAGATATTCGAATTTATTCGATTTATGAAGGCACAACAGGAATTCAATCTCAAGATCTATTAGGGAGAAAGCTGTTAATGGAAAACGGTAAAGCTTTAGAACTATTAACTGCAGAAATCATGGAAAGCATTCAAAAGGCGATGCAATATGATGACTTAAAAAAATATGCAGGAAAGTTAGGCGAGAAGTTACAATTAGCGAAACAAGTAATTGGTTTTCTAGTTGGTTTTGCTAAGAAAGGGGATTACGAACGTTTTCTTTCTGACGCGACTCCTTTTATGACGTTTTTCAGTACCATAACACAAGCCTGGCTGTGGTTAGATATTGCTACACATTCAAAACAAGCCATTTTAACAGGAGATAAAACTCATGCTCAAGATTTTTATGAAAGTAAAATTCATGCGATGCGTTTTTACTATAAGTATGAATTACCAAAAACGAGTGGTCAAGCAGAAATACTAATGAACGAAGAAGTGCTAACCGTAGCAGGAAAGCAAGAAGTCTTTAAATAAAATTATATAATGAGTATAAAACAAGCATTAAGCTTAGAGGGCAAAGTAGCAATAGTTACAGGGTCTAGTAAAGGAATAGGTAAATCTATAGCACAGGCTTTAGCTGAACAAGGTGCAAAAGTTGTCATTAGTAGCCGTAGTCAAGAGTCTGTAGATGAAGTAGCTCTAGAATTTAAAGCAGAAGGTTATGAAGCAGTAGGAATTGCTTGCCATATTGGAAAAACAGAGGAAAGAGAGCAGTTAATACAAAAAACGATAGCGCATTATGGAGGTGTAGATATTTTGGTAAATAATGCCGCAATAAACCCCGTTTTTGGACCTTTAGAAAATGCAGGAGATGACGCTTTCGATAAAATAATGAGTGTTAATTTAAAAGCACCGTGGATACTTTCAAATTTAGCATTACCATCAATGAAAGAGAGAGGTGGTGGAAGCATAATTAATATCGCTTCAGTAGAAGCACTTCACCCAGGTTCAGGGTTAGGATTATATAGTGCTAGTAAGGCCGCTTTAGTTATGTTAACTAAAAACCAAGCAAAGGAATGGGGACAATATGGTGTGCGTTCTAATGCGTTATGTCCAGGGTTGATTAAAACAAAATTTAGTGCTGCATTGTGGCAAAATGAAAAAATGCTTCAAAAATTAGAAAAAAGTATTCCTGCAGGACGCATGGGAATGCCTAATGAAATGAATGGGATAGTTGGTTTATTAGCCTCTAGTGCAGGTGCTTATATGACTGGCGGTGTTTATACGGCAGATGGTGGTTATATGATCGCAGGGTAATAATTATATTGTCACATTGAGCGCAGTCGAAATGCAATTGAAAACAAAAACTTAAGGTTTTCGACTGCGCAATGTGACATGATTGCTGGATAATAAATTGAATGCTTAATTGTCTGGTCGAGCGCAGTCGAGACCTTTTTTAGCTATATAGTTCTCGATTTTAGCCTGTCCTGAGTGCAGTTGAAGGGATCGAACAGACATAGATAATTTGATATTTAAAAGATGAATTTCGAATACACAGATAAAGTAAAATCATTACAAGAAAAACTTAATGCTTTTTTTGAAACCTATATTTTACCAGTAGAAGAAGAAGTGGCTGCTTTTACTTTTAATCCAGAAAATAGATGGAAACAATGGCCAGGAATGGAAGGGTTAAAAGAAAAGGCCAAAGCAGCTGGGTTATGGAACTTATTCTTGCCAAATAGTTATGGTGAATTGAGTCCTGGTTTATCGAATTTAGAATATGCACCTTTAGCAGAAATTATGGGACGTGTTTTGTGGTCTTCAGAAGTGTTTAATTGTAGCGCGCCAGATACAGGGAATATGGAAGTACTTGCTAAATATGGATCACCAGAACAGCAAGAAGAATGGCTAAAACCACTTTTAAATGGAGCTATTAGATCTGCTTTTTTAATGACCGAACCTCAAGTGGCATCATCTGATGCTACAAACATAGAAACGAGAATTGTTAGTGATGGTGATGATTATATCATTAGCGGGCGTAAATGGTGGTCTTCAGGTGGAATGAATCCGCATTGTAAAGTGGCTATAGTTATGGGGAAAACAGATCCTACTGCTCATAGACACCAACAACAGAGTATGGTCTTGGTACCTATGAATACGCCAGGTTTAAAAGTGATTCGTCCATTATCTGTTTTTGGTTTTTATGATTCCCCTGAAGGACATGCTGAAATTGAATTAGATCATGTTAGAGTACCAAAATCGAATCTAATTTTAGGAGAAGGAAGAGGTTTTGAGATTGCTCAAGGACGTTTGGGACCTGGAAGGATTCATCATTGTATGCGTTTAATAGGAATGGCCCAACGGTCTTTAGAGTTAATGTCTCAACGGGCTTCAGAGCGTATTGCCTTTGGAAAAGCATTTAAAGAGTATAGTAGTATTCGTCAAGAAATTGCACAATCGCAATGCGAGGTTGAGCAAGCACGATTATTAACGCTTTCTGCTGCCGATAAAATGGATAAAGAAGGAAATAAAAAGGCAAAAGAATTAATAGCTATGATAAAAATAATTGCTCCAAAAATGGCATTAAAAGTTATAGATAGAGCCATTCAAATTCATGGAGGAAAAGGAGTAGGACCAGATACGCCATTAGCTCACTTTTTTGTAGCAGCAAGAATACTTCGTTTGGCAGATGGACCAGATGAGGTTCACCTTCATCAATTAGGAAAAAGTGTGATTAATAATTATTCAAAATAAAATCCATGGAAAGCGTTATAAAATCAATTCAAAACGTTCGTAAAGGAGAAGAGTTAAATGAGTCTTTGTTAAAAAAGTTTCTAAAAGAGAAAGACCTTATTAATGCCGTTGAAAGCAATTGGAAAGTCACTCAATACACACATGGGTATTCTAATTTAACCTATTTAATAGAAATTGAAGATGTCGAGTATGTTTTGAGAAGACCGCCTTTTGGAGCTATTAAGCGAGGTCATGATATGGGAAGAGAATTTAAAGTGCAATCGCAATTGCAAAATCATTTCCCTAAAGTGCCAAAAATGTATGCTTTTAGTAATGATGAAAGGACTTTGGGTTGTCCGTTTTATATCATGGAAAAAATGGATGGTATTATTTTAAATTTAAAAGAAGCGAAGAAAAGAGCCATATCACCTTCAGATTATAAAAAAATAAGCGCTACTTGGTTAGATTCTTTCGTAGAACTTCATAATGTAGATTATAAAGCAGCTGGTTTAATCGATTTAGGAAAACCAGAAGGTTATGTAGAACGCCAGGTTTTAAATTGGGGAAAGCAATATCTTAAAGCTGCTACTAGTGATGTGCCAGCAGCAAAAGAAGTTATGAAATGGATGGAAGAGAACCAACCTAAAGACTATGGATACAGTCTCATTCATAATGATTTTAAGTATGACAATGTCGTATTTAAAGACGATAGTTGGAATGAGATAACAGCAGTACTAGACTGGGAAATGGCAACCTTAGGAGATCCATTAATGGATTTAGGAACGTCTTTAGGATATTGGACGATGGCAAGTGATCCTAATTTTGTAAAACAAGGTATTCCTTCTGCTACATTAATGGATGGTAATCCTAGTCGTAGTGAAATTGTTGAGCGTTATGCTTTAAAAAGTAAAAGACCAGTAAATCATTTAGTATTTTATTATGTGTACGGACTTTTTAAAATAGCAGTTATTGCTCAGCAAATTTATTATAGATATAACAAAGGATTAACAACCGATCCGCGTTTTGCAAACTTAGATAAAGCTTCAGAATTACTTTGTAATTTAGCATACCAAGCCATTCAAAAGAAAAAAATAGATTAAAAAATGATAGACACTAATCATATTACTGTAATGCCAGGGCAATTTCAAGAATTAATAGAGTTGCCTATTAATGGCCCTTTTCAAATGCTAAACTTATTGAAATTTAAAGAAGAAGTAGAAGGCACTTCATTATCTGGTGCGCAGGCTTATGCCGAATATATGCAAGCAGTTATGCCTTTTATTGAAAAATCTAAAGCAAAATTGATCTATCAAGGAAAACCAGTTTTAACATGTATTGGACCAGATGAAAAAGAATGGGATAAGATATTGATTCTTGAATACACAAATAAAAAGAGTTTTTTAGAGATGATAACTGCTGATGGTTACCCAGCGGAAATGAGAAGCCGAGCTTTAGAAGATTCGAGATTAATTTTATGTAACTCTTAAGATCAATAAAATGGCATGGTTCTAATATTGAACAGTATTTAAGATATACAATATCTCTCTAACCCTCCCTTCCTTTGAAGTAAGGGTTGGTGATGGATGTTTTTTGTTAGGAATAAATAAAAGCAATTTAAATAAAAACCTCTGCCTTTGTTGGTGTTTTTCACCAACAAATCATTTATTTAGGAGTGTATTTTATTGAAATAGATGTTGGTGAAAAACACCAACATCGGCGAAAATTGCCATATTCAAAGGTAGACCTTTTGGATTCCCTTTGAAGGAAGGGTTAGTGATAGATGTTTTTTTTTGTTAGGAATAAATAAAAGCAATTTAAATAAAAACCTTTGCCTTTGTTGGTGTTTTTCACCAACAAATCATTTATTTAGGAGTGTGTTTTATTGAAATAGATGTTGGTAAAAAACACCAACATCGGCGAAAATTGCCATATCCAAAGGGAGACCTTTTGAGTTCCTTTTGAAGAAAGGGTTGGTGATAGATGTTTTTTTTGTTAGGAATAAATAAAAGCAATTTAAATAAAAACCTCTGCCTTTGTTGGTGTTTTTTACCAACAAATCATTTATTTAGGAGTGTATTTTATTGAAATAGATGTTGGTGAAAAATACGAACATCGGCAAAAATTGCCATATTTAAAGGGAGACCTTTTGAGTTCTCTTTGAAGGAAGAGTTGGTGATGGATGTTTTTTGTTAGGAATAAATAAATTTTAAATTACAATAAAGAAGAAAGATATATCCATATGGAAGTAAAAGATAAAATAGTAATAGTAACAGGAGCAGGTTCAGGAATTGGAGCGGCGACATCTCAGTATTTTGCGAATCACGGCGCTCATGTTATTGTTTCAGATTATAAAGAAGAGAAAGCTCAAAAAACAGTAGATGCGATTATTGAATCTGGTGGAAAAGCAACAGTAATTAAGGCAAATGTAACTCAATTTAATGAGGTTGAAAATTTGGTTGCAAAAACGGTTAAAGATTTTGGTCGTATTGATGTTATTGTAAACAACGCTGGAATTGGCCCAAGAGAAATGCAAAAAACTGCAGAATACACATTAAACGATTGGGATAATGTGATTGCAGTAAACCAAACAGGTGTTTTTTATTGTATGAAACTAGCTCTTCAACAAATGGTAAAACAAGGGTATGGAAATATTGTAAATATTGCTTCGTTGGCAGGTTTAAAAGCATCACCTAATAATTTATCATACAGTGCTAGTAAATTTGCCGTGGTAGGAATGACGAAATCGGCAGCAATGGAATATGCACATAAAAATATTCGTGTAAATGCTGTTTGCCCAGGTTACACAGAATCTGCTTTATTAGATAAATTATTATCGGTAAGACCAGATATGGATGCTGTTTTAAAGAAATCAATACCAATGAAACGATTTGGTCAAGCAAACGAAATAGCAGAAGCTGTTGTTTGGTTGGCTTCAGATTCAACAAAATTTATTACAGGACAAACGATAACTTTAGATGGGGGAACCTCATTATAAAAACAAAATATAAGATATTAGAGTATAGATCCTAGATTCATGAGTCGAGAATAAAGAAATAAGAAAAAAAAACAGAAAAAAAGCTGATATAGCTGAATATATAATCGAAATTATTAAAAGCCAAAAACAAAACACAATGAATAAGCAACTCATTTTAAAAAAACGCCCAGTAGGTTTGCCAGATGCAGATACATGGGAATTACAATCTAATGAAATACCAGAACTTAAAGAAGGAGAAGTACTAATTGAACAACATTTCATTTCTCTAGATCCAGCAATGCGTGGATGGATTAACGAAGGGAAGTCGTATATAGAACCCGTACAGGTTAATGATGTGATGCGTGCAGGAGCAGTAGGTAAAGTGGTGAAAGTAAACAACCATCCAAAATTTAAAGTTGGAGATTTCCTATCCAATTATGGAGGTGTGCAACAATATGCAGTATCGAACGGAACCAATTGTCATATAGTAGATCCTAATTTAGCGCCATTACCAATGTATATTGGCACTTTAGGAATGCCTGGAATGACTGCCTATTTTGGTATTCTTGAAGTTGGGAAAATTAAAGAAGGAGAAACCGTTTTAGTATCTGGAGCTGCTGGAGCTGTAGGAAGTATAGTTGGGCAAATAGCTAAAATAAAAGGCTGTCGTGTTATAGGAATTGCCGGAGGCGAAAAAAAATGTAAATACATTACTGAAGAATTGGGTTTCGATGGCGCTATAGATTATAGAAATGAAGAGATAAATACCGCTTTAAAAAGAGAATGCCCAAAAGGAATAGATGTTTATTTCGATAATGTAGGAGGTGATATTTTGGATGCTGCCTTAGGAAGATTAAGAATGCATGCACGTATAGTTGTATGTGGCGCTATTTCTCAATATAATAATAAAATAGCAGTGAAAGGACCGAGCAATTATTTGTCATTATTAGTAAACCGTGCAACAATGCAAGGTATGGTGGTTTTTGATTATGCGGAAAATTATGGAAAAGCAGCTGCACAAATGGGAAAATGGATAGCTGAAGGGAAACTAAAAAGCAAAGAAGATGTTTATGAAGGTATTGAGAATTTTCATGACACGTTTTTACGCCTTTTCTCAGGAGATAAAATGGGGAAACTAGTACTTAAGATTTCTGAGAATTAATTTAGTTGAATCAAGAAAAGAGAGCATAGAAAATAGACTGAAGATGTAAACCAAAAACTGATACCAATGTTGGTGTTTTTTACCAACATTTTGTAACAGTAAAATAGAATCTGTTTTACAACTCATGGTTTGTTGTTGAAAAACACTAACAAAGGCGAAAAATAGACTGAAGATATAAACCAAAAACTGATGCCAATGTTGGTGTTTTTCACCAACATTTTGTAACAGTAAAACAGAATCTGTTTTACAACTCATGGTTTGATGGTGAAAAACACCAACAAAGGCGAAAAGCTAACAGTAAAAAACGAATTTAATTAATTATTAATGAGATTTCCTCCCGATAACTATGGGGATTCAAGGAAATGAAAAAAGATCCCTTTTTTCAAAGGGAATAAATATGAAAGCAATTGTATGTAAAGAATTTGGACCGCCTTCAAACTTGGTTCTAGAGGATATAGAGAGTCCTAAACCCAAGGCCAATGAAGTTTTGGTTAGTGTAAAAGCTTGTGGTTTAAATTTTCCTGATACGCTTATTATTCAAGGGTTGTATCAATTTAAACCAGAATTACCATTTACACCTGGTAGTGATATAGCAGGTATTGTAAAAGAAGTAGGGGAGGCTGTTTCTCATCTAAAAAAAGGAGACGCTGTTTTTGGTTTTGTAATGAATGGTGGTTATGCCGAAGAAGTTATTGTTTCTGCTAGCGCTTGTTTTAAAAAGCCACCTCAAATGGATTATCCAATAGCTGCATCATTTATGATGGCATACGGAACCTCATATCACGCTTTAAAAGATAGAGCTAAACTTAAGGAAGGGGAAACTCTTTTAGTTTTGGGAGCTTCTGGTGGAGTGGGATTAGCAGCTGTAGAATTAGGTAAATTAATGGGAGCAAATGTTATAGCAGCTGCATCGTCTTCAGAAAAATTAGAATTGTGCAAGTCTTATGGTGCAGATAGCGTTATTAATTATAATGAAGACGATTTAAAATCTTGCATTAAAGAATTAACGAATGGTAAGGGAGTAGATGTGGTTTATGATCCCGTAGGCGGAGACTATTCTGAAAAGGCGCTTCGTGGTATGGCATGGGAAGGACGTTACTTAGTTGTTGGTTTTGCCGCTGGTGAAATTCCTAAAATCCCTTTGAACTTAGCATTATTAAAAGGATGTTCGATAGTTGGTGTGTTCTGGGGAAGTTTTGCTATGAAAACGCCTAAAAAAAATGGGCAGAATACAATGGAACTTATGAAATGGTATGCCGAAGGAAAACTAAATCCGCATATTCATAAAGTGTATCCTTTAAATGAAGCTACTCATGCTCTAGAAGAAATGATGGCAAGAAATGTTAAAGGGAAAGTTGTTATAGAATGTTCTTCTTAATTCAAAATAGACATTTGTCGTTTATTTTTGTATATTTGTCATGTGTAAAACAATGAAACCATGAGTACAGCTATTCAACATTCTTTCTCTGATGATAAAAATGAAGGAATATTACGTTATTTAAATTTAGATATTCCGTTACATAATATCTATGATTTTATCGAACTATCAAGAAATGGTATTAATAAAAAAAACCTTTTATTTTTAGCAAAGAAAATAGATTTTGAGTTAAAAGAATTATCCAATGTGCTTCATATTTCAGAAAGAACATTACAGCGTTATGCGCCTTCAAAGGCTTTAAGCTCAGAAGTTAGTCAACGCGTTATACAATTGGCACGTTTATATTGTAAAGGTGAAGATGTTTTTGGAGATCTTGAGCAATTTAAAAAATGGATGGCATATCCTAGTATGGCTTTAGGAATGAAAAAACCTAAAGATTTATTAGATACTACTTTTGGTTTTCAGCTATTAAATGAAGAATTAATAAAAATTGAATACGGTGTTTTTTCATAATGCAAGTTTATAGAATAGCCAAAAAGGCATACATTAATGATTTAACGGGTATTGGAGCTAAAGCAGTAGGGGGTAGATGGAATTTTAAAGGCGTTGCAGTTTTGTATACCAGTAGTTCTATCTCTTTGAGTATGTTAGAGTGTTTAGCACATTTCCCAATTGCTTTTGCACCAAAAGACATGGCAATTGCAACTATAGTAATTCCTAAAAGTGTTCTTATTAAAGAAATTCATATATCAGATCTGCCAGAGAGTTGGAGAGCAATACCTTCACCAAAAATTTTAAAAGAATTGTCTTATCAATGGGTAAAAGATCAAGAAGCTCTTGTTCTAAAAGTGCCTAGCATCATTGTACCACAAGAATTTAATTATATAATTAATCCATTTCATGAGGATTCTATAAAAATTGAGTTAAAAAGTGTGACTCCATTTTCTTTTGATGGAAGGGTATTAAAATAAGCTCAAGCAATTTTTAATAAAAAATCTTAAAAATTAGATTAAAAATACACTTAAATTAACACAAAAGACCTAATCATTAGGCCTTTTGTGTTAAAAAAATACTTGAAAAAATAGTTTATTTATATAAAATTGTTATATTTGTCGATGTTATATGTATTTCATCGATACAATAACAAAACCCAAATTTAAAAATGAACAACAGAATACCTACTTATTTAATGTTGTTATTTATAGCCATTGGCTATACGCAACAAATAGAACGCCAGGTTATTGGAACTGCTGGAGAAACCATATCTAATGGTAACATTATATTAGATTTTACAGTCGGTGAAACAGTAGTTGGAGACGTATCTAATGAATCAATTTCATTGTCTCAAGGATTTCATAACTCTTTTATTTCTTTAGGAATTAGAATTAACCCAGTAGTTTTTTTACAAGGTGCCTTATTAAGTCCTAGAACAAGCGAAGAGAATTTAATGCGAGACGATTTAAGACAATTGTACTTACCTACAATTTCTCCTTATACAGATGCATTAACTTGCGATATTTTTACATTTTTAGATGGTGGTGCTTCAGGAACAGGGGCTTTAAGTGATAATATTGTAGATTGGATTTATGTAGAATTAAGAGATAAAAATGACAATACTAATGTTATAACAGGTAGATCTGCACTTTTACAAAGAGATGGTGATATTGTAGATGTAGATGGGATTTCGGTTATGACTATTGATGCTAATGTCGATGATTATTATGTAGCCATTAGACATAGAAACCATTTAGGCATTATGACGGCCACGACTGTAAGCTTATCGACTACAACTCTAACTTTAGATTTTACAGATGCTAATAATGAAATAACGTGGGGGCAACATGCGCAAACCGTTAATGGAGTACCATCAGGTGATATTGCTATGTGGGCAGGTGATAGCAATGAAGATGGGCAAATAGTCTATGCAGGCTCTTTTTCGGATGTTAATAAGGTTAGAGATCAGGTATTTAATGATCCAGATAATTCAATATTTGGGGGGCCACCAATAGCTACTTACGCTTCTAAAGGTTATCATGATACAGATGTTGATTTGAATGGTTTTTCAAAATATGCAGGTGCTTCGAGTGATGTTAACCAGATAAGAGATAATATATTAAATAATCCAGCTAATTCAATATTTGGAGGGCCACCAATAGCCACTTACAAATTCGTTCAAAGGCTGCCAGAAGGAACAAATAATTAAAAAGTTACTTATAAATCTTAACAAATCTTTAAATCTTAAAAAAATGAAAACAAATCTACTTTTATTACTAATAGCTTTAACAACCTGTTTTAGTCAATCTCAAACTTATAAATTTACTCTTATACAAAATACAGGAAGTAATTATACTGTTGCAGCAATACCAGACTTTGATTCTGGAACAGGTGTGGAACCCAATGCAATTCAATACAATTTTGTAATAATGCTTCAAGATGGAGCTTCTGTAGACCAATCTACAATTAATTTCCATCATTTAGCATTTGATTCAGCAACAGTAACTGGGGCGGCTGCATTAGATGGTGCAGATCCTGGTTATGATAGAAGCGCTACTGCTATAGTTAGTAATAATGGATCTTCTCTTATTGCAGAACATTTAATTGGAGATGTTGTAAATTTAGTAACATTTGATGTGTTAAATATTCCAACAATTGGTGAAATTAGTATACTCGATAATAATTCAGGATTGGCTATTGCTGCTGGCGGAGCTTTTGATAGTTTTTTAGGAGCTGATATTACTGGTGGAAATACAGCAGCAAATGTTTATGATGGGCAAACAGGAACAACTTCTTATAGTTTCGCAACACTAAGCACTCAAAAATCAGAATTAACAGGTGTGTCTTTATATCCAAACCCAACAAATGGGAATGTATCTATTAAAGGCGTTAACGACTTACAAAGAGTTGAAGTTATGAACGTAAATGGACAACGTGTAATGAGTTTTAATTCTAATTTAGAAACAATTAATGTAAGCAGCTTAAATAGTGGTGTGTATTTTGTTAAATTAGAAACTGCAGTAGCTACAAAAACGATTAAATTGATTAAAAAATAATTAACGCTCTCTAAAACTAAATAACTTCACTTAAAATTTAAGTGAATAAAAGCCACCCATATTCGGGTGGCTTTTTGTTTAATAAAGATCTATATTAAAAATTTTAATCACTATTAATGTATTAATTGTTCCTGATTTTAGTATTATTTTTGAGCTTTTTAAAAAAGCATATTGATAAATGTTAGATAAAACGCTAAAGAATAATAGAATTGCTGTATTAGGTTTAGGGTGGCTTGGAGAAGTTTTAGCTAAAAAAATGATAAGTACAGGATCAAATTTAAAAGGCTCTACAACATCACCCGAAAAAAAAGAACAGCTTTCTAAACATTTTCCTAATGTTGAAAAAATAAAAGTTGAAGCACATTCAATTACAGGAGATTGGATAACTTTTATAAAAAATGTATCAATTCTTGTTATTAATTTCCCTCCTAAACGAATTCCAGATATAGAAACGGTTTATCCAAATCAAATTAAACAAATAATAGCACATACGCCAAAGACTGTAAAAGTGATTTTTGTAAGCTCTACCTCGGTCTATGGTACAAGTGAAACACCGCTTAAAGAAACGATAAATACCAATCCTATAAAAGCATCGGGTAAAGCTGTTTTAAAAGCAGAAGGATTGTTAAGAGATCACTTTGGAAGGGAATTAACAATTTTAAGATTAGCAGGATTAATAGGGCCAGACCGCCATCCTGGCAAGTTTTTAGCAGGAAAACAAAACTTAAAAAATGCTAATGTTCCAATTAATTTAATACATCGCGAAGATTGTATTGGTTTAATTGAAGCGATTATTAATAAGAATTGTTTTGGTGAAATAATAAATGGTTGTGCTTCTGTACATTCATTACGCAAGCCTTTTTATGTGAAAGCTGCAACATTTTTAAATTTAAAACTACCCCATTTTGATGCGCCTATACTAAATTCAAAAATTAAAATAATTGACAATTCGAAATCTAAAGAAATACTAGGTTATAAATATGTTTATGATAATCCAGAGCATATTTTTCTAAAGAAAAAAACTGAATGAAAACAATAGATATAAAACCCATAAGTGATTTTTTAACCGCTACTTTAAAAGAAAAAATAGATTTAAAAACAAAGCCAGTAGGCGCTTTAGGACAGTTGGAATCTATCGCTTTACAGGTAGGGCGTATTCAAAACACACTATCTCCGAGTTTACAAAAACCATATATTATTGTTTTTGCAGGCGATCATGGTATTACAGAAGAAGGTGTTAGCCCATATCCGCAAGAGGTTACCTACCAAATGGTTTTTAATTTTTTGAAAGGAGGAGCTGCAATTAATGTATTCTCGAAGCAAAATGGAATCGACTTAAAAGTGGTTGATGCTGGTGTTAATTTTGATTTTGATGATCATGAAAACCTTATTAAGGCGAAAATGGGATTTGGAACAAAAAATTTCGCTAATTCTTCAGCAATGGATATTAAAGTTTGTGAAAAAGCAATTGAAAAAGGCGCAAATTGTGTTTCAAAAATAATTGATGCCGGTTCAAATATTGTAGGATTTGGAGAAATGGGAATAGGCAACACTTCTTCAGCTTCCGTTTTAATGTCTGTAATTACAGGAATCCCAATAGAAGATTGTGTAGGAGCTGGAACAGGGCTAGATGGGGTAGGAATATCTCATAAAAAAGAGGTTTTAAAAAAGGCGATAAATTCACATTTTATTCTAAAAGATCCAATAGAGGTTCTTGCTCTTTTTGGAGGTTTTGAAATTGCTATGATGGTAGGTGCTTTTTTAAAGGCAGCAGAAAGGCAAATCACTATTATGGTAGATGGGTTTATTGTGACTTCTGCTTTATTAGTAGCTTCTAAAATTAATAAAAACGTACTCGATTATTGTGTTTTCACGCATACTTCTCATGAAAAAGGGCATCAAAAAATGTTAGCGTATTTAAAAGCAAAGCCTTTACTTAATATTGGTATGCGATTAGGAGAAGGAACTGGGGGAGCAATTGCTTATCCAATAATAAAATCGGCTATTTTATTTTTAAATGAAATGGCAAGCTTTGATAGTGCAGGTGTTTCTAATAAAAATGAAGAAATAGAAATAGTCTAAATCTGTTTTGAGTCTTCAATTTTTTTCCAAACTTGATTTGATGAAGCTATAACCTTAGTACTGTTAGACTTTAAAGAAGTATCATACTTGTTTTCTCTTTGTTGTAAATGACTTGATCGGGTTTCTTAATCATTTTGTCTAAAAAGGTTATATAAAAGATATAATTATATTAATATAGTTCAATTTAAATATATATTTTCGCAAATTCATTTAAAAAAAAACTTTTTTTTGTTTAACTAAATGTTAAAGTTATTGAACAAAATGAATTTTATTGTAAATTTGACAAAAATACTAACTAATGGATTTAATTGAGCAGGCGAATAAAATATTAGATGCGCCATACCCTAAAACTACTAATGAAAGAATAGTAACTTCTAGAGCTATAAAAGATTTGAACTTATCTTTATTTGAAGTTTTTAAAAAAGATAACGAAAAATCTATAATGGATTTAATGAAAAGATTAACTGAAGTAAAAAAGAAAATAGATAAACGTTTAAAAGGCAGGACTTAATAATAAGTTTTAAGTCATTAATTCTTTTACTTTTTTATAGTATATATCTTTATAATTAGAAATTACTATATCGGCAAGACTATAATCTTGATTTTTTGAATTTAAGCTGTCGTAACCTATACAATATATATTAGCAGATTTAGCTGCTTTTATACCATTGGTAGAATCTTCTATAACTATACATTCAGATCGTTCGACTTCAGCTAAACTAGCAGCTTTCTCGAATATCTCTGGATTAGGCTTTGATGCTTTTAAATCTGCCCCACTAATTTTTGCTTTAAAATATTGATCTAATTCAAAACGAGTAAAAACATTATTGATAGTAAACATAGAAGCAGAAGAAGCTAATATTAATGTAAGACCATTATTATAATAGTTTTTAATAAGTTCTAATACACCATCTATAAGTTGTAAACTAGGGTCGTTATGAAACAAAGTTGTAAAACTACTTCGTTTACTCATAACAAGTTCTTCAGGGGTATTCTCTAAATTAAAATGAGTACATAGTTTTTTGCAAATATTAATAGTAGACTGGCCTGTAAAAGATTCATACATTTCTGCAGATACATTAATATTAAAAGCATCAAACATTATATAATAGGCTTTATGGTGTAAAGGTTCGGTATCTACAATAACACCATCCATATCAAAAAGTATAGCTTTAAGCATAAATTTAAGTTTTATATAAAAAAATTCTTACAAAGTTAACAATTACAAATGTTATTAATCTCGACTAATAATTAAATTTACGTTATAATAATTTTTCAATGGGAGATATAATAGATTTGAATTACGGTTATTTATTTGAAGAAGAGCTGCTTAATGAGATTAGGCATGTTGGTCGGGTAAAAAAAATAAAAGAAGGAGATAAATTAATAGATTTAGGAGAACCAATTAGATGGGTTCCTTTAATACTAGATGGCGCTATAAAAGTATTACGAGAAGATGATGATAATAATGAGCTCCTTTTATATTTCATAGAACAAGGAGATACTTGTGCCATAACTATTACTTGTTGTTCTGGACAAACGAAAAGTGAAATTAGAGCTATAGCCGAAACGGATACAGAGCTAATTTTAATTCCCATAGAGGTTATTGAGAATTGGATGGGCAAATATAAATCATGGCGAAATTTTATGTTGCAAAGCTATAAAGATAGAATGATGGAATTACTTGAAACTATTGATACTATTGCTTTCTTTAAAATGGATCAACGTTTATTGCGACATTTGCAGGATAAAGCAAAAGTAAACCATAATGATATAATAAAAACGACTCATCAAGACATTGCTAACGATTTAAATACCTCTAGAGTAGTAGTTTCAAGATTATTAAAAGTACTAGAAAATAACGGTAAAATTGAACTTCAACGTAATTTTATAAAAGTAATAGACCTCTAACTGTAACAAATGTTACGTACTAACTAAAATAGTAATACTAATTTAGCGTCCTAGTTTAATATAAAATGAGTGGAATAGATTTTATTGGGTATTTTGGAGCGCTTTTGGTTGGAGTGATATTAGGATTAATTGGAGGAGGAGGATCTATTTTAACGCTTCCTATATTGGTTTATGGAATGGCATTAAATCCAATAATAGCCTCAGCGTATTCATTATTTGTAGTAGGTGTTTCTTCCTTAATCGGGGCACTTAAAAATATTCAAAAAGGATTAGTCGATTTTAGAATAGCTTTAGTTTTTTCTATGCCAGCATTCATCGCGGTATATAGTACTCGAAAGTATTTAATACCTGCAATTCCTGATAAATTATTTATTGTATTTGACATAGAAATAACAAAAGACATTGCAATAATGGTGTTTTTTGGCTTAATAATGGTGTTTACTTCGATAGCTATGTTACGTAAAAAAGTTATAGTAAATAAACAGAGTTCTAAAGTCAGTTTTAATTATTTATTAATAACTATTGAAGGCATTATTGTTGGGGTTATTACTGGAATTATAGGTGCAGGAGGTGGGTTTCTTATTATTCCAGCTTTAGTATTAATGGCAAAACTCCCAATGAAAAATGCTATTGCTACATCATTACTTATTATTGCAATTAAATCTTTGATAGGTTTTATTGGGGATATTGAAAACCTAGATATAGATTGGGTATTTTTATTAAGCTTCACAAGTTTTTCTATTGCTGGGATTTTTATAGGAATGTATATTAACAATTTTATAGAAGGAGAAAAATTAAAAAAAGGCTTTGGATGGTTGGTGTTAACTATTGCAATATTTATTTTGATTAAAGAATTGGCATTTTTTTGATAAGTAACATTTGTTACACAATTTAATATAAAATTGAATTAAATTAGCATCGTAAATGTATTAATAAAATAGTATGATAATAGAACAAATATATACAGGCTGCCTTTCTCAAGGTGCTTATTATATAGAAAGTAATGGAGAAGTCGCTATCATAGACCCGTTAAGAGAAGTTAAAGATTATATCGCAAAAGCTAAAACTGGTAAAGCAAAAATTAAGTATATTTTTGAAACACATTTTCATGCAGATTTTGTTAGCGGTCATATAACATTATCTGAAGAGACTGGAGCTCCAATTATATATGGCCCTACTGCTAATCCTTCATTTAAAGCAATTATAGCAAAAGATAATGAAGAGTTTAAATTAGGAGATATAACAATAAAAGTATTGCATACACCAGGTCACACCCTAGAAAGTACAACGTATTTGCTTAAAGATGAAAACGGAAAAGATTACGCTATTTTTAGTGGTGATACTTTGTTTTTGGGAGATGTTGGAAGACCAGACCTTGCTCAAAAGGTGGATGATTTAACTGTAGAAGATTTAGCAGGATTATCTTTTGATAGTTTACGATCTAAAATTATGCCTTTAGCAGATGATGTAATCGTTTATCCAGGACATGGCGCAGGTTCTGCTTGTGGAAAGAATATGATGAAGGAAACAGTAGATACTCTTGGAAATCAAAAAAAGATGAATTATGCACTTCGTGAAAACATGACACGAGAAGAGTTTATAAAAGAATTAACAAATGGCCTATTGCCACCACCAAAATATTTTCCTTTAAATGTTAAGATGAATAAAGAGGGCTACGAACATATAGATTCTATAATAGAGAAAGGAACTAAAGCATTATCTCCTGAAGAGTTTGAGTTAGTCGCTAATAGTACAGAAGCTTTAATTTTAGATGTAAGACATCAAGCAGATTTTATTAAAAGCTTTGTTCCTAGATCTATATTTATAGGCTTAAAAGGAGGCTTTGCACCTTGGGTTGGTGCTTTAATTGCTAATGTTCATCAGCCAATATTATTAGTTGTTGAAGAAGGACAAGAAGAAGAAGCTATTACACGTTTATCTCGTGTTGGTTTTGATAATACCAAAGGGTATTTAAAAGGGGGCATTGAAAAGTGGAAAGCTTCTGGAAGAGAAGTTGATAGTATGGAATCAATTACCGCTTTAACCTTTAAAGAACGTTTAGAAGCAAATAATATTCCTGTTTTTGATGTAAGGAATGAAGGCGAATTTGTAGCCGGACATATAGAAAAAGCAATATCAGCGCCTTTAGGGAGTTTAAATATTCATTTAGGTGAGTTTCCTGAAAACGAAACTTTTTACGTGCACTGCGCAGGCGGTTATCGTTCTGTAATAGCGTCTTCGATTTTAAAAAGTCGTGGAATTCATAATTTAATAGATGTAGCAGGAGGAATGGAAGCAATTAAAAATGCCGAGATCCCAATTACAGATTTTGTTTGCCCTACTACATTAAAATAATTACAAAATTTATGGAATTAATATACAATACTTGGCCTTGGTATGTGGCTGGACCTTTAATAGCATGCGTTTTATTCTTATTACTAATAATGGGTAAAAAGTTTGGAATGTCTTCTAATTTAAGAACATTATGCGCTATTGGCGGGGCTGGACAATTTTCAGACTTTTTTAAATTCGATTGGAAATCGAGTAAATGGAACCTTTGGATCGTATTTGGTGTCATTGTAGGTGGTTTTATTGCTTTTCAATTTTTAACACCCCAAGCGCCTCAAATACATGAAGACGCAGTTTTAAAATTAAAAGAATATGGAATTAACAGTACAAACCAATCTTTTTTACCGTTAGAATTATTTAACATAGAAAATCTATTAACTATTAAAGGATTTTTTATAATACTCATTTCAGGTTTTTTAGTAGGTTTTGGAGCGCGATATGCTGGAGGTTGTACTTCTGGTCATGCCATATCTGGTTTAAGTAATTTACAATTACCATCACTCATTGCAGTAATAGGTTTTTTTATTGGCGGCCTAATTATGATTCATTTAATATTTCCTTTAATTTTTTAAGATGAGACAAACACTTTATTTATTTTTGATAGGCGTATCATTAGGGATCATATTTATTAAATCTGAAGTGGCTTCATGGTTTAGAATTTATGAAATGTTTTTATTTAAAAGCTTTCATATGTACGGCATTATTGGTTCTGCAGTAGTTATAGGGATTATTATTACTTACTATTTAAAAAAAACTAATGCGAAAGATATTTATGGAGATAAAATAATTATTCAACCAAAGGATAAAGGTTTTATTCGTTATATATTAGGAGGTACTATTTTTGGTTTGGGCTGGGCGTTAGCTGGTGCTTGCCCTGGGCCAATGTATGTCTTATTAAGTTCTGGTTTTATTAGTGTTTTTATTTTAATCTTTGGAGCGCTTTTAGGCACTTTCGTATATGGCCTTCTAAAAAACAAATTGCCGCATTAAAAAATAATTTCAAAAAAAATGTAACAATTCAAGTCGTTGACCGTCATATAAGTATCAATCAATAAATCTATGAATATGATGCGTGAAGACAAACAATTACTAGTTGTTACCCATTTAAGCCAATTAATAACCTTACTTACAGGTTTTGGTAGTTTATTAATACCATTAGTAATATGGGTAACTCAAAAAGAGAGTGTTCTTAAAATGGACAACCATGGTAAACAAATAATTAATTTTCAATTAAGTTTAATAGCATACGCCTTTATTTGCGTGCCATTAATTCTATTATTTGGATTAGGGATCTTAGGATTCGTTTTATTAGGATTAATAGCAATAGCTTTTCCAATTATAAATGCTATAAAGGCCAGTAATGGAGAAGAAACAAGTTACCCTTTATCTTTTAATTTTATTAGTTAATGATTTTACTTTTTTAAGATAAGGTGAAACGCGTGCTTTTAGTACGCGTTTTTTATTAAGCAGGAATAGAGATATAAAAAGTAGTACCTATACCAACTTCCGATTCTAGTCTAATTCTTCCGTTATGTGCTTCAATGATTCTTTTACAATGTGCTAAACCAATTCCTGTTCCTTCATACTCCTCTCTAGAGTGTAACCTTTGAAAAATTGAAAAGATCTTTTCTTTATGCTTTTCGGCTATACCAATACCATTATCTTTAATTGAGAATTCCCAAAACGATTTCGATTTGTCGTTATCATCGTTTTTCTTTACACAATTAATTTCTATTATTGGTTTCACACCAGGTTTCACAAATTTAATTCCGTTACTAATTAAGTTTTGAAAAAGTAACCGTAACTCGACTTGAGAACCTTCAACAATTGGTAGTTTATTAATATTTAGTGTTGATTGCGTTCGCTCAATTATATTGGCTAAATCAGATTTTATGGTATTAACAAGTTCGTTACAATTTACTTCAGTGTGTTCTTTAGTTTTTCCTAGTCTAGAATAATCTAAAAGGGCATCTACTAAATCTTTCATTCTATCACTAGATTTACTAATGTATTCTAATGTTTTCTTTCCTGTTTCATCAAGCAATGGATCGTAGTCTTCTTGTAATAGCGTAATTAAACCAGAAATAGTAACTAAAGGTTCTTTTAAATCATGACTAGCGATGTAAGCGAATTGTTCTAATTCTTCATTTTTAGCCTTAATTAATTTCGAGTTTTCTTCGATAGCTTTATTCTTTTCGTCTAAAGCTGTAGCTAATTTTTTTTCAGTACGATAGTTTTTATACATTAAAAACCCTCCTATAATGGTTAATAATACCAGAAAACCTAATAAATAGTTTATCGTTTGTTGTCTTTTTATTTTTTCTTCTTTACTCTTAAGTATTAATTTATTGTTTTCAATTTCTAAACTTTGTGTTTTTAAGTATTTAGTTTGCTCATCAATTTTTAAACGACTAGATTCTATAGCTTCTTTTTGTTTATTTGCTAGCTTAATTTGTGCCTTAATGGTATCGTTTAGCTTGCGTTCTAAAACTAATTTTTCTTCGAATTTTTTTTGCTGAAGTAAATTAAGATCTCCTAACTCATTTATGGATTGGTTTTGTTTTGAAACCTTGAGTTTAAAAGTATCTAGTTTTGAATCTTGAGTGCTAATCTTTTCTTGTTGTATATTAATCGCTTCATCTTTTGTTTTGATTAAGACTTCTTTTGTTTTTATGATTTTCTCTTTTTGCTCATTTTCTTTTTTTACTTCATTTAAAGATTGTTCTGTAGCTTGATATAGATCTTTCCACTTTTGAGAATTAGAAACAGCAGAAGCCTTTAAAGCATTAGCGACTTTAAAGTTTTCTTGTTTAAGTAATTCTGAATTAATTTCATACTCAAATGAATTTCCAACATTTACAATGTTTATCATGGATGAATTAAAATTGTAATCTTCAGATATTAAAAGAATGTTTTTACCAGATATTTTACTAAGTATATAGTCTATATCAAAGCTAAGTTGTTTATTAACATATAATAGCTGGACGTCATTAATGTCTTTAACAGCGTTAAATCGGCTTACAGAAACTTTTTTATTCTGAATTTTTCGTTTTTGAGATAAGCCTTTAAGATCTATATAAGTACGATCATTACCCAATACTCCAATTTTAAAAGTATTAAACGATTCACTATTTTCCCATTGTATTTGTTGTGCAAAAGTGAAAATAAAAATAGAACGTTGTAGTCGTTTTACTTGTTCATTATTTTCTTCTTGAGCTTTAGTATTAATAGAAGTCAGTAATACCAATACAATTAAAATAAATTTAATTGTAGATTTTAAAAATTGATTCGATCTGTAAAATATAGCATTCATTATAAACGCATCATTATTCGTGTATAGAAATTGGCGCCATTTACTCCAAATTGTTGTACGCGTCTACTATAAACGAAATTACCATTATTTATATTTGATGAATGTTTATGTTTATCTGGATAAACATTAAAAATGTTATTTCCTCCAACAGTTATTTTTAAGAAATCTAAAGCTTGATAGGTAAACCCCAAATCTGTAACTAATTTTGGAGTAAACGTTTGATCTCTCGTTTCTTTTTGGCCTGTTAAATTATTTACAACCCAATTTGAAGACAATTCATCCTCAGGATGTATGTATATTACTTCTCCAAAATAGTTATTTCTCATATTAACTTTATATTTCTTCCATTCGTATGAAATTAAACTATTTATTTTATAATTGGGTTGAGCAGATTCAACACGACCAATTTCTTCTCTATTGAATAACACATTTTCTTGATTTAAAAGTGCAGAAGTGACTTTAATTGGTCCATCTACCTTGGTTCTTGTGAAATTCCCGGCTAATGAAGCATTTAATTCTCCATTCCCAAGGTTATATTTATAATTAACAGCCAAGTCTACTCCAGAAGTTTTAGAATCTATAGCGTTTGTAAAGAATTGTGCTGCACCTACATTAAAAGGCGCAAGAATGGTTTCGTAACCTTCAGCAAAACGCCCTGAAAGAACAATTCTATCTTCAATATTTATATTATAATAATCGAAAGAATAAGTCCAATTATCTTTTATTTTACCACTAACACCAATACTAATGTGTTTAGATAGTTCTGGTTTTAATTTTCCAATACGAAAAGCTTCATTAGCAACAGAGCTTTCATTATTAAAAGTTCCTACTTGCACAATTTCTCCATTTATAAATTGTGAGCTAATATTTTGAAAGAACACTTGGTGTAAAGAAGGGGCTCTAAAACCAGTTGAATAACCAGCTCTTAAACTTAAATTTTCATTAAGCAAATAAAGTCCAGACAATTTCCATATCGCTTGCCCTCCAAAATCATTATAAGCTTCATAACGTGCAGCAGTATTTATTATAAAAGCATCAGTTAATGAGGTTTCTATATCTGCATATAAAGAACTATTTGTTCTAAATCGACTTAGTTCGTTTTCTGGTTGAATCCCCGGAAATACTTGTACTCCTGGTATTTTAGGTTGTTCTATACCTGCATCATCAATATAGGTTTCACCTCCATTTATATAAGAATCTTCTTCTCCTGCTATAATTTCATAATTTTCTACTCTAATTTCACCTCCAAAAGCAACATTAATACCTTTCAACCAATCGAAAGATTTAGAAGCATCAAAATTTGTAGTATTTTGTCTGTAAGCAAATCCGCCAGAATAGAACGTTTTAGGTGATGCAATTCCCAAAGATGCGTTATTAGAATTGTTAATTGTGTAATCTAAGCCATTAGACCCAATACTATGGCTAAAATCTAATTTCCAACCGTTTTTAATACCTTCGAAACCAGCTACTATGGCATCATCTCTAATGTCTGTTTGAATTTCTGGAGAGAATCCATTTGGAAATATATCTAAAACAACACGATCTTTATTTTTTGGGAATCTATAAAACCCTTTTGCTATACCTTCTCTATAATTTCTTCCGCCATGTAAATAAAAACCAGAAGTATCAGATAAAGGAATCTCACTATTAAAAAAGAGAGATAAGTTTTGGGTTTCTGCACTACCAATTTCCATCACTCTATTGTTTTTAAAGCCGGTCTTTGAGAAGAAATTATTTTGTTGAATAAGTAATGCGTCTTCAGTTGGGTCATCAGAATAAACATGACCAGTATAGTTTCCTGCTCTGTTTGTAGCGCCTCGTTCTCTAAACTCTCCTGTAAGATTTATAAATCCTTTTTTTCCAATCTTTAAACCAAAATTAGCAGAGAAATTCGTGGATTCACCATCTCCTTCATTGTTAATTCTTCCCCTAACATCAATATCTGTAGCATTAGCTTGGTTTTTTAATACAATATTAATAACTCCAGCAATGGCATCTGATCCGTAATGTGACGTTGCACCGTCTCGTAATACTTCAATTCTATCTATTGAAGCCAAAGGAATGGCATTAAAATCGGTGCCTACAGTACCTTTTCCAATAGTACCATTCACATTTAGTAATGCACTATTATGTCTTCTTTTCCCATTTACTAATACTAAAACTTGATCTGGACCTAAACCACGTAATGTAGCAGGGTCTACATGGTCTGTACCATCAGAAATTGTTTGGTGCGTAGAATGAAAAGAGGGTATTAAATAATGTAAAACTTGAGAAAGCTCTAATTGCGATGAATTATTTAATTCTTTATTTGAAAAAACATCTACAGGAACTATTGTTTTTAAAATAGAAGTTGGATTACCTCTAGAACCTATGGATACAGCTTCATCAATAGAAAAACTTGTTTTTAATGTAAAATTTACTTCTGTAGTTTGTCCCACTCTAGCTATGGCAGAAATCGATTGCGATTTGTACATTACAAAAGAGGCTGTAATAACATAATCGCCTTCATCTACAGAAAAAGAAAAAGCGCCATTAACATCTGTAGTCGTAATTAGATTGGTTCCTTCTATTGAGATTTTAGATCCAGGTAAAGCGCCAAATTGATCAGAAACGATACCACTAATAGTAGCTCTAGGGCTAGAATTTTGAGAAAATAAAGTTACATTAAATAAGATAAATAATAGAAGAATAATTCTTTTTTTTATGTAAGAAAACTTCAATATTATCTCAATAAATGATACTCTAATCTTATGTCTAAGAGGGATTATAGAATACACAAATTAAGTATTTTTTAAAGACAAAATTTAGGATTGAATCTGTCCTGCTTATTAAATTAGTTGTTAGGCTAAATGTACTAAATTAGTATCAATCAAGTTATCTAAAAAAGTATTATTTAATATTTTATTATTATATTCTATTAATTCATATTTAGTTCTAGCCATTGTAAGGGTTTCTTTATCTAGCTTTTCACTTATCATAAGAATAATAGTACTATTTTTAAATTCCAAATTTAATTTTTCATAAGTTTCAAGAAACTGCCAGCCGTTCATAACAGGCATATTTATATCTAGAAAAATGTAGTCGGGAGTGTTTTCTTTAACAATATTTATGGCTTCTAAACCATTTTTGGCTATAGTAACTGTACTTGCTAGTCCTGATTTTTTAAGAATCATTTTGTTTAAAAAATTAGTAGCGTTATTGTCATCTACCAATAAAAAATTATAAGTTTGAGTATTCATAAGTTTGAGGTTTTTTTGGGACTAAAAAATTGCTTTTTGTTTAAATTATTTTTCTATTATTTATAACATTATAGTGAGTTTCAATTAAATTATCTAGTAAATCTCCGGATAATGGTTTGTTTATAAAATCATTTACTAAATCATAGGTTAATGATTTATTATAATCATCTATACTATTAGATGTTGTTAGCATTATTAATTTGATATCATGAGTAATTGTTTCATCTAGTTCTTTATATTCTTGTAAAAATTCCCAACCATTCATGCCTGGCATGTTAATATCTAAGAAAATAATACTAGGCTTTTTACATTTGCCTAGTGAAGATTCTAGTAAATAAAATAGTGCTTTTCGAGCACTGTTAGCAATAACTATTTCTTTAAATTTTTCGTGTTTGTCTATTACTCTTTTGTTGTAAAAGTTTGTTGCAACATCATCATCAATTAATAGAACGCATTCGATAGTCTTTGTCATGGTTAGGGAGTTTTTGGGGTCAGCAATGCTAAGTTAAATTTTTAGATTCTGAGAACAATCATTTAATAGCTGAAATGCTTTTTTTATCGATTAAGTGCATTTAATTTTGTATTTAAGCATGTTTTTTAAACGTTTTATCTGATTATTCATCACTTTGTACGAATTAAACTACTATCTAGTTTTAATCTCAAATAAGCATACAGGTTCTCCGTTTTGATAGTGTTTTGGTAGATGAGTTGTACTTTTTAAATAAATCATGCCAAGAAAAGAAAACCCACTTTTACAATAGTGAGTAATAAGCTTTTTATTTTCTCCAGTAGTATCTAATCGTACAAAATCTTTATTATTTTTAATAGCGTGGTTTTTTGCCCATTCTACAATTTGAGAAACAAAATTTTGTCCTCTAAAATTTGGATGTGTTGCAATACGGTGAATGTAAACTGCAGTATCTTTATTTTTTTCTTCCCATATAAATGGATCCTCATAAGTAATAGCAAATACACAAACTACACTATTATTAATTACAATTTTGAACTGGCGTTTTTCTTTAATTTCATTTTCGACAAGAGTACGTTTAAATACTGGCCAATGAAGTCTGTAGCGTTCTTTTTGGTAGGTAATAGCTTTGTCATATAGTTCAAAAATAATATCTATATCTTGTAGTATACTTGTTTGTATTTGCATTATAAACGATTTACAGTAAGTTTTTAAACCAAAAAACCACAATTTTAATTGTGGTTTTAGTAAATATAGTAATGTATTTGTTTTTATAATAGCTTAACTATTCAGCATTACTGGCATAACCAGCATGGTAACATGTTCTCCTTCTTCAACGCCATCTACTGGGGTTAATATCCCAGCTCTATTTGGCATACTCATTTCTAGCTGAACATCTGTAGAATTAAGATTATTAAGCATTTCTGTTAAGAAACGAGAGTTGAAACCAATTTGCATATCATCACCTTGATAATCGCAAGTTAAACGTTCTTCTGCTTTATTGCTATAATCGATATCTTCTGCAGAAATATTTAACTCTGCTCCAGCAATTTTTAAACGTATCTGGTGTGTTGTTTTATTTGAGAATATACTCACACGCTTAACAGAGTTTAAAAACTGTGTTCTATCTATGCTTAATACATTAGGATTCTCTTTAGGAATTACCGCTTCATAATTTGGATATTTTCCATCAATTAAGCGACATATTAATATTGTATTGTCAAAAGTGAATTTTGCATTAGATTCATTATACTCTATAGTAATGTCTTCATCGCTTGCTCCTAAAATTCCTTTTAAAAGTGTTAATGGTTTCTTTGGCATAATAAACTCTGCTACTTGAGAAGCGCTAACATCTTCTCTTGTGTATTTTACAAGTTTATGCGCATCTGTAGCTACAAAAGTTAAGTTATCTGTTGAGAATTGAAAAAACACACCGCTCATTACTGGTCTTAAATCATCATTACCGGCAGCAAAAATAGTTTTGCTAATGGCAGTAGCTAATATATTCCCTGCTATTGTAGTAGAGCTAGGATCTTCTAGTTCTACAGCCTTAGGAAACTCTTTACCATCGGCATATGCTAATGCATACTTACCATGGTTTGAGCTAATTTCTATAGTATTGTTTTCCTCTATAACAAATGTTAGAGGTTGTTCTGGAAATGTTTTTAAAGTATCTAATAACAAACGAGCAGGAATAGCCACATTACCGTTTTCGTCACTTTCTACATCTAAAGTTGTAGACATTGTTGTTTCTAGATCGCTAGCAGAAACCGTTAATTTATTTTTATCTAATTCAAAAAGAAAATTATCTAAAATAGGTAATGTGTTTGAGCTATTAATAACGCCTCCTAAAACTTGCAATTGTTTTAATAAATATGTGCTTGATACTATAAATTTCATTGTGTAGATGTCAGATTAATTAATACAAATATATCGCTAAAGCGTCTAAAACAGAAACAAACTTATTAACATGTTTTTTGTTAAAAAAGCAAGAGTTTAAGAAGAAGCAATACTATTATTTTGAATATTTTTTTCTACGTAGATAATTAAAAACAAATCCAAAAGCACCTAAAAATAAGAGCGGAAGGAGGATATTAATAAGTTGCCATTTTGTTTTCGTTTTTATGATTTTTTCTTGATCAAGAAATGCAACATTAATTTCTTTAGAACGAATGTTTATAAGTCCGTCGTCATCCAAAAGATAATTAATGGCGTTAAGCAAAAATTCTTTGTTTCCATACGATTTTCCAGTCCAACGATCAAAACCTAATTCCTCAGGTCCTTTTCTTCCAATTTCGTTTTTAATAACATCTCCATCTGCAATAACAATCATTTTAGTAGGAACACTTTTATTTTTTTCTTCTGAAAGCTTAAAGGGCTTAATTCTATTGTTGTAAACTGAAGTAAATTCACCTTCTAACAATACAGCTAGGTTTTGAGGACCTTTATTAAAGGTTTCTTTTTGTGGGTCTTTAGTTACCATTTCTAAACTAATCTCTCGCGGAGCTCCTTCTAATTTGGTAAGTGACCCGCTTTGTAATAAAATAGTTTTAGAAATGTTGTTTTTTAAAGTATCTATTTGATTAGCAAAATCAAACTTTACTAAATTTAAATTATTTACAATTGGATGTTTGCTAGTGCTATTTGCTAGGGGAGAGTAGGGCCAGCGCAAATGTTGAAATTGAGATTCACTGCCTTCACCCACAGCTAACGTTATAGGAGCAGAGTATAGCGTACTTACTAAAACTGGGTTTATCCGTACACCATATTTAAAAAAGAAATCGGTTAAATTAAGATCTCTAGCAGTTGCAAAATTTCTTCCTGAAGCATTATACAAACTATCTTTTTCCATGGCTACAGCATCAATTAACCAAAGACTTTTACCACCATTCATCGTGTATTGATCAAGAACTAGCTTTTCTTCTTCGCTAAAGGCTTCTGTTGGTTTGGCAGAAACTATTAAATCGTATTCTTTAATTTCTTCTAATGTTTCTTGAGGTCGTTTTGCGACACTATCTAAAGTAAAAGGTGCTATAAAATAATAGTCTTTTATGGTTTTTAAAAAACTTACAATATTTTTGTTTTCTAACTGCCCGTTACCTTTTAATACGGCTATTTTACGGCGCTTGGGGTTAACTAATTTGCTAAAACCATCAGCAAAAGCATATTCTAAATGTTGTACAGAATTGGTTACTAATTCTTGTTGAGAAGCTCCAATTTTATTTTTTATTAATGGAATAATAACGGTTTGGTCGTTATAGCTTGCAAGCGCCCAAGGAAAAACAATTTCTTGAGAAGATTTTCCATTTTCCTGAACATTAACTTGCATGGGAGTTAAGCCTCTTGCTTGTAATTGCTTTATGTTTCTATCTCTAGTCGCATCGTCTTCAATGGGATTTAAGAAATTAAATGTAATGTTATTATTGTTTGCAGAAAACTCCTCGAGTAATTGCCTAGTTTCAGTTTGTAAACGCCTAAATTCTGAAGGAAAATCTTTGCCTTCCAGAAAAACATCTATAGCTATAGGGGAATCAATATCAGTAATTACATTAAGTGCTGATTGGTTAAGTGTATAGCGTTTGTCTGAAGTTAAATCGAAACGTTTGTATACTCGAGAACTTATAAAATTCACAGCAATTAATGCGATGAATAAAATGGCTATGTGTTTTATGTTTTTATTCAAATTCTTTTTTCATTTGATAGCGTCTTATAGCGATTACTTGTTCGTTATTAAAATTAAGCTCAATACATTCTTGCATGTTATTAAAAGCACCAGGTACAAAACCAAGATTATAATTCCATTTTTTTTGCGATTTGGCTTTTAATGTTTCATCCCAAGTTAACCATTCATAGTTGCCAAGTAAGGTTTCTATTTCTGCTTTGGTTTTACCAATTAATAGTTTGTTTTTTATCATTTCATCAGCCATTTCGTATCTTAAATTTGGTTTTTCAATCCATTGTTCAGCATTAAAATGTTTTTCATGATGGTAACTACTAAAAATATTAAGTAATGGATAAAATAAATAAAAATATACAATTGGTGTAAAAATAATTGTTAATAGTAAAGTCAACCATTTCCGCTCATCTATAGTTCTAATAAATAACCAAAGTAAAACAAAAACAATAATTAAAAAAATGACTAATTTGTAGGTAATTATCATTTAACTTCTCTGTTAATATTAAGTTTGGTAAGGACTAAAAATAAAATGGTAATACTCAAAAAATAAATAATATCTCTAGAGTCTATTACACCTCTACTTATGCTTTTGTAATGTGAACTCATTCCTAATTGTTCTATGAAACCACTAGAGGTAAAACCAGCAATACCTTCAAAACCAATATAAAAAAAGAAACATAGAAATACAGCAATTATAAAGGCTACAATTTGATTATTAGATAGGGTAGAAGCAAATATGCCAATAGCAGTATAAGCCGCCGCTAGAAATAATAAACCAAAATAAGAACCTACAGTACTTCCTGTATCTAAATTACCAACAGGTTTTCCTAGTTGATGTACAGTATAGACATATAATAATGTAGGTATTAATGCTATTATTATTAATGATAAAGCTCCTAAATACTTGCCTAAAACAATGTGAAAATGAGAAATAGGTTTAGTTAATAATAACTCTAATGTTCCTTGTTTTTTTTCGTCACTAAAGCTGCGCATGGTAATGGCTGGAATTAAAAAAATAAAAATCCAAGGGGAAATTAAAAAGAAGGAGGATAAATCACTAAAACCATAATCAAGAACATTAAATTCTCCTTTAAATAACCATAAAAACAAGCCATTTAATAACAAAAAAATAGCAATCACCAAATAACCAATTGGTGAGGCGAAAAATGAGTTAAATTCTTTTTTTAGTAATGCAAACATTTAGCAGTTGTTAGTTTCTAGTCGTTAGTAATTAGTTTTGTTATTCGATAATTTCAAATTTAGCAGGGTCTAATTCTACAATATTATTTAAAAATTCGCATTTTATATCTAGAATATAAACTATATCTCCAGGTTTGACTTTTTGTATTAATTCCTTCGTTTCTAATGAAGCTCTACGGCCAATATTTTTAGATACACCAACTGAAGTATTATTTCGAAGTACAATCATCTTAAATTCTTCTACATAATATGACATGCAGAAAAAACTAGAATCACTGGTTGCGTTAAATGATGCTATACTTAGAGTTTTGAAATAACTGACTTTCATTTTTCCCTCATTTCTTCCAGCGACTACAAATGTCGGATTTGGAACATCTCTAACTCTTAAGACTCTTTTTTTTATAAAAACAGTATCTTTATTAGTTATTTTATAGAAATTTATATCAATTTCTTTTCTATCAGAAATAGGAACAATATTAAAAAAACAACCTCTTTTAGAAAGAATTTTAGCATCTGGTACTTTTAAAAAAATAGAATCACAATCAACATTTTCTATAAGAGCACTAACTGGATTATGGACACCTCTATACATTATATTGTCTCGTCTATTTTCAAGCGAAATTTCTTGTGCCAATAAAATATTGAGGCATAAAAAAAATAATATAAATAAGGTTTTATTCATAATTCAAAAATCGTTAATCTAAAGTAGCCAATTTATCAACACTCCAAGCTTGTGGCTTATCGTTAAACATGGGTTTTGTTACTGCCCAAATACCTTTGAATAATTCAGAATGCCTGTAATTTTCAAGATCAGCTTCAGTATTCCAATAACTATAAGTAAAAAATACATTCGTATTGGTTTTGTCCCTGTATAATTCTAGAAAACGACAACCTTCAAAGTTTCGTATATTTTCTTTCTGTTTTTCAAAGTTAGCTAGAAAAGTGTTGATATGTTCTTCTGCCAAACTCAATTTTACAATTCTTACTAACAAGTCGTTCCTTATTTTCTATTGTTATTATTTATTTTTTATATCTATTGATACAAAAACTCGAATTTTTAATTTTTGTCTACTGTCTACTGTCTACTGTCTACTTAAAATTAATGGTAACCGTATCTCTTAACTTTAATCCCATTAATGTAGTTGCACTTCCTACAGAATGGCTATCACTTTTGTAAATGGCAATTTCTAAATATTGAGATGAATTAAATACGACAAGGCCTCTTCCTTCATCATTACGTTTGTCTTCGGGAATTTCAAAATTCACAATATCGCTATATTTAGAAAAGATACGTTTAAACTTATAATTACGAGCAGAAATTTCAAAGGGGCGTCCTTTTTGTATGTCTTCAAAAAAGATTTTTTTAATATTGGTAATCACATTTCCGTAGTTATCAATATAAATGATACTACCAATGATTTGTGTTTTATCATCGTTTACGTAGGGTTTAATGTTTTTTATAGGTTTTATGCTTTGGATTACTTTTCCAACAATACCTAAAGCGCCTCCTCTTGCGATGTGGCAAGCTGCTTTTACAAAGACATCTAATACAGGGAAACTACTTTTAATTTTATCATGAATGTTAATTTCTACAATTTGTTCGGGAGTAATTTCGGCACAAATCATACTCATAATACCATTATTAGCACATACAAAATAATGACCGTCTAGTTTTATAGCGATATGTTTATTTTCTTCATTTAATTCAGAATCGATACCAATAATATGAATAGAACCTTCAGGAAAACTTCTGTAAGCATTCTGAATAATATAAGCAGCTTCAGGAATATTAAAAGGAGAAACGCTGTGAGAAATATCAACGATTTGTATATCAGGTATTTCACTATAAATAGCTCCTTTTATCGCACCAGCAAAATGATCTTTTTCACCAAAATCTGTTGTTAATGTGATAATCGGCATAAATTATTTTGATCTGTTTTTAAGTTAGTACACACAAAATTATGTAAATTTGGTGTATATCACATTAATTAGTTTTACGATAACAAAACTAATAAAATTGAACATATAAATTTAACTTAATCGTATAGCTTTTGAACGAAATAGTAATTGAACTTGAAGAGATAAGTCCAAAAGAGTTTTTTGGAGCTCAAAACACTAATATCGCATTATTAAAAAAATATTTTCCGAAACTTAAAATAGTTGCCCGCGGAAATAAAATTAAAGCCTTAGGAGATGAAGAACTTTTAGAGGAGTTTGATCGTAGGATGGGGATGTTATTAAAACACTTTGCAAAGTATAATAAATTAGACGAAAACGTTATTGAGCGTGTTTTAACTAGCCAGAGTAGTGATGATTATACGACTTCAAAGAAAAGTGGAGAAACGATAGTACATGGTGTTAATGGAAAGCTTATTAAAGCACAAACGGCTAATCAAAGACGTTTAGTAGAATTAATGCGTAAGAATGATATGGTTTTTGCTATTGGTCCAGCAGGAACAGGAAAGACATATACAGGTGTTGCGCTAGCTGTACAAGCTTTAAAAAACAAAGAAGTTAAACGAATTATATTAACACGTCCTGCTGTTGAAGCCGGAGAGAATTTAGGATTTTTACCAGGAGATTTAAAAGAAAAATTAGATCCTTATATGCAGCCTCTATACGATGCATTAAGAGATATGATTGCTCCTGAAAAATTAACTCAATACATAGAAAATGGTACAATACAAATAGCGCCGTTAGCGTTTATGCGTGGTCGTACTTTAGATAATGCTTTTGTGATTTTAGATGAAGGTCAAAACACAACGCATAACCAAATGAAAATGTTTCTAACCCGTATGGGTAAAAGCGCGAAGTTTTTATTAACAGGAGATCCTGGACAAATAGATTTACCACGACGCACTGTTTCTGGTTTAAAAGAAGCATTATTAGTTTTAAAAGATGTAGAAGGTGTTGGGATGGTGTTTTTAGATGATAAAGATGTTATTCGTCATAAACTGGTTAAAAAGATTATTGCAGCTTATAGACATATTGAAAATGCAGAATAAAGTTTAAAGTGTATTTGTTTATTTGTTTATGAGGTGTAATTTTACTTTTAGTATTTAAAAATGAATACTAAAGAATATGTTGAACTTGTTAAATATCCATTTTTTGAGTTTAATACAACCTTTTAAACAAATAAACATATAAACTATATAGAATAGAATGAGTAATACAATAATAGACACCAATTTTAATTTTTCGGGGCAAAAAAGTCTTTATAAAGGAAAAGTAAGAGCGGTTTATAGTTTAGAAAATGATGTTTTGGTAATGGTAGCAACAGATAGACTAAGTGCTTTCGATGTTGTGATGCCAAAGGGAATTCCTTATAAAGGACAAATATTAAACCAAATAGCGACTAAATTTATGGCACAAACACAAGATATTGTGCCAAATTGGTTAATCGCTACTCCAGACCCTAACGTAGCTGTTGGGCACTTATGCGAACCTTTTAAAGTAGAAATGGTTATTCGTGGCTACATGTCTGGTCATGCAGCAAGAGAGTATAAAGCGGGCAAGCGATTACTTTGTGGTGTAACTATGCCAGAAGGCATGAAAGAAAACGACAAATTTCCAGAACCTATAATTACTCCAGCTACCAAAGCTGAAATGGGTGATCATGATGAAGATATTTCGAGAGAAGATATTCTTAAAAGAGGAATAGTTAACGAAGAAGACTATTTAATTTTAGAAGACTATACTCGAAAATTATTTCAACGCGGAACAGAAATTGCGGCTTCTCGCGGATTAATATTAGTAGATACGAAGTACGAATTCGGTAAAACTAAAGATGGAAAAATAGTATTAATTGATGAAATTCATACGCCAGATTCTTCACGTTATTTTTATACTGAAGGCTATCAAGACCGTCAAAACGCAAATGAACCACAAAAACAATTGTCTAAAGAATTTGTTCGCCAATGGCTAATTGCTAACGATTTTCAAGGATTAGAAGGTCAAATAGTTCCCGAAATGAGTGATGCTTATATTGAAACTGTAAGTGAACGTTATATTGAGTTGTACGAGAATATAATGGGTGAAAAATTTATAAAGGCAGATGTCTCTAGCATAGAAACTAGAGTTAAAGAAAATGTAGAATCTTATTTAAAAGGAGTGCAGATTTGATGTTTTCTTAACAGTTAAAATTATTGATATTTAGTAACTTACCGTAATTAATTAAATTCAGGAAACAATGAGAACTATAAGCACAATTATTGATGATCCTATCTTAACGCCAGAGTTAAAGACTACTTTTGAAGGTATAAAAAAAGAATTGAAAGCACCTTTCGTACCTAATTTTTTCAAAATATGGGGGACTGCTCCAGAAGCTCTTAAAGGAATATTTCCAGCAATGCAACATATTCTTACGAGTGGGAAGTTAGATCGCAACCTTAAAGAAATGATAATGATTGCAATATCTTCAAAGCAATGTTGTAGTTATTGTGAAACGGCTCACTCTGCATTTAGTGGTATGATGGGAGGAACAGAAGAACAAATCAAATCATTACAAACAGATAATACACTTTCAGAATCTGACGATGAAAAAGCTAAAGCAGCTATAGATTTTGCGGTAAAGTTATCTTATAATGCTTCTAGTTCTAGTGAAGAAGATTTTAAGCATTTAATGAGTTTAGGTTATACCAAATCTCAAGTTATGGAAATTATAGCAATGTCGGGACTAGGTGTTTTTTATAATCACTTGGCAGATGCAACTAAAGTTAATATTGATCTAGAATTTGCTGGAGCCACGATGGCAGCAGTATAAATTTTATTTAATTTAAAAAAAGACCTTATTATTTATAAATAGTAAGGTCTTTTTTTGTATTAATCTATTTGGAAATAGTACTATTTATTGACCTCATTCTAGATTCATCATTTTAATTCGTTTAATAGTTGAGAATTTACTTGCTTTTAATACATTTATAAGATGAATTAACTTCTATTAGATAATGGAAAAACTAGATCAGTTTATTGCAGATTTCGCCTCATTTGTATGGGGGCTACCTTTATTAATTATACTTATTGGAGGCGGATTGTTTCTTATTATATATTCTCGTTTTTTGCCATTTCGATATATTGGTCATGCCATTCAAGTATTGAGAGGAAAGTATGATAACCCAGATGATCCTGGAGAAATATCACATTTTCAAGCTTTAACAACAGCTTTGTCTACAACTATTGGTATGGGAAATATTTCAGGTGTCGCTGTGGCTATAGCTGTTGGAGGACCAGGAGCTGTTTTTTGGTTATGGATTAGTGCTATAATTGGTATGAGTACCAAGTTTTTTACATCGACATTAGCCGTTATGTTTCGTGGTAAAGATAGTAATGGAGACCTTCAAGGTGGTCCCATGTATTTTATCACTGAAGGATTAGGAAAGCAATGGAAGCCATTGGCTGTTTTCTTTTGTCTTTGTGGACTTATAGGAGTTTTACCTGTATTTAATGTGAATCAACTCACACAAGCAATTAATGACATTGTATTAATACCAAACGGATTTAAGATTAGTTTTTATAGCAACTTAATTATTGGTTTGTTATTAGTTATTATGACTTCAATAGTTATTCTTGGAGGGTTAAATAGAATAAGTAAAGTAGCTTCTAAATTAGTACCAAGTATGGTTTTGCTCTACTTTGTATTAGTTATAATTATTCTTGCAGCAAACATAAACGAGGTTCCAAAATATTTGGGTTTAATATTTACAGATGCATTTTCAGCTTTATTTTATAAAGGAGATGCTTTTTTTGGAGGTGTTTTAGGAGGTCTAATCCTTTTAGGAATAAGACGTGGCGCTTTTTCTAACGAAGCAGGTATTGGTACAGCACCAATGGCACATGGCGCAGCAAAAACAGCAGAACCTATACGCGAAGGCCTTGTTGCAATGTTAGGACCAGCGATAGATACTTTAATAGTATGTACGCTTACAGCTTTAGTAATCTTAGTAACAGGAGTGTGGCAAACAAGTGATGCCAATGGTGTAAGTCTAACAGCTTCGGCATTTGCAAAAGCGATACCCTATGGCGGGAATTATTTACTAATGCTTTGCGTCGCCGTTTTTAGTATTTCTTCTTTATTTAGTTATTCATATTATGGAATGAAGTGTACTTCTTTTCTTTTCGGGGCGCATAACAAACATTATTTTAACTATTTTTATATCGCGAGTATTATTCTTGGAGCAACTACTTCATTAAGTTTAATGTTAAACCTAATTGATGGTGTTTTTGCTTTAATGGCTATTCCTACAATGTTAGCGACTATATTATTGGCTCCAAAAGTATTAAAAGAAGCAAAAATCTACTTTGGTGGATTAAAAAAAAATAATATTAATACTTAAAAAACAAAGTGACTGCCTAAAAAACAATATTTAATTGCTTAAGGGAAGACAGTCGAAGTCTAATGTTTTGTATTAAAAAGAATTTCGACTATTTTTAATGAGATATTTACCTTATCCTATTATATTTTTAATAGCTCATTAAAATGACATGTTATTTTTTCTTTAATAATATTTTTTCATTGGTAAATTGATAAGCTTCTTCAATAAACTTTACCATTAAACTCCAGTTTTTACTAGGAACATAAGTGCTCTTGTATTCTTTTTTTGTTTTAATAACTAATGTTTCACCATCTAGAACAGCTGTGCTAATAAAAGAACCTGTAATGTTATCTACAGATTTATTTAACTTATCCAAACCGTTCACAGTATAGCCTTCAGGAATTTGTAATTTTATATCGTAATTGAAAGTTCTAGCATAGGCCATGTTTATATTTTCGCTTCTATTTTTTTGATTTTCCTTTATTTCAATTTGACCACCAATAAATTTTCCTATTTCAATAATATAATTAGGACCAGCTTTTTTTATAAATTGATCTTCAATTGCATAAGATTCCCTATAAGAAAAATAAGAATCTAAACCATATCTCCCAGTAGATTTAATGTCATAATCATAATTACTAATTTTTGACACGCTATACTCTTGCTTAGCACTTTTTATAAGGCTTTCTTTTATTCGCTCTTTATATTTTTTAATTAAAGCATCTATCTCTTTACTATATTTAGCTTTAAGTTTCTTTTTCTTTACTAAATCGATGAATTGTATTGTTTCATATTTCTTATAGTCTTCATGTACATAATCACTATAAATCATTTTATCATATTGAATTTCTTTTTTAAGATGTCCTTTGTATTTATTAAGAGAGTTAACATTTATTTTTGAAAATGAGTCATTTAATTCTAGAGTAAGAGATTTATGACTAACGTTGTCTTTGTATGTAGAAATAGGAAGAGTTTCTTTATTTATTGATTCTATTTTGCCTTTTTCAGTTTCTAATAAATAAGCCTGTGTTCCTTCAAGTAAAGCAGGAAACTCATTAATACTTGTATGAGGACTAAAAAGGTCAAGATATATAGGTGTGCTTGTTTTTACTTTTAAAACAAGATTGACATTGTCTTCTATTAAAAGATCATTAATAGTTCCATCGTATCTTTTTTTAGCAATTACGATGTCGTAACTTATTTTTTGACGTTTTAAAAATGCTGTAAAATAGCGTATAAACCTATTTCTATTTTGAATAGAAATGGCCTTTGTTTCATAATATTCATAGGGATAATAAACAATATCTGCTTGCTTTACAATATAGGCTTCAATAAATCGTGTTAAGTAATGATGCCTCATATAGTAATAAGCAGCTTTAACTTTTTCTTCTTCACTAGAAAAGGTTTTATCTTTTAAAAACCCTTTAATATCACTTATTTTTGCTTTAGAGGAAAACCGTGCTTTATAAAGATCTAAGACTTCATCTTGAGAGACCTCAGTTTTAATAATTTTTTCTTTTTCAGAAAGGAAACCTAAGATATCATCTTCGTAATAGGATCTTCGAGCAAAATAAACTTGAAATTTGTAGCAAGGCATTTCTAATAGTGGGTAAGACCATCTTGCACCTTCTCTTTTTTCTATATTTGAAGATTCTAATGAATAACGTCTAAAATTGTTTTTATCGGTAATGATTTCTTTTAATTCTGGTGCACCATTAAACGATTTAAAATTAACAAAAAAGTCGTTTTCAGTTTCAAAATAAAGTTTAAAATCCAGGATAGGATACTCTTCTGCTAAAGTCGTCTCTACAGCTTTAAAAGTAAACGGTGTAGTAGATTTAAATGGTTCTACTTTATAAAAAAAGTAATCAATAATGTCTCCAATTTCTAGATTAGGAATAGCAACTTTAGTTTCGCCTTTTTCTTCTACAGCATCTTTTGTAACATCTATAATTACTTCATCTCCATTAGGTTTAATAATTTTTACTCCAACAACATTATCCCCTTTCTTTTTCCAAGTATATCTTCCTTTATTGGTATTAAAACGCTTAACGAAAGAAAACTCAGAGAATTCTTTCACAGCAGCATTGTCTAGTAGTTTTATACGTTTTCTTATTGAGGTTTTATAGGTTACTCGTTTTCCATATTTATGAAAATCATAGTTTTCATTTTTATAAATAATTATCGCCGACTCATTTTTCCATTCATTAGGAATGGTATTTGCAGTTTTGTATTTGTCTTCTTTTCCCCAGAAGAATTCTTTAGCTTCTTCTTCAGTTTTTGTTTGACTAAATAAGCTTGCAGAACAAATTATAGCGAATGTTATAAATAGTAATTTTCTCATTATTGTTTAGTTAGTATTATTTGTTCTTTATATAGTTTATTTAATTTTGAGTTAAATGAATTCCAATCTTCAAAATCTTGTTTATTTATTTTTGAATTATTTATAACGAATTTCTTAGTATAAACAATACTATTGTCTCCTTTCTTAAATTGTACAGAAAGGTCATAATTATCATTTTTAAAACTAATATTTTGTGGTAGTTCAGAAGCTGTATAGCCTTCAGGTATTTTTAAAGTGGTTTTAGATTCTATGTGTTTTTTTGAAGTTAAAACATAGTCTGTATTTCTATCTTCAAAATTGTAACCTGAAAATTCTTTATCAAAATCGAGATCTATATAATAAATATTGTCAAAAGATGAAATAGCGCTATTTAAGGTGATGTCATAAGAGAAATCAATATCAGATTCTCTATTTTCTAAATTTGAAGTGTTAATATTATTAACTTTAATATTGCCATCACCATTATTTAAATAATACTCTAAGAAGTTCTCTTTTTTATCATTTTTAATACTATTAAGATAATAAAGCAAACTCGATCTACTTTCTCCTTGGTATTTTTTAGAAGCTTTGCCTACGATTTTTTCTCCAGTAATAGAAAACTCATAATCTGTTATTTCTTTATTAAAACCAGCATTACTATTAGGTACTGTTTTAATGATATAATCCTCTCCATTTTCTATTAATACTTGTTTTCCTTGTATGCGATCTGCATATTCACCAAAAGCATTAAATTTCTCTGTGCCATCTAAATATATTGTTTTGCCATCTTTAAATAAAGTACAAATCATATGATTATCTACAGAAAGACTAGGAATAGAATAATCGTAAGCAATTCGTTTTGTTCCAATCCAAGTTAAACGCGCATCATAACCGGCTTCAATAAGCATTTGTTTGGTAAGATTTGCCATACCTTTGCAATCGCCATAACGTTTATTAAATACAGAAGAAGCTTCATCTGGCTTAAATCCAGCAATACCATCTTCGAATGCTATATATCTAATATTATCTTGCACCCAATAATAGATGTTTTTTATCTTTTCTTGATCAGTTTTTGCTGTTTTGGTAAGCTCAATAACTTTGTTTTTTATAACAGAATTATCATTCTCAAGCGCATTAGTTAAAGAGACATACCAATTGTATAAATCCTGCGTATTATTAAATAAATTTGAAGTTATATCATTATATGTGAATGATTTGGCAAGAATTAAAACATGCGGGTAAATATAAGTGGGGCCAGGTGCATTTTTTTCTTTATACATCGCTGGAATATCATTAAGCGTGTAAGTATATGTTTTAAAGTTTGTTTTTGAATTTGTTTCTACTGTTTTTTCAATTGAGAATCCTTCAAAATTCATTTCTTTTAACTCTAAGTTCAGCCAAACTGGCACTTCTACTTTAATAGTCTTATTAATGATAGGGTATGAGCCATTAAAATATAGTTTTGTTAGATATTTTACGTCAAGATATTTTTTATTTATTGTGGTATGGTATTTATAGCCAAGAAGCGGAAAATCTAAAGAGAGATATTTTACGCGGCTATCATTATGAAACAAGTCATTACTCGTGTAAGCTTCATCTTTAGGATAAATATACATTTCTTTTTGAGTTCTATATTTTACATTAAAATTGGTAATTTTAGATTGACCGTCATAAAAAGTATAGAGCTGAATATCTGAACGGGAGTCTAGATTAATTAGCGTTTCTTCTAAATTATGATCTACAGTGACTTTATTATTTTTTTTATCATAACCGAAACTTAAATAGTCTGCACTGCGCACTAAGGCAATATGGTCTTTAGGAAACTGTTCTTTTAATTCTTTTGCGAGTGTTATATCTTCTTCAATTGGAGCGGCCTTTTTTTGACTGAAAGAAAATTGAAAAACAAAAATTGCAAATGAAATGTAGATTATTTTTTTTGTCATTACAAGTAGATTTGGGATGCTAATATAATTCATTTTTTCGACAAAACGTTGTTTTTTTACGATAAAGTGTGTTTTGTGTTTAACTATTCATTTTTTGTTTATTTATGAAGTCGTTTAGTATTGTATATTAGAACTGCCATTTGATAATAGAAAATAATTTAAGCCTTATTCATTAGAAGCCTCTAGGTAAACATATTTGAATAATAACAGTTATTATCATTTATTTAGGACTATAAAAAAACAAAATATGACAGAAAAAAATAAGGCTGTTGCCTATTGGAAAGAAAATATTAAGTACGTTATTATTTTACTTGCGATATGGTTTTTAGTCTCTTTTGGTGCAGGAATTATGTTTAAAGACGCACTAGATAAAATTAAAATTGGTGGGTTTAAACTGGGATTTTGGTTTGCACAGCAGGGATCTATGTATGTCTTTGTAATTCTCATTTTCGTTTACATAAGGCTAATGAATAAACTAGATAAAAAGTATGGCTATGACGACTAGTTTATTAATTACAGAGATTAGTGTTCAAAGTTGGACATATATATTGGTAGGGATTACATTTGCACTTTACATAGGTATCGCTATATGGTCTAGAGCAAGCTCAACAAAAGAGTTTTATGTGGCTGGTGGTGGCGTATCACCATTAGCTAATGGCATGGCGACTGCAGCCGATTGGATGAGTGCGGCTTCATTTATTTCAATGGCTGGAATTATTTCATTCGCAGGTTATGACGGAGCTGTATATTTAATGGGCTGGACAGGTGGTTATGTTCTTCTGGCATTACTTTTAGCACCTTATTTGCGTAAGTTTGGAAAATTCACTGTCCCAGATTTTATTGGAGATAGATATTATTCGAAAACGGCTAGAATTGTAGCAGTTTTTTGTGCGCTTATTGTTTCTTTTACATACGTAGCAGGACAAATGCGAGGTGTAGGTATTGTATTTTCTAGATTTTTAGAAGTTGAAATAAATACAGGTGTTATTATAGGAATGATTATCGTCTTATTTTATGCTGTTCTTGGAGGAATGAAAGGGATCACTTATACGCAAGTTGCACAGTACTGTGTTTTAATTTTTGCGTTTATGGTTCCTGCTATTTTTATTTCTATTCAAATGACAGGAAACCCTATTCCTCAATTTGGATTTGGAGGTCAATTAGCAGACGGTTCTGGAACGTATTTATTAGATAAACTAGATGGACTGAGCACAGATTTAGGTTTTGCTGAATACACAAAAGGCTCTAAGTCTTTAGTAGATGTATTTGCGATTACATTTGCATTAATGGTAGGTACTGCAGGTTTGCCACATGTTATTGTTCGTTTTTTTACAGTAAAACGAGTTCGTGACGCCAGAAAATCGGCAGGAATTGCTTTGTTACTTATTGTCATTTTATACTCTACAGCTCCTGCAGTCGCAGTATTTGCAAGAACAAATATGATAGAAACGGTTTCTAACCAACCTTATGCGAATGTTCCAGAATGGTTTAAAAAATGGGAAACCACAGGGCTTATTACTTTTCGAGATAAGAATAATGATGGTATCATTCAATATGTTGCTAATGAAACTATTAATGAACTGGTTATCGATAGAGATATTATGGTATTAGCAAACCCAGAAATAGCAAAATTGCCTAACTGGGTAATTGCTTTAGTCGCAGCTGGTGGTTTAGCTGCAGCTTTATCTACAGCAGCAGGTTTATTGTTAGTGATTTCGGCCTCGGTATCGCACGATTTAATAAAGAAAATAATAAACCCAAAAATTTCTGATAAAGGAGAGTTAGTAGCTGCGCGTTTATCTGCAGTTGGAGCCGTTTGCGTTGCAGGTTATTTTGGTATTAATCCGCCAGGTTTTGTCGCAGCTGTTGTAGCTTTAGCTTTTGGTTTAGCGGCGGCTTCCTTTTTTCCAGCGATTGTATTAGGTATTTTTTACAAACGAATGAATAAAGAAGGTGCCATTTCTGGAATGATAGCAGGCATTGTATTAATGCTATTTTATATGACCAAATTTAAATTTAATTGGTTTGGTGGTGGTACTAAAGCCGATTGGTGGTTTGGTATTTCTCCAGAAGGTTTTGGAACCATTGCGATGTTGTTTAACTTTATAGTCTCTTTTATTGTTATGAAGTTTACCAAAGCACCACCAAAAGACGTGCAAGAAATTGTAGAAAATATTAGAATTCCTAGTGGAGTAGGAGAGGCAGTCAATCATTAAATAATAGCAACCAATGAGTAATTATCATATAAAACATTTAGAAGAATATTACCAAATCTATAGAAAGTCGGTTAACGAACCAGAGTTATTTTGGGAAGAAATAGCTGAAGAACATTTCTTATGGCGAAAAAAATGGGATAAAGTATTAAGTTGGGATTTTAGAAAACCAGAAGTGAAATGGTTTGAAGGCGCTAAATTAAATATTACCGAGAATTGTTTAGATCGACATCTAATTACAAGAGGTGATAAAACAGCTATAATATTTGAGCCTAACAATCCAGAAGAAGACGCTTTACATATTACTTATAATGAATTATATGAGCGTGTTTGTAAAATGGCAAACGTACTTAAAGATCATGGTCTTAAAAGAGGAGATCGTGTTTGTTTGTATTTACCAATGATTCCAGAGTTGGTGGTTTCTATGCTAGCTTGTGCGCGAATTGGCGTGGTACATTCTGTAGTATTTGCAGGTTTTTCTTCTGCTGCATTAGCAACACGAATTAATGATAGTGATTGTAAATTAGTCGTGACTAGTGATGGCTCTTTTAGAGGGCATAAAACCATAGATTTAAAAGGAATCGTAGATGTTGCATTAAAGGAATGTCCAAGTGTAGAAAATGTATTGGTAGTAAAGCGAATAGCTTCTGAAATAGAAATGAAACCAAATCGGGATTATTGGTTACAACCTTTACTAGATAAAACTTCTCATATATGCGATGTTGAAATAATGGATGCTGAAGACCCTTTATTTATTTTATATACTTCAGGATCTACGGGGCAGCCAAAGGGAATGTTACATACTACAGCTGGTTATATGATTTATGCAGCTTATACGTTTAAAAACGTATTTCAATATAAAGAAAATGATATTTATTGGTGTTCTGCAGATATTGGATGGATAACAGGACATAGTTATATTGCTTATGGCCCGTTAGCAAATGGAGCCACATCTGTTCTTTTTGAAGGTGTTCCTAGCTATCCAGATTATGGTCGTTTTTGGGAAGTGGTACAGAAACATAAAGTCACTCAGTTTTATACTGCACCTACAGCAATAAGAGCTTTAGCAAAAGAAGATTTAAGTTATGTAGAAAAGTATGATTTATCATCTTTAAAAGTATTGGGAACAGTAGGAGAACCCATAAATGAAGAAGCTTGGCATTGGTATGATGATAATGTAGGTAAAAATAAAGCGCCAATAGTAGATACGTTTTTTCAAACTGAAAATGGTGGTATTATGTTAACACCAATTCCTTATGTAACACCAACAAAACCAACCTATGCAACCTTACCTTTTATAGGAATTCAACCAGCATTAATGGATGAAAATGGAAATGAATTAAAAGGAAATCAAGTAGAAGGTCGTTTGTGTATTAAATTTCCTTGGCCAAGTATTGCTAGAACCATTTGGGGAAATCATGAGCGTTATAAAAACACGTATTTTTCGGCTTTCGATAATAAATATTTTACAGGAGATGGCGCATTAAGAGATGAAGTTGGGTATTACAGAATTACTGGTAGAGTAGACGATGTAATTATTGTTGCTGGCCATAACTTAGGTACAGCTCCAATTGAAGATGCTATAAATGAACATCCGGCTGTTGCCGAAAGTGCTATTGTAGGTTTTCCTCATGATATTAAAGGAAATGCTTTGTATGGTTATGTCACTCTAAAAAGTGCTGGAGAAGACAGAGATCATGATAACCTACGAAAAGAGATAAACCAGTTAATAACAGAACGTATTGGGCCCATTGCTAAATTAGAAAAAGTACAGTTTACTCAAGGCTTACCTAAAACAAGAAGTGGTAAAATAATGAGACGTATTTTACGCAAAATCGCACATAATGAAGCTGATAATTTGGGAGATATAAGTACGTTATTAAACCCCGAAGTAGTAGAGAGTATTATTGATAATTCGTTGTTTCTTATAGAATAAGAAATGATCTAAATTTAATAAATCATAATAGAATAGCTCAAGGTTGAATTCAATCTTGAGCTATTTTTGTATGAAATGATATGGGGTAATCTAAACTTATTCTTTAGTCCATTTAAAAGTTTTATGACCATTATTTGCATAAACACTTAAAAAATAAGTTCCGGCACTGAGTTCTGAAATATCAAATGTATTATTATTATTATGTAGTTTAAACTGTGAAATTAGTCTTCCACCTACATCATAAATTATAGCTTTCTGTAAATTTAATTTAGAGTTACTACTAATAGAAAGTTTATCTTTTTCTGGATTAGGATAAATGTTAAGATTTAAATCAATATTATTATTATCAACCCCTAGTATATTATCTAAAGTAAAAACTCTTGCATGGCCAATCGTCGTTAAGTTAAAATCAATATTAGTACCACCAATGGCAATATGAGTACCATCATCGCTTAAATTAATACTTGCTCCAGAGTAATCCAAATTATTGTCTCCATATATTGGCAAACCTATTAATTGCCAAGCGTTATTAATATTTTTATATAATTTTGCTACGCCTTTATCCTGACCATTATTATCAGCAAACATACCTCCAATTGCGAGAATATTTCCATCATCATTTAAACTTACAGATTGACCAATAAAATCACCGCTATCTCCAATTATTCCTTGCCCTATTTGCTCCCATGAATCGTTACTTTGTCTTTTATAAACTCTTGCTATTCCGTTGTCAACTGTTTCTTTGTTTAAAGGAGCGCCTATGGCTAATATGTTGCCTTCAGCATTTAAACTTACTGCGTGACCTGACTCTTCTTCATCTTCTTTACCTTCAATACTTCTACCTATTTGAACCCATTGATCATTAATATTCTCATATACTTTTACATATCCTCTAGCATTATTCCCATTAACATCTTTGAATGGGCCTCCAATTGCAATAATATTCCCTTCATCATTTAAATCGATAGATGTACCAAAGTCTTCAAAAGCTTGTTCTCCATAAATACGTTGACCAATTTGTTGCCATTGCTTACTGGCATCAGGTCTATATATGTTCACAAAACCTGAACCCCCAAATTCGCCCCAAGCACTTACAGCAATGACATTGCCTTTTCCGTTAATACTAACTTTCCTTCCAAAACCTTCAAAAGAGGCACCATCATCGAATCGGGCTATTTCTTCCCATGTATCGTTCTCTGTTTTATTATATACATATATTTCCCCAACAGAATCTGCGCTAAGAGCGTCAAAAGCAGAAACCACTAAAACATCACCAGCATCGTTTAAAGCAACTGAATTGCCTAGTGATTTTCTTATAGTAGTACCAATTAAATCTTCTCCCATTTGAGTCCAAGTTCCATTTTCGTTTGAAAATATTTGTACTCTTCCATAACTGGCATTATTTTCACCATGACCATTTGAGCCTATAGCTAAAATATTACCATTTGCGCTTAAGCTAATTGCACTTGCAAAACCATCTGAATTACCACCAGTATATTCTTCACCAAACAAAGTAGTCCCTATTTGGATTTGAGCACTACCGTAAATGCTCATAAAAAGCCCTAACAATAAATTAATATATTTCATTTTATAGTGTGTTTATAAAAAATTAATGTATAAAATTAATTGTTTTATTGATGATTATCAAAACTTTAGATAAATTAGATCCTCTTTTTTTATGAATTTGATATTTTAGTCAATATTCTTATTTTAATTGGTAGTTATATTTGAAGTGATTTAAACTTTTAGAATTTAAGCGAAAATTAGAATTTTTATGTTCATTTGAAGGCTTTTTTGAGTTGCATAGCATCGCTACGGAAATAAAAAAAGACAAAAATGGGCCTAAAAGAGCAATTTTTTAGCGAATGTAAAAAGTTTAAATGACTTCTTTATTATAAATTCTAGTATAGTTAATAGAGACTATTCTTTTGTGAAATTTATACTTGAAATATGTTATTCTATTTTCTTTGCATTATTAGCAATCATTATCTTTGCAAGATGGATTATAATTAGAAAAGTAGTTCATCAAAAAGTTAAAAAAAATAATTTTAACAGCGATCATAAATTGGATATGTTACAAATTAAAGATGAAGGTTTAATTTGTTATTTCTAGTATAGATAATTATGTAATAGTAGCTTATTTAATGAATGGCACATTAAGTAAGAAATTAATTGCACATAATAAAAATGATAATTTGGGAGATATAAGTGCGTTATTAAATCTTGAGGTAGTAGAGAGTATTATTGATAATACTTTAATAATTTTGCCCGCTAAATAAATATAAATAAGTCTAAAAATAATAGTTTGTTATGAAACTCAGATACTTTTTAATACGAATTCTACTTTTGTGTTGTTTAAAAATTAACGCACAAATCACAGATATAGTTACTAATTTAAATAGCCCCTTTAGTTTAATTTTAATTGAAAACAACTTGTACGTGTCTGAAAGTAGTGGAAATAAAATTTCTAAAATTGATCTTACAAGTGCAGCTCCGATAGCTACTGATTTTATTACAAATTTAAATAACCCTAGAGGAATGGTAATTAATGGTAGCGATTTATACGTAGCTGAATTTACTGGAAATAAAATTATTAAAATAGATCTTAGTGTAGATCCACCAGCGGTTAACGACTTTGTAAATGGTTTAACTGGTCCTTACTCATTAGTTTTGAATGGAAATGATTTATATGTATCAGAACGTAATGCAAATAAGATTTCTAAAATAAATATTAGTGCAACTATGCCTGTTGCTGTAGATGTAGTTACTGGCTTAAACACCCCTCTTGGTTTGGCATTAAATGGTTATGATTTATATATTTCTGAATTAGATTCCAATAAAATTTCTAAAATAGATATCACCGAAATAATTCCTGTTGTCGAAAACGTAGTTATAGATTTAGTTGATCCAACTGGACTTATGCTTAAGGGGAATGACCTTTATATAGCCGAATATGGAGGTAATAAAATTTCTAAAATAGATATTACTGACCCTTCACCAATTGCTACAGATGTTTTACTGGATTTATCAGGGCCAACTGGATTAATGGCCATTGATAATGACTTATATATTGCGGAGTTTGACGGTAATAAAGTATCCAAGTCTTCTAAAATACTATTTATTAACGATTTTTTGAAAACGAGTCCATTTAACATCTATCCTAACCCCACTTCAAACTTATAATAGCTTCAGAATTAAAAAAAACAGAAAACTATATTATTTATGATATTTTAGGTAATAAAATAAAAAAGGGAAAAGTATCTCATCAAAAAATAATTGATGTAAGAGACTTAGCTAGTGGATTATATTTATTGAAATTTGAGAATAAAAGCGCACTTAAATTCATAAAGAAATAACTGTCACCTAATAGATTAAAATAGATAATTATTTAACAGTAGCCTATTTAATGAATGGCACATTAAGTAAGAAATTATTAAGAATTACTTTAAAAAAACATAGAATCTCAATTACCTAAATTAGTGAAAGTACATCGTTCTCATCTTATTAATCCAATTCATTTTAAAGAATGGAAGAATTCAAATACAGTATTATTAACTCAAATAGAAGCACCTGTTTCTAAGAATAACAAAAAAGCGATATTAGCTATTAATCGTTCGTCCCTAAAAATGAATAGTTCGCCACAATCCTAGTAGAATAAATGTTTAGTGTAACTTTCGTTTCTATTTTTCGCATCAGTGTAAACTTAATAAATAAAATAAATAATGAAAAATCATATCATCTTATTAGCTGCTTTTTTAATATCCTTCCTAAGTGTCACACAAAATAAGGATAAAGAAGTTAATCTATTATTAGAAAAAATAGTATCAGAAAAAGAGGTTGCTGGAGTGGTAGCGGGATATTCTGTTGAGGGAAAAACAATAGGGCAATCTTCAGCAGGTTATTCAAATATAAAAGAAAATAAAAAGTTTAAACTAGATACCAAATTAAGAATGGGCTCTATTGCAAAATCTATGACAGCTTTAGCCATAATGCAACTTGTAGAAAAAGGCTTAATAGATTTAGATGCGTCTATTCAAACTTATATTCTAGATTATCCAATACACGAAAAAACTCAAATTACAATAAGGCATTTATTATCGCATACTTCTGGTATTGAAGGATATAAAGATGGACGCGAGTCTAATACTACTGTTAATTATCCAACGCTCTATGATGCATTAAGTTTATTTAAAGATCATGATTTATTATTTGAACCAGGCACTCAATATAGTTACACGACTTATGGTTATACCGTTCTAGGTGTGGTTATTGAAAAAATTTCTGGAAATACTTTTGAAAATTACATGCAAAATAACATTTGGAATAAGGCGGAAATGACCAATACAGGTGTTGAAAAATTTGGAGTTAAAATGAGTAATAAATCTGAGTTATACTCTCGTAATAACGGAAAAGGAAAAGCAAAAATTGCTAAAGAAAATAATTTAAGCAACCGAATCCCAGCAGGAGGTTTTTATACAACTTTAGAAGACATGCTAAAGTTTGGTAATGCATTATTGAACAATGTTTTTGTAAAAGAAAACACACTAAACATTATGCGACAACATCATAGTCTAGAAAAAGAAAATAACGCTTATGGCTTTGGATGGTTTCTTTATGCTAAAAAACCAAATGAAGGCGCTTTAATTGGGCATCCAGGAGGCCAAACAGGAAATACATCATTTCTTTTTATAGTTCCAAGTAAAAAGACGGTAAGTGTAATACTAGCGAATACATCAAGAGCACAGTCCATTGTTGATCCTGTTGCTAATGAGTTATTAACGCTATCGTTAACGAGTGCTAAAAAGAACTAAAACGACATAAGTAATAAAAGTATTTAGAAGAGTTTGTGTTTTTTTGAAACGATTTATTTAATTTAAAAAATTAGATTAAATAATTCTAAGTAATTAGTTTTTATTCAATAAGAGAGTTCTAATTTCTTTCAACTCCTTTTCAAAAGTTTGTTGTTTCAATTTTAAAGCTTCGTTTTCTTTTTTTAATAGTGCAATCTCATCAGTTTGTTCTTGAATGGCCTTAACCATTGGAGACATTAAATCGTTATAACGAACACTTAGCATGCCTTCAGTATCTTCAGTTATAATTCCACTACTTTTTATGCCCTTGTTTTTTAAAGCCTCTTTTAATTCTTGAGCAATAAACCCATATTCAATTTTATTAGTGTCATCGTTATTTCTATAATAAGAAACCGGACGTAATTCGTTTATAAAATCTAAACCCAAATTTGAGTCTTTAATATTATTTTTCCATCTCATATCTGATGTAATAGACCAAGCCACTTGTAATCCTGCATAAGTAATAGCATTATTACCTATACGTACTTGATTACTTAAGGTGCCATCTGGCACTACAGCAAAGTAGCCAATTGCTGTATTGTTACTTCCTGTTGTAGAATTATCTAAAGCTCTAAAACCAACGGCAGTATTGTTACTTCCCGTTGTATTTAACCTTAGTGATTGACGACCCAATCCTGAATTGAAGCTTCCAGTGGTATTCAATCTAAGAGCTGCATGTCCAGCTGCTGTATTTGCAGATCCTGTTGTGCTATCATAAAGAGAATTTATACCATTTGCTGTATTATTTTCTCCTGTAGTATTGGATCGAAGTGCGTTTGTACCTGTTGCGGTATTATTAATTCCTGTAGTATTAAAGCGTAACGAAGAATTTCCCATTGCCGTATTATTAATTCCCGTTGTATTTGCATAAAGAGAATTTAAACCACTTGCTGTATTGTTTTCTCCAGTTGTGTTAGATCGAAGAGCGTTTATACCAGTTGCTGTATTATTGTTTCCTGTGGTATTAAAACGCAATGAAGTATTTCCTACCGCTGTATTGCTATTCCCTGTTGTATTAGCATAAAGTGCATTAATACCAGTTGCTGTATTATTATTTCCTGTTGTATTAAACCGAAGTGTATTCATTCCTGTTGCTGTGTTATTATTTCCAGTAGTGTTAGAGTAAAGAGAATTAGCTCCCGTAGCAGTATTTTGTAGCCCTATGGTATTAAATCTAAGAGAAACACGACCTATTGCTGTATTATAATTACCTGTAGTATTATCATAAAGTGAGTTTACACCATTTGCCGTGTTGTAATCCCCAGTTGTATTATTGTAAAGTGAATTTGAACCACTAGCAGTATTTTGAGTTCCAGTTGTATTAAATCTAAGAGCAGCTGTTCCTGTTGCGGTATTGTAGTTTGCAGTTGTATTAGCATATAGTGAATTTACGCCGCTCGCAGTATTATAACTACCAGTTGTATTACTGTAAAGAGCATTTACTCCTGTACCTGTATTTTGAGTTCCTGTAGTATTAAATCTAAGAGAGGTACGACCTGTTCCTGTATTGTAATCCCCAGTTGTATTCGCATAAAGAGAATTCATACCGTTTGCAGTGTTATAATTTCCTGTAGTATTACTGTATAGAGCACTTGAACCATTAGCAGTATTTTGAGTTCCTGTAGTATTAAATCTAAGAGAGGTACGCCCTGTTCCTGTATTGTGATTCCCTGTTGTGTTCGCATAAAGAGAATTCATACCGCTTGCAGTGTTATAATTTCCTGTTGTATTACTGTAAAGAGAATTTGAACCATTAGCAGTATTTTGAGTTCCTGTAGTATTAAATCGAAGAGAAGCGTATCCAATTCCCGTATTGTAGTTTGCTGTTGTATTCGAATAAAGAGAATTTACTCCGTTTGCTGTATTATAATTTCCAGTAGTATTTGAAAATAAAGCATTAACACCAAATGAGGTGTTAAGAGTATTTAAGCTACCAGCTAAAACGTTATTTCTTTTAAAAACTAAATCTTGGTCATCTATTGTACCCATGAAATTTATGGTTTGGTCTGTACCTGAATTTCCTAGAATATCCCATTTTGTGTTTACGGTATTAGTTGTTAACTGTAACCATGTAGAACTGTCCCAAAAATAAAACCCGGGTGTAACGTCTCCAACGGTTGCATTATTATAAATTAACAAACCAGTGGCAGGTGATGCTATTGTTGTATTATCGGTAGAAGATATTATGTTAATTCTAGGAACTAACATTCCTTTATTGGTGCTTGTAACATCTAAAATTGAAGAAGGATCTGGTGTTGTTGTGCCTATGCCCACTTGACCATTGGTAATATAAACACACAAAAGTGAGAAAAAAAGAATTTTTTTCATGATATTTTTGATTTGGGTTTCAAAATAAAAAATAAAGCTTTAAAAAAGCCATTACAAAAGATAAGTAAAATTTTCACAAAAACAGATTAAAAGTAAATAAAATCGATTAAATACGTTTCTATTTGTGTTACATTGACCTTTTTTATTGTATGTCCGTAAACATCCCTAATTTCATTATAATTACGTATATTTAATTGATTTTTAAATAGTTAACCATGAATATATTTTCTTTTGGAGTTCATTTTACAGACGAGCAGAGTTGTCGATTACATTTTAAGCAAGAAC